>NZ_BOSK01000005.1:0-401037 GCF_018403305.1 Paenibacillus sp. J53TS2
GCCCCCCTCAAGATGAGATTTCCCAATTAGTAAGACCCCTTGAAGACGACGAGGTTGATAGGCCTGAGGTGGAAGTGCAGCAATGTATGGAGCTGACAGGTACTAATCGGTCGAGGGCTTATCCAAAAATCTAACACGCAAAACCGTTTCGTATCCAGTTTTCAAGGATTAAACCTTGAATTTATGGCTTGGAGAGATACCCAAGTGGCTATAAGGGGACCCTCTGCTAAGGGGTTAGACTGCGTAAGCGGTGCGAGGGTTCGAATCCCTCTCTCTCCGCCATTTGTACAAGCTTATATTGTGGCGGCGTAGCTCAGCTGGCTAGAGCGTACGGTTCATACCCGTGAGGTCGGGGGTTCGATCCCCTCCGCCGCTACCATAACATCTCGGAGGCTTAGCTCAGCTGGGAGAGCATCTGCCTTACAAGCAGAGGGTCGGGGGTTCGATCCCCTCAGCCTCCACCATCATCGACACCTTGCAAACAAATCATTTTTACACCGTGCCGGTGTAGCTCAACTGGTAGAGCAACTGACTTGTAATCAGTAGGTTGGGGGTTCAAGTCCTCTCGCCGGCACCATTTACTTCACGCGGAGCCGTGGTGTAGAGGCCTAACATGCCTGCCTGTCACGCAGGAGACCGCGGGTTCGAATCCCGTCGGCTCCGCCATTTATTTAAATATTTCCACCGTAAAGTGGGAAAGTGACCAACTTCACCGCTTTATTTTTTTGGAATTTTTCTGTAAAACCTATGGCTCGGTAGCTCAGTCGGTAGAGCAGAGGACTGAAAATCCTCGTGTCGGCGGTTCGATTCCGTCCCGAGCCACTTTTATGCTCCTACATTATTTTCGGGTAATTCGGGTAGCATAATTCATATGGAGGCTTAGCGAAGTGGCCAAACGCAGCAGACTGTAAATCTGTTCTCTGACGAGTTCGGTGGTTCGAATCCATCAGCCTCCACCAGTTTTTATGAGCCATTAGCTCAGTTGGTAGAGCACCTGACTTTTAATCAGGGTGTCGAAGGTTCGAGTCCTTCATGGCTCATATCCAAAGCCGTTGACCTTAGGGTTGACGGCTTTTTTGCGCTAAAGCGGGATTTACGTTTACACCAGCGGGTATGATAAAATGAATTTAATCAACACTAAAATGCATGGAGAGAAAGGCAACGCTATGGAAATCAAATGGCTGATACAGCAAGTGGAGAGCGTTATCGGTACGTCATTATCGGAGAGCGTGTGGCAATTACAGGCCTGGAACGACGCCATTCCGAATTCAGATGGCCGGAGTTCCGGTCCTTTTCGTATCGAGCATCGGTGGGTATGGCTCGTGGAACGCCAGCAAGGAAACGTTCGCGTGCTTGAGACGGAGCTTTCCCAGGTAACCGAGGCGGAGGCGCAACTCATTCAATTGCTTTTGTCCGCGGCTCGAGAATCGTCTCATATGATACCAAGCCCGAAGCGAGACGATGAGACACGCAGCATTCAACTAGGGGAATGGTTGCAGGAGCGTATAGAGTTGGGAGAACTAAACCAGCCGCTTCCCGAGCATTATTCCATGAAGCCGAAGCTGAAGGGACGAATGCTGCCCTTTTTGCTGAATTGGGAGAGTTCGGGGCAAGGTCAGGCCCTTTCTTTTTCGAAACTGAACAAGCTCTTGAAGAGTTATTTCGGCGGTGAAGTGATCTTAATCCCGCTGAAAGAGGATTGGCTGATCCTGCTGGCCGAAGAGCTGTTTGTGAGCTTGCGGGAAGAGAGCGAAGAAGCGGCGGAGACAGAACGAGACCTGCTGGGCGCGCTTTGCCAAGGGCTATACGAGCTCGTAACCAACGAATGGGTCGGGGGATTTCATCTGACGGTAGGGGGCACATTAATCGGGGAGACAGAGTTGGCATCCGCCACGTTGTTCTTGCGTCAGACACTGGCCCTCGGTCGAGTGTTTAATATTACCGATCAAATCCACTTGCCTTGGGAGCTGAAGTTGGAGAGGCTCGTATACAGTATCCCGGAGGAGCAACGCCGTCAGTTCACCCTGGAGCTTGGGGACCGTGCCGGCCTGTTGCAAGACGAGGAGACGTTGACGACGCTGGAGACGTTTTTTGCGTTGGACTGTAATGTTAGCGAAACCGCCAAACGGCTTTATATTCACCGGAATACCTTATTATATCGGATTGATAAATTCAAACAGGAGACCGGACTGGATGTGCGGACGTTTAACGACGCTGTTTTGGTCAAGCTGGAGCTCTTATTGTATAAAGTGACGAAAAGGCCATGAGTTTTTTGTGCAGTATGTGGATGGATGGGTGAACTCCTATCGACTAATATATAAATATAAAATGTATCCGATTTCATAAAGGTCATAGAACCCTTACCAACAAATTTACTTATGGGAGGCCAAACACATGGCAGGCGTACGCTTAGAACACATTTTCAAAAAATACCCGGGTGCTGCAAAAGCAACCGTAGAAGACATCAACCTTGATATTGCGGATAAAGAATTCCTCGTACTGGTAGGTCCATCTGGTTGCGGTAAATCCACAACTCTTCGGATGATCGCTGGTTTGGAAGAAATTACTGAAGGTAAATTGTACATCGGCGACCGCGTCGTGAACGACGTTGCTCCGAAAGACCGCGACATCGCGATGGTATTCCAATCCTACGCGTTGTATCCGCACATGAACGTTTATCAAAACATGGCGTTTGGTTTGAAATTGCGTAAAGTGAAGAAAGACGAAATCGACCAACGCGTTCGTGAAGCTGCAAAGATCCTCGACATCGAGCATTTGCTGGATCGCAAACCTAAAGCTCTTTCCGGTGGTCAACGTCAACGGGTTGCCTTGGGCCGCGCAATTGTCCGCGATCCTCAAGTGTTCCTGATGGACGAACCGCTTTCCAACTTGGATGCTAAACTGCGCGGTCAAATGCGCGCGGAAATCACGAAACTGGTTAAACGTTTGGAAACCACTTGCATCTACGTAACCCATGACCAAATCGAAGCTATGACGATGGGTGACCGCATCGTGGTTATGCACGACGGTATCATCCAACAAGCTGCTTCTCCAGAAGAGCTGTACAACCAACCGGGCAACATCTTCGTTGCTGGATTTATCGGTTCCCCTACGATGAACTTCGTAAACGGTACTCTGGCAGAAGAAGCCGGTACAGTTCGTTTCAAAGCGAACAACATGGACGTTGTTGTGCCTCAAGGTAAAGCAACCGTTCTGAAAGAAAAAGGCTACATCGGCAAAGAAGTCATCATGGGTATTCGTCCTGAGGACATCCATGAAGAGCCAGTATTCCTGGAAGCTTCGCCGCAAACTGCATTCACCGCTAACGTGTACCTGACGGAAAACCTGGGTCACGAAATGCAATTGTACCTGAACGGTGCTGGCGGCGACGGCCTGATCGCTCGCGTAGACGGCCGCTCCAACACGCGTGAAGGTGACAATGTTAAACTGGCGATCGATATGAACAAAATTCATATCTTCGACAAAGAAACAGAACGCAACGTATTCTTCGGCTAAACCGTTAAGCGTTGAAGAAACCGCCCTTCGGGGCGGTTTTTTTGTTAAGCGGGAGGATTGACAGCTCCGAAACATGGAACCCGGGGTTGCTCCCGGGGCAATGATTGATTTACGTGACAATTTCCTTTACGATGAATACATTGAGTGATCCTGTAACAAGATGAATGAATGCCGTAATGGCAGCTTATATTGGAGCCGGAGCTTGTTGAGACGAGGAACCCGTTGGGGATGCCGGCAGGGGAAAGGAAGAGCACCATGGCTAAAAAAGTGAAAGTATCCGAATTGGTTAACCAGTTCGGGCTCGAGGTGGTTTCCGGAGAGCAGGGCTTAAAGCGTGCGATCACGGTGGATGATCTGTATCGTCCGGGTCTGGAAATGGCCGGCTATTTTGAATACCATCCGCCGGAGCGCGTTCAGATCTTGGGGAAAACGGAGTTGGCTTTCTTTGAGATGCTTCCGGAGAAAGAGCGCAGAGATCGTATGGAGCGTTTATGCAGCAGTGAGGAAACTCCCTGCATTATCGTCACTCGGTCTTGGAATGTGCCGGAAGAATTAATTGAAATCAGTTCGGAGAAGCAAATCCCGGTTCTTCGCAGCAGCATGGCCACAACCATACTCTCGAGCCGGATCACGAGTTTTCTAGAACGGAAGCTGGCGCCAACGGCGACCATTCACGGGGTTCTCGTCGATGTTTATGGCGTAGGGATGCTGATTACGGGCAGCAGCGGTATCGGGAAGAGCGAAACCGCACTTGAGCTGGTGAAGCGCGGTCACCGTCTGATTGCGGACGATGCCGTAGAAATCCGGCAAACCTCGGACAATCAATTGCATGGTTCGGCACCCGAACTGATCCGTCACCTGTTGGAAATCCGCGGTGTCGGGATTATCAATGTCATGACGTTGTTTGGCGCCGGGGCGATCCGTAACAATAAGCGGATTACGCTGGTGGTCAGATTGGAAGCTTGGCAGCAGGAGAAGCAATATGATCGGTTGGGGCTGGATGAGGAGACGACGCGAATCATCGATACCGATGTGCCGTTGGCCACGATTCCTGTACGCCCGGGGCGGAACTTGGCTGTTATCATCGAGGTGGCTGCGATGAACTTCCGTTTGAAGCGGATGGGGTATAACGCCGCGCTGCAGTTTACGACAAAACTGACCGAAACGATTGCGGAAGATATCGACGATTTGGATTAGGAGCGTGAACGATGGGCACTTTGTTATTGGACCCGATCGCATTTTCCATCGGGGGCTTGAAAGTACACTGGTATGGGCTGATTCTAGGAAGCGCTGCATTGGTTGGCCTTCTGTTAGCGGTATGGGAAGGGAAGCGATTCCGCATTCCCCAGGAATTCTTTATGGACTTGCTGTTGCTGGGGGTGCCGTCGGCAATTATTGCCGCGCGGATTTATTACGTCGCATTTATGTGGGACGATTACAAAAATAACTTCTGGGATGTCTTTAAGATCTGGAACGGCGGTATCGCGATTTACGGAGCGCTCATCGGTGCGATTATTTGCGCGGTGATCTTTGTTCGGCGCCGTGGATATAATTTCTGGAGAATTGCTGATATTTGTGCCCCGGGGCTCATTATCGGGCAAATGATTGGGCGTTGGGGGAACTTTGTCAATCAGGAAGCTTATGGCGGCCCGACGACCGAAGAATTTTTGCGAAATAGCCTGCACCTGCCGTCGTTTATCGTAAATCAAATGAATGTGCAGGGGACGTTCCATCACCCTACGTTTTTATATGAATCGTTATGGAACCTGGTGGGATTGATCTTGCTTCTCATCTTGCGCAGACAGAAGTTTCTGCGGTCTGGTGAATTGTTCGCGTCGTATTTCATTTGGTATTCGATCGGACGGTTCTTCATTGAAGCGCTGCGGACCGACAGCCTGGCTTTCCAAGGGGCTGCTTGGCTCGCTTCGTTCGTGAACGGGCTGTGGTCGCCGATGACCTGGTTCGGCTTTGAGTTGGGCTATCTGGCCCCGTCTTACGGTAACGTCCGTATTTCGCAACTGCTCGCCATTGGGATTGTGATTGCCGCTGTTATTTTCATTATTGTGCGACGCCGTACGGTAAGTGATTTGCCGTACTACAGCGATCCGATTATTTCCACGAAGGTAGCCGCTGTGGAGGTGCCAGGAGCAGTTGGAAATGCCGAACCGGTGAAGGTGGAGCCGGCCAAGACAACGGAGGAACAACCGGAAGTTCCGGAAGAGAAGAAGGAGTAGCGACTGCATGATAGACACCGTGTTATTTGATTTAGACGGAACGATCATTAATACCAACGAACTGATTATTACGACATTTGAGCATGTCATTGAGAAGAACGGCTTGAAGCCGCATACCCGGGAAGAAATGATCCCACATATGGGGATGACGCTGGAGCATCAACTGCAGACTTTCTCGGGTAGGCAGGACGTCGCCGATCTGGTGGCGGATTACCGGAAATACAATCGGGAACGTCATGATGAACTGATCCGTGACTTTCCGCATGTGAAGGAAGTGATCTCAAGGCTGCACGAACGGGGGATCACGATGGGCATCGTCACGACAAAGATCAAGGAAACAACGCTGCTCGCCTTGGACATGTTCGGGTTCAAACCGTATATGAAGGCAATCGTAACGGTGGAGGACGTGAAGCATCCCAAGCCGCATCCCGAACCGATTCTGACGGCGCTGCGCGAGTTGAACGCCGATCCAGCGCGAACGCTGATGGTTGGTGACAGTGCGGCAGATCTGCAATGTGCGAAGGCGGCCGGCGTGCAGTCTGCCGGTGTGGCTTGGTCTTTGAAAGGCGAAGCGGTGCTGCGTAAGTATGATCCTGACTACATCCTCCAGGATATGACCGATCTTTACGGTATCTTAGGTTGGGAGCCGGTGAAGTCGTGAGACAAGTCAAACGGTATCCGGTCGAAGGGCCTAACGCGCTTTGGCAGCTATACCGAACGGTAAGCCCGTGGAAGGGCGTCCGCAATTTTATTTTTATCCAAATTGCCCGGTACTGCCCGATTCTTTCCGTTAAGAATGCGATTTATCGACGGGTTTTGGGTATGAAGGTCGGCGAGCATACGGCGTTTGGGCTGATGGTGATGGTTGACGTATTTTTTCCGGAGTTGATAACCGTCGGGCGTAACTCGGTGATCGGTTACAACACAACGATCCTGGCCCATGAGTACCTGATCAAGGAATACCGATTGGGTGAGGTACGGATTGGCGACGAGGTAATGATTGGGGCGAACAGCACCATTCTCCCTGGCGTCACGATCGGGGACGGCGCAGTTGTCGCGGCCGGATCAGTGGTACATAAAGACGTGGCTCCGGGCACCTTTGTCGGCGGTAATCCGCTGCGGGTGCTGGAGCGGAAGAGCCCTAGTTGATGCACGCATGACCTAGGGAGCTCGAAGTGGCAGTAAGACTCGGCTAGTCAGGTTGCATGGAGGAGTAACTCGATCTCGATGTATCTTAACGAGCGAGACACATATGCTGGTGCGCTAACGCTAGCTGACTAGGAACGCTATTGTGACCAATTCGGCGCTGTTGAGATTCTAACGACGCTGAGCAACGCTATTTCGAGGAAAACACCTGATTACGGCAGAAAATAGAGACAATAAGCATTGTGGTCAGTGTTAGAATTGCAAAACGGTGATTTTGGCGGATATAAGCATTGTGGCAAGCGTTAGAAGTTAAGCTGAATTAAAAAAAGCGGCCTCGAACCGGCGACTTGCCGATCGGGACCGCTTTTTGCGTATTATTTGAGTGGGATCTTGAATTGTTGGGGTTTGTAGTCCAAGGTTTCCGTTAGCGTGAAGTTCAGCGGTTGGGAATATTGACGCGACTCCAGTTTGAAACTGATCGTCTCCACGTCGTCATCAAGACGATACGAGGGGAAGTCATTTTCGCTCAGAATTCGATAGGTGTTCCCTTTATCGTCCGTAAAATGATCCTCAACGCGGTATGGCATCGCTATCTTGGATTCAGCACTTTGATGCATATACAAGCGTACCTCGATCGATTGTTTACCGGGAACGACTTCAGGATCCTTTAGGCGCCGGCATTTGATCCAAGCCTTGCACACCGTTTCCTGAATCGCCTCCAAGGCGTCCGCTTCGTTGCGCAGATAGCTGTAGGCGATGCCGTAGAGCTTTCGCCGATGGATGGATATCAACTGGTAAAAGGCTTGTTCGTCTCCGCTGCAGGCAGCGGCAGCCCATTCTCTCTCTTCCAATTCGGGCCCCTTCCTTCCCATATGAAATGCAGCGAATAGGGATTGCCGGCCGGTAATTTCATTCCCTGTAGTTAAAGACGGCGAAGAAGGTCAAACGGTTTTACGATGGACCAACTTCTGGTATAGTGAAAAGAGCACACGATAGAAACTTTTGCCAAAAACGGGCGTCTAGTACATAAATAAGGCTTCTTCTTAATTATGAATAGGGGTTGGTTGAGTGAGCAAGGTGGTCAAAGAGCGTTTGCCGCAGCTGGACATCTTTCGGGCATTAGCCATCATCAGCGTGATCCAGGTACATGCTTCCTCGTTCGCGGCGGCGGAACAAGCGTTGAATTCACCGGTCTACTACTTTTATAATTGGATGAACATTTTTTTCAAAATCGGAACCCCGTCGTTTATCTTCCTCAGCAGTTTCGTGCTCTTCTACAATTACTACGATCAGCCGATCAGTCGCAAGTTGGTGGGCAAGTTCTACAAGAAACGCCTAACTTATATCCTCTTGCCATATGTATTGGTCTCCTGCTGTTATTTTCTGCTTGTGGCGTTCTACCGCCATGATTTCATCAATAATTCCAAGATGTACGAGCTAAAGTCGCTGGGGACGGCGCTGCTGACCGGCACGGCCTACACCCATCTCTATTTCGTGTTTATCAGCATTCAGTTTTATCTGTTGTTTCCGCTCTTCTTGTGGTTATTTCAATCCTTTCGCAATCACCGCGTGCTGCTCGCTCTGATTCTCCCCTGCGGTCTCGCGCTGCAATGGGGATTCGTGTTCTTGAACAAATACGAGCTGCATTTGCCGAATAAAGCAAGCTTCGCGATTTCTTATATGGGTTATTACATGCTTGGTGCAGTATTGGCCATCTATTTTGGCAAAATCAAAATCTGGCTCACGATGGAATGGAAAGCGCTGCCGAAGCTCCAAAAGGGATGGACGGCTGCTTTATGGATGGGATGGCTGGCAATCGCCCTGGTTCATGTCCAGCTCTGGTATTCGTTCCGTCAGGGCCTCAGTTCGCCGAACTCTCTTTGGTTTGAGTTATTATGGAACGTTCACTCCTTATTTTCCGCATTGGTATTAATGAAGGCGGCATTTTATATCCAGCGAAAAGGCTCAGGCTTATGGACCCGATCGCTGACCCGACTGGGTGAGCTCTCCTTTGGCATCTATTTGTTTCATCCGTTTGTCCTGTTCGTTTATCGGCTTTTCTGGAGCGAACAAAGGCTGCCCGGCGCTTCGTTCGGCTATCTCTTCTATATCGTAGTCGGCTCATTGGGAGCGTTGTTCCTATCCTGGGCGTTCGTGCAGTTCTGCTTCCGGCGGTTGCCGTTCGCTGCGTGGTTTCTCGGGAATGTGCCGGCTTCCTTGCGCAAAAATAAACCGTCCGGGCGGCGGGAAAGCGGCCAAAGTTCCTCGGTTGGCGTAAATATGTAACTTTGAGCATCCTCTGCCGGTCTGGGTTACCAGACCGGTTTGTTGCGTTTTTTCGGCAAGGAGCAAGGGTTTCGGCACCGGCTTGGGGAATACTTTAGGGAAGGACATAGAGAGGAAGAAGCGATTGACGGTCCAAAAGAAAATATGATAAAATTGGGCTACTCTTTACTTTGGTAGTATGGTAGCACTTTAATATAATAAAGAAAAAATTGATGTATGACAGAAGAACGGTGAGGTGAAACACTTGTCGAAACCAAAAGGCTTTGAAAAACCGGCGGGTGTCCGCGACTATCTGCCTTTTGCCGTGGATAAACTGCGGGCCATCGAACGGCGCGTGCTGGATTGCATGGCCGGTTGGGGTTACCGGCAGATCATGACGCCAACAATGGAATATTACGATACGGTAGGCGTAGCCAGCTCGACGTCGGATCAGAAACTGTTTAAATTGCTGAATAATCGGGGCACCACGATGGTGCTCCGTTCCGATATGACGGCGCCGATCGCCCGTGTCGTCTCTTCTTTGCTCAAAGAAGAACCGCTGCCGCTCCGCTTGTCATATCACGCCAACGTGTTCCGGGCGATTGAGGAAGAGGCGGGACGGGAGGCGGAGTTTTTTCAAACCGGAGTGGAACTGGTCGGAGATGATTCCCCGGATGCGGACGCCGAGGTGATTGCCTTGGCGGTAGCTTCGCTGCAGGCCGCTGGCGTAAAGTCGTTTAAGATCGCCGTCGGGCATGTCGGCTTCCTGAACGGCCTGCTGGAAGATGTGGTTCCAGGCCGTGAAGATATTCAAGAGGCGCTCAAAGACGGGCTGCTGCACCGCGATTACGTCGGTTACCGAGAGACGCTGGCGGAATTATCCCTGTCGCCGCAGCAACGTGACGAGCTGGAGGGAATTCTCCGCTTGCGCGGTGGGAAGGAAATCTGCGGCCAAGCGTTGGAGCTGAGCGGAAATCCGCTCGCCCAAACGTCGATCCGCCATCTCTGCCAGGTGTGGGAGGCGCTGGAGGATTTTGGCGTAGCCGAACATGTGATGATCGACCTCACGATGATCGGGGACTTTTCCTATTATACAGGCATGACGTTTGAAGGATATGCGGCGGAGCTGGGTTTCCCGGTGTGCAGCGGCGGACGGTACGACAATTTGCTGCAGCAGTTCGGCCGCCCCGCGCCGGCGACGGGCTTCTCGCTGAAGACGAATCGGATTCTGGACGGAGTGGGGGGCCTTGCAAGCGAAGCGGAGTTGCCGGACTTGCTGCAGTATGATGCGCCGAACCGGAAGCGGGCGTTCACCGAAGCGGAACGGCTGCGCGGAGAAGGTCGCAGCGTGCTGATGCGCCGTGCCGAGGGTCCGGAGGATTTGCTAAGTGCGCCGGAATCCTCACGAAAGGCAGGACCGCTCGGAGCATCGTACGGCGATATCCTGACGTTTGTTAGCTTTTGACTCAAGGCAAGATAGTGCCTGCAAGGAGGTCGCAATCCATTGAAACAGATCATCAAAGTCGCCATGCCCAAGGGGCGTATTAATAAGAAAGCATCCGCCTTGTTCCGCGAGGCGGGCATTCAGATTCCGGACGATGTGGACGAAACCCGCAAGCTGGTCATTCCACTTCCGGATATCGGCATGGAGTTTATTCTGGCGAAGCCGGTTGACGTGCCGACTTATGTAGAATATGGGGTGGCCGATATCGGCATCGTCGGCAAAGACGTGTTAATGGAGGAGAACCGGGACGTTTACGAGTTACTCGATCTCGGCATTGCTCGCTGCCGCATGTCGGTCATCGCGCTGCCGGATTGGAAACCGGGGATCCAGCAGCGAGTCGCGACGAAATATCCGAACGTGGCATCGCAATTTTTCCGTGAGCATGGGCAACAGGTTGAAGTGATCAAGCTGAACGGCTCGATTGAGCTGGCGCCGTTGATCGGTTTGGCCGATCGGATTGTCGATATGGTTGAAACCGGGCAGACGCTTAAGGAGAACGGGTTGGTCGAGATGGAGAAGATTTTTGACATCACCAGCCGTTTGGTCGCCAACCGCGTCAGCTACCGGATGAAGAACGCCGAGATTCAAGCCGTATGCGATGCGCTGAGCAAGGTGATTCGGCGGGATGAGGTCAAGCAGGCTTAAGGTGCGACGAGAAACGATATATGTGAGGAAAGCAGGGGGATGCCGGATGATGAAACTGGTATCGGCAGAGGAGTTTGATTTGCGGCGGGAAGTGGAATACGGATCGCCAGAACAGAACGAAGCGGTGAAGACGATCGTCCAGGCGATCAAAATGGAAGGCGATGCGGCGTTGCTTCGTTACACAGAGCAATTTGACGGCATGAAGCTGGAAGCGTCGGGGCTGCGTGTGACGAAGGAGGAGCTGAAAGCGGCGTATGACGTGGTAGAGCCGTCGTTCGTTACCGCGATTCAGGCAGCGGCCGCGAATATTCGGGCGTTCCACGCCCGGCAGAAACGCAATTCCTGGATGGATTTGCAGCCGGACGGGAGCTTGCTGGGACAAATCATCCGGCCGCTGAAGCGCGTCGGGGTTTACGTTCCTGGCGGGAAGGCGGCCTACCCTTCCTCCGTGCTCATGAACGTGATCCCCGCGCAGGTGGCGGGCGTGCCGGAGATCGTGATGGTGACGCCGCCGGCGACGGGCGGCAAAGCCGGGATCGACCCGTATATCCTCGTGGCCGCGGCGGAAGCCGGCGTGCACGAAATCTACCGGGTCGGCGGGGCTCAAGCGGTTGCCGCGCTCGCGTACGGCACCGACACGATCCGGCCCGTCGATAAAATCTGCGGGCCGGGCAACATCTACGTCGCGTTGGCGAAACGCGAAGTGTACGGCGTCGTCGATATCGACAGTATCGCCGGTCCTAGTGAAATCGCCGTGCTGGCCGACGACAGCGCCAATCCCGCCTATGTGGCGGCGGATCTGCTGTCCCAGGCCGAACACGACGAGATGGCGTCGGCGATCCTCGTGACGCCGTCGGAGGCATTTGCGAAGTCGTGCCAGGCCGAGGTGGAGCGGCAGCTGGCCGCGCTGCCGCGCAAGGCGATTGCCGGAGCTTCGATCGAGCGTTACGGCGCGATTCTACTCGTCGATTCGATCGAAGAAGGAATCGACGTGATTAATCAGCTGGCGCCGGAGCATTTTGAACTGATCGTGGAGAATCCGATGGGTTATCTGGGGCGGGTGGAGAATGCCGGGGCGATTTTCCTCGGGCCGTACAGCTCGGAGCCGGTTGGCGATTATTTCGCCGGACCGAACCATATCATTCCGACCAACGGCACGGCGCGATTCTCGTCGCCCGTCGATGTGGACGATTTTATTAAGAAATCCAGTTTGATTTACTATAGCAAGGAAGCGCTGCTGGAGAACGGGGCGACCATTATGGAGCTGGCGCGGCGGGAAGGCCTGGAAGGCCACGCCCGGGCGATCGAGGTCCGGCTGCAGCAGGAAGGAAAGGCGGGGAACGAACATGGCTAATTTGAATAACGAGGGAACGGCGGCTCGACAATCGAGCGTCAGCCGCAAGACGAATGAAACCGATATCCAGTTGAGCTTTGCGGTGGACGGTAGCGGGAGCGCTCAATTGGAAACGGACGTGCCTTTTTTGAACCATATGCTCGATTTGTTCACCAAACACGGACATTTTGATTTATCGGTCCAAGCACGCGGCGATATTGAGATCGACGACCATCATACGGTGGAGGATATCGGCATCTGCCTGGGTCAGGTGATCCGGGAGGCGTTGGGCGACAAAAAGGGAATCAAACGCTATTCGAGCGTGTTCATTCCGATGGACGAAGCGTTGGCCCAAGTGGTGATCGACGTTAGCAACCGGCCGCATTTCGAATATCGCGCGGAATATCCTTCCGATCGGGTCGGCAGCTTCGATGTGCAGCTCGTGCATGAGTTTCTGTGGAAGCTGGCGCTGGAGGCGCGGATCACGCTGCACGTGATTGTGCACTACGGTCAGAACACGCACCACATGATCGAGGCGGTGTTCAAAGCGCTCGGGCGGGCGCTGGATGAGGCGACGAGCATCGATCCGCGAGTCAGCGGGGTGCCGTCGACGAAAGGAGTGCTGTAACGCAATGAACATCGCCATCGTGGATTACGGGATGGGCAACCTGCATAGCGTTAGCAAAGCGGTAGAGCGCCTCGGCTACGAAGGCCGCGTCACCGCGGACGAGGCGGAGATCCTGGCGGCGGACGGCGTGCTGCTGCCGGGCGTTGGGGCTTTCGGCGACGCAATGGAGCATTTGCGCGCGTCGGGTCTGGACGCCGTGGTGCGGCAGGCGGCCGGTCAAGGTGTGCCGCTGCTCGGCATCTGCCTCGGGATGCAGCTGCTCTTCGGCGAAAGCGAAGAGCATGGGCGGAACGAGGGGCTAGGCTTGCTGCCGGGCCGAGCGGTGCGGTTTGCGGGCACCGAAGGGTACAAGGTGCCGCATATGGGCTGGAACCGGCTGGCGTTCCGGCAGCCGGAGAACCCGCTGCTCGCGGGGCTGGAAGAGGGACATGTCTACTTCGTCCACTCCTACCACGTGTTAGCCGAGCAGCAAGAGGATGTGCTGGCCGTGACCGACTACGGCCATCCGGTGACCGCCATCGTCGGCCGCGGCAACGTGTTCGGGATGCAGTTCCATCCCGAGAAGAGCGGCGAGCTTGGCATGGCGCTGCTGCGCAACTTCCTGACGTTGGTGGAGCGGCGGCAGGTGGAAGCGTAGGTTTCACATTGCATCCGATCCGTTTTTAACGGTAATTTATGGCTTTATTTTTGCGGGTCGGCAGGGTTTGCGGGTGATTAGCGGTAAATAGTGGCGTTATTATGGGGCAAGTTGCTTCAAAACCAGCGATTTGGCTTAAATAACGCCAGAAAATACCGCTATTTTCGCTCAAACTGCATGAACGCGCCGAAATAGCGCCATAAATTACCGTTATTGCAGGTGTTGCTTCAAATCCGATTATTGCTGTCACCACATCAATTCCTACGATTGCAGTCAACGCAATCATTACACGATTACATCGCAGTTTTCAGATCAACTACGACGGGAGGTCGTTTTCATCCATGTCATCTTTTATGATTTATCCAGCTATCGATATTCGCGGGGGGCAATGCGTGCGTCTGGTCCAAGGCGATTATGATCGCGAAACGGTGTATAATGCCAATCCGGTGGAAGTGGCCCGTTCCTGGGAAGCGCAAGGCGGGTCGTTTATTCATTTGGTCGACTTGGACGGCGCCAAGGCCGGACATCCGGTCAACGACGAGCTGATCGGCGAAATTGCCCGCAGCGTGCAAGTGCCGGTGCAGGTCGGCGGCGGGCTGCGCACGTTGGATGACGTTAAACGCCTGCTGTCGCTGGGCGTAAGCCGGGTCATTCTCGGCACGGCGGCGATCGAAGACCGCGCGTTTACCGAAGCGGTGCTGGGCACTTACGGCGATCAGGTCGCCATCGGCATCGATGCCCGGAACGGCCTTGTCGCCACGCGCGGCTGGCTGGAAACATCCGAGGTCCAAGCCGAAGTGCTGGCGAAGGAGTTGGCCGCCAAAGGGGCGGAGACGTTTATCTTCACGGACATTTCCCGCGACGGGATGATGCAAGGTCCTAACGTTGAAGCGATCCTATCGCTGGCTCAGGCATCCGGCAAAACCGTGATTGCCTCCGGCGGGGTGACGGTGCAGGACGATTTGCTGCGACTCGCGGCGCATGCGGATCAAGGGATCGGTGGGGCGATCGTGGGCAAAGCGCTGTACACGGGAAACATCGATTTGACCCAAGCGATCACGGCGATTGGATCCTTGAAATCCTCGAACGTAGAATAGATAGAAAGGAAGTCGAACCAGCATGCTCGCAAAGCGAATTATCCCCTGCCTGGACGTGAAGGACGGGCGGGTCGTCAAAGGCGTGAATTTTGTGAACCTGCGTGATGCCGGCGACCCTGTAGAGCTGGCGGCGTTGTATGATCGGGAGGGAGCGGATGAGCTCGTGTTCCTGGACATTTCCGCATCGCACGAAGGACGGGCTACAATGGTCGAGGTCGTGAAGCAAACGGCAGGCGAAATTGCCATCCCGTTTACGGTTGGCGGCGGGATCTCCCAAGTCGATGACATGAAGCGCCTGCTGCGCGCCGGAGCCGATAAGATCGGCATTAATACGGCGGCGGTGGTGAATCCCGAGCTGATCTCGGATGGGGCACGGCGCTTCGGTTCCCAGTGTATCGTGGTGGCGGTAGATGCCAAGTTTAACGCCGAGTGGGGCGAGTGGGAAGTGTACACCCACGGCGGACGCAAGCCGACGGGGATCCGCGCCCTCGCTTGGGTGCAAGAAGCCGAGAAGCGGGGAGCCGGGGAAATTTTGCTGACGAGCATGGACGCCGACGGCACCAAGGACGGATTCGATTTGCCGCTGACGAGCGCGGTGAGCCGGTCGGTAGGGATCCCGGTCATCGCCTCCGGGGGGGCCGGAAAGGCGAACGATTTTTACGAGGTATTTACCGAAGGACAGGCAGACGCGGCGCTGGCGGCGACGATTTTTCATTATAAAGAAATTGCGATACCGGATTTGAAACAAGAGCTGAAAGCCAAAGGGGTGGAAATACGATGACCGTAGGAAATGAACAACCGCTGCAATTATCGCTATCTGTAGAGGGACTGGAGCAAGCGGTGAAATGGGATGCGTCCGGGCTGGTTCCGGCGATTGTGCAGGATGCGGGCAGCAAGGACGTGCTGATGCTAGCCTACATGAACCGCGAGTCGCTGCGAAAATCGGTGGAAACCGGATTAACCTGGTTCTGGAGCCGGTCGCGCGCTGAGCTGTGGAACAAAGGGGCGACCTCCGGCAACACCCAGCGGATCACGGCCTTGAAATACGACTGTGACGGAGACACGCTATTGGTCGAGGTGATTGCGAATGGGCCAGCTTGCCATACCGGGGAGCCGACTTGCTTCTATCGCACGGCAGCTGAGGCTGAGATAGCGGCAGCTTCAACTGGGTTAAATGGCGGGGCCGAGGATCGCTTCAAGGTGCTCGCAGAGCTGGAACAGCTGATCGCCGAGCGTTACGCGGAACGTCCGGAAGGGGCGTATACCACGTATTTGTTTGAGAAAGGTCTCGATAAAATCCTCAAAAAAGTCGGCGAAGAGACCGCCGAGTCGATCATCGCGGCCAAAAACGGCGATAACGACGAGCTGCGTTACGAAGTGAGCGATCTGATCTATCACTTGCTGGTGCTGCTGCGCGAACGCAACCTGCCGCTCGATGATATCATGCAGGAGCTGGAGCGGCGTCACGAACGGCCGCGGCGCGACTAGAGCGGGGTGCATAAACGGATGTTGATCGATTACCATACGCATCATGAACGCTGCGGACATGCCGTTGGCGCGTTGGAGGAGTACGTACGCCGGGGGATCGATATCGGTTTGTCCCAGCTGGGCGTCTCCGACCATATGCCGCTGCTGCATGTCGATCCGGCTACCTATTATCCGGAAATGGCCATGCCGATGGAGGAGTTGCCTCGTTATGTCGAAGAAGCGTTTCGGCTGAAGGAGAAATACCGCGGGCAAATCGATGTTCGGGTTGGTCTGGAAGGCGACTATATTGAAGGCTGGGAGGCGCGCATCGAGCGAATCATCACGGCTTATCCGTGGGATTATGTGATCGGTTCGGTGCATTTTCTCGGGGAATGGGATGTATCGGATTTCCGCCAGGTTCACAACTGGGAAGGCCAGGACGTGTTTGCAGTGTATGAGCGGTATTATGATGCCGTGACGAAGGCCGCGCAGACGGGGTTCTACGACTTCCTCGGCCACCTGGATGTAATCAAGCGCTTTGGCTATAAACCGGGTCCGGAGCGGGAACAAGAGACGATCCAGCTGGAGCGTAAAACCTTGACTGCCGTTAAGAAGGCCGGGATCGCGATGGAGCTTAACGCCTCAGGACTCTCCAAACCATGCGCGGAGATGTTTCCGAGTGAACGGATTTTACAGGCGGCGATCGAGATGAAGATTCCGCTGACGGTGGGGTCGGACGCCCATGATCCGCAGAAACTGAGCGAACACCTGGATCAGGCACGTACCCTGCTATATAACCTGGGCGTACGGGAGTTGGCGACCTTTGAAGGACGCCGGCGGACGATGATTCCTCTGGAAGAGGGAAGTCGTAAATAAGGATTCGGGAGGATATTATGGAAGCCAAAATGCGTGTGTTTTCCGGTTCGTCCAATCCGAAGTTGGTGTCAGATATCTGCGGCCGGTTAGGTGTCGAACCCGGAAAAGTGAAGTTGTCGCGATTCAAAAGCGGAGAAATTTATGTGCATTATGAAGAGAGCATCCGTAATTTCGATGTGTTTCTCGTTCAGTCGTTAGCCCATCCGATCAATGAGCTGTTCGTTGAGCTTCTGGTGATGATCGATGCGGCGAAACGGGCCTCTGCTCGAACGATCAACATCATTATGCCCTATTACGGTTACGCCCGGCAGGAACGCAAGTCTGCGCCGCGGGAGCCGATTTCGGCCAAGCTGCTCGCCGATGTGCTGACGACGGCGGGGGCGAACCGGGTGGTAACGATCGATTTGCACGCGCCGGCGATTCAAGGCTTCTTCAACATCCCGGTCGATCATTTGACCGCGCTGGACTTGATGACCGACTATCTGAAGGCCCAGCAGATCCCGAATCCCGTGATCGTCTCGCCGGATGCGGGACGCGCTTCGATGGCCGAAAAGCTGGCCAATGGGCTGGATTCGCCGTTCGCGATCATGATCAAGAAACGCCCCACGCACAACGAATCGGTGATCACGCACGTCATTGGCGACGTCGCCGGGCATACGCCGATCATTATCGAAGATTTGATCGATACCGGGACCACCATCGTTAACGTTGTGGAAAGCCTGAAAGAACGGGGGGCGGCGGACCCTTACGTGTGCGCGACGCATGGGCTCTTTTCCGAAAATGCTCTGGATAAGCTTCAGCACCCGAACATCCGCCAGGTGGTGGTCACCGATTCGATCGCACAGCCGGAGCTGCATTCGCCCCATGTACAGGTGCTCTCGGTCGCGCCGATGCTGGCCCGGGCCACGCAGTTTATCCTGGAAGGCGGATCCATCGCCGCTTTGTTCAAAGATCGAGGAATTTAGTCTAAAACGATTCGAGTAAAAGCCGCCTTAGGGGCGGCTTTTTTTATGTTCTAACGTTTCTTCGCGGCTTTCTCTTCCGCGATCCGTTGGTTTTCCGCCACGCGGAAGAGAACGATGCGGCGAATCAAGTCCAGCGGCAGCGGCTGATTCAAGGGGAACTGTACGGACCCTTTGCCGCCCTTATAAATGGACAACTCCTCTGCAAATTCCTCCGTACCGCTAGGCGTTGGGTAAAAGCCGATATGCTTCTTAAAAGCCGCGAAATGCACCAGATTTTTGCCATTCGTTTCAAACGTCGGCATTTGGTAGCTGATTTTCTCTTTCGCGTCAGGCGCAACCTCCCGAACCAGCTTGCGGATTTGCTGCAGTCGGTCCTGAATCTCCGGCTGGAATTGGGCGATATATTCATCGATTGTGGCAAACGAGGGGTTATTCGCTTCCATCGTTTTACAAGGCCTCCTTCTCATGATTGCAGATATAGGGCGGTTTTTATTTTCGATGTCGCATATTTCTGAATATGGACCAGACGGCAAAGACCACAAGAGCGAGTGCTAATGCAGCAATGATCATGTTCTCCCAGACGAACCCCATGATGGGAATAACTCCTTTCTCTGCAAATATCTTATTTATTCGGCCGTGAGAGGCGGTTTTCCTCCCCCGCTTTGCCACATCCGTTATTTTCCGGCAGGATTCCCCGTGGGAGGACAGCTTCTCCTATGTTATACTGTGGAATGGAGAGTTTACCTGAGTGTACGGGAAGTAGACTTATCAGAAATGAAATCAAAGGAGGTGCCTTGCTTGAACGAAAAAAAGCGACCAACCAAAACCAAACGGGGAAAAGTGCTGCCCTTCTCGATGGATGCGGGGTTTTTCTTCGAGAGAGCTGTCTCTTCGTTGGACCGCTATCGCTATGACAAGGCATTGAAATATTTTCGAAAAGCCGTGGAATACGAACCGAGCAACCCGGTGAATCACTGCAATATGGCCGGGATTTTATCGGAAATGGGAGATTACGAGGCTTCCAATGAGGTGCTACAGACCGTCTTGGAAGAGGTTGACCCAGCCATGACGGAATGTTATTTCTACATGGCGAACAACTACGCCAATATGGATATGTTCGAAGCGGCCGAAGAGGCGCTCGTCAGTTATCTGGAGCAGGATGAGAGCGGTCAGTTTTTAAGCGAAGCCGAAGAGATGATCGACCTGCTGCAATACGAACTGGACCGGCCGACGAAGTTAAAAAGTATCAAGTCTCGGCATGGCGTATACGAGCATGATCAGGCTCGCGCGTTACTGGAAGAAGGAAAATTCTCGCAAGCCGTCAAAATGCTGGAGGAGTTGGTGCGGAACCACACTGATTTCTTAGCAGCCCGCAATAACTTGGCCTTAGGGTATTACTACCTAGGGTTGTTCCGCAAAGCGTTGGATACGGTGGGGGAGGTATTGGCACAAGACCCCGGGAACTTGCATGGTTTGTGTAATCTGGCGATTTTTTACCAGCATGAAGGGAACCACGAGGCGCTGGAGGAGCTGGCCGGACGATTGGAAAATATCGTGCCCTTCCACCAGGAGCACGTATTCAAGCTGGCGACGACGATGGGCATTTTGGGCCGTCACAACGCGGCCTTTGGCCATTTCAGACGGCTGCTGCGCGGGGAGGATGCGTCCTTTGAAGCGAGCCTCTATCACTACGCGGCTGTGGCAGCTTATTATACCGGACGGCGGTCTGAAGCGGAACAACTTTGGAATGCGGCCAAAAGGCTGGACCCCGGCTCGAGCGTGTCGGACTATTATTTAAACTGTCTCGCCCAGGAGCGTGAGCATCCCGAAGCGGGGCCGTTTCCGGTGAATTATCAGTACCTGCTGCCGTTTGAGGAGCAAATGAAGCGCTGGGAGGTCACGGATCAAGGCATCCCAACCGAGTTGAAGGAGAATCCGTTGATCCGCTCTTCGTTCTTCTGGGCACTACGCCACGGGGATGCGAAGACAAAGCTTCAGGTGATTCAGGCGTTGGGCCTGATCGCTGATCGGGAAGTCGAGGAAGCGTTGCAAGGCTTTTTGCTGGAGCCGGAGGAAGATGCCTATCTGAAGGAAATGGCTCTGTTCGTGCTCCGGAATCTCGGCGTAAGCAATCCGCTGCCCGTTCGAACCGGGGCGACGACGACCATGGTCGATCCCAGCCGTGTGTCGACAGAGCTACCGGTATGGCAGAACGAATGGCAGGCGGTCGTGGATTTGGCGATGGAGCGGATGAAGCGGAGCTTCGATCTTCAACAGCAGCATGATATGGAGACGTTGTGGGCGGATTTTCTCACCCGGTTATATCCGGATACGCCAACGATTTCTCATTTGGAAGGTTGGGCTGCGGCACTCGAGTATTTGACGGCCAAAATGCACGGCCTGGCGGTCACCTACGAACAGGTAGCGCAGAATTACAATATTTCGGCATCGACGGCACGCCGTTACGTTCAACGTGTGGATGAGGTGTGTGGGGTGAAAGAGAAGATCGAGGCGATTTTTCCGTCGGTCCAATAGTTTGTTTGCGGGTAAAGCGGGTCCAACTTGGGGAAAATTTGATGGAGCATTCCATTTACATAGGAATCGAGAGGTCGAGCAAATTCCTAGGAACCAAGGAGGTACGAACGAATGCATAAAGTGTTGGTGATTGGAACGGGGCCGGCCGGACTGACGGCGGCGATTTATTTGGCGCGGGCGAGCTTGAGCCCGGTGGTGATCGAAGGCCTGGAGCCCGGCGGGCAACTGACCACGACGACGGAAGTGGAGAACTTTCCAGGCTTTCCGGAAGGCATTATGGGGCCCGAGCTCATGGACAACATGCGTAAGCAGGCGGAGCGCTTTGGCGCTGAGTTTAGGAACGGTTGGGTCGAGGCGGTTGATTTTTCGAAACGGCCGTTTCAAGTGACATTAGAGGGCGGCGAGAGGCTGGAATCCGAAACGGTCATTTTGTCGACGGGAGCGTCGGCTAGGTATTTGGGGATTCCCGGCGAGCAGGAGAACGTTGGCCGGGGGGTCAGCACCTGCGCAACTTGTGACGGATTCTTCTTCCGCGGCAAGAAGCTTCTCGTTGTCGGAGGCGGCGACTCCGCGATGGAGGAAGCGAACTTCTTGACCCGATTCGCCACGGAGGTGACGATCGTGCATCGCCGGGGAGAGCTGCGCGCTTCGAAGATTATGCAGGATCGGGCCAAGGCCAACGAGAAAATTCGCTGGGCCTTGAATCGCACGCCCCTGGAAGTGGTGACGGAAGACGGCGGCAAGGTGAAGGGCCTAAAAGTACGCAACAATACCGGCGATCAGGAACAGCTGCTGGAAGCCGACGGGGTGTTCGTGGCGATTGGCCATACCCCGAACACCAAGTTCCTCGGCGGCGCGGTCGCGACGGATGAGCACGGGTACATCGTCGTCAAGCCGGGAACAACGGAAACGAATGTACCCGGAGTCTTCGCCTGCGGTGACGTGCAGGATACGCGGTACCGCCAAGCGATCACCGCGGCCGGGTCTGGATGCATGGCGGCGATGGATTGCGAGAAATTCCTCGAGGGCAGCATGGTGCACGATTGGAGCGGTCCGACGGGGAGTTGAGCGAGTGAATGGACAGGGGCGCAGAGCAGATTGTGTTGTTCTGGTCAGAATGTATGCGAAAAATCGATTACAATGTGGGAGTTTTCGGCGATTTCAAAGGAATGTATACGAAATTTCATACAGATTTAGGCAACCTCCAAACGAAGTCCTAGAATCTATATGAAAAACCGAATATATTTCGGACTTTTCGTCGTCTGCGCCCTATTGTATGCGAAAAATCGTATATAACTTTAAAAGGACGCCGATCTTCGGCGTCCTTTTGTGTGTCTTCGTGTCCAGCGAGCTGCTCAAATCCAGCCGTTCTCCTCCGCGAGGCGTACCGCTTCAATACGGGTTTTGACCTCCAGCTTGTTCAAAACTTCCGAAATATAATTGCGGACGGTGCCGTAGGACAAGTGCAGGGATCCGGCAATTTCCCCAGCGGTACGGCCTTCGGCAGCCAGCCGTAGGATCTCCTGCTCGCGAGCGGTCAGGGGGTTATCCCGGCGGAGGCTGCCGAAGACAAGCTCCGGCGAAGCTTCGCGGTGTCCGGCCATCACCCGGCGGATCGCTTCCGCCAGGCGATCGCTGGACTCGTCCTTGAGCAGATAACCTTGAACGCCGGTCTTGACAGCTCGCTCGAAGTAACCCGGCCGGGCAAACGTCGTCAGAATGATCACGCGGCACGGCGATCCCTGAGCTTGCAGCTTCTCGGCAACCTCGAGTCCGCTCATCAACGGCATTTCGATGTCCATCAGGCAGACATCCGGGCGCAGGGTCTCGATAAGCGCCAGCGCCCCGGCCCCGTCTCCGGCCTGGCCGACGACCTCAAGGTCGTCCTCCAGATCGAGCAGAGAGGCTAGCGCTCCCCGCAACATGCGTTGATCCTCGGCAATCACGATGCGGATCATGCTGTTTCCCCCTCTTTGTTGGCTTCCTTCACGATGAGCGGGATCGCGATCCGCAGCCGGGTGCCCCGGCGGGAGCCGGATTCGGGAGTGTCCGAGCGCCCCGGGACTCCTGGACCAACGGTTAATGCGCCGTCGATCAGCGACAGCCGCTCGGCCATGCCCTTCAGGCCGTTGCCCGCGACGCTGTCGCCCGGCGGCGTGAACGGCCCGTCGCCGTTGCCATCACCATCGCCCGCGTTCCGCGCGGCCAACCCAATGCCGTTGTCCTCGATTTGGAGCCGCACCTCGGCCGGGGCGATCTCGACCGTGACGGAGCATCGCGTAGCCCGGCTGTGCTTGACGATGTTCGTCACCGCCTCTTTGATGCAGAGGCTGACGATGTTCTGCGTCAAGTCCGACACGCCGGTTAGCCGCGGATCGCCCTCTACGTCAATGGCGATGTCGGCCGCCCGCAAGATTTCGCCGGCTTCGGCCAGGGCCTCCGCAACCGTAATCGCCCTCATGTCGGAGACGAGCTCCCGCACCTGACGCAAAGCTGCTCGGGAAGTTCGCTGGATTTCACGCGCTTCGGCCTGGGCCCGCTCGGAGTCTTTGCCTGCGAGCTTCTCGACCAGCTGACTCTTCAGCGTGATCAGGGACAAGGTATGCCCCAACGTGTCGTGCAAATCGCGGGCGATCCGCATCCGTTCCTCGCGCTTGATCAGCTCTTTGATTTGTTCGTTTGCCCGGTCAAGTTCCTGCTCCAGATGCTGCCGTCTTGCCATGGAACGGATGCCGTACGGCATCACCAGCATGATGAGCAGAAAGGGCACCAGGAACGGTAGGTCAGTAACCAGCAGATCCCGGGAGCCAATCAGGAGCGACAGCAATTCCACTGCAGCAAAGCAAGATATCGCGATATTAAATTTCTTATGGTCGGTGTACCAGCCGATAAAGTTCGAGGTGAAGAAACCCAGATAGAAATTGTATGGACTATAGAATGCGCAGAGCGCGAGAATCAGCCCTAATTGAAGCGCAAGCCATAAGTTAAATGTTTGACCGGTAGCCCAGTATAACTGGCGGTATGTCACCGCAAAGAGGGCAATCATGGCACAGCCGATAAACAGTTTGACGCCTTCCTCTCCGCGAATATTAACTATGGGAAGAGCGAGATAAATCGGCCAAATGTAAGGAAACCAGCCGTATTTTTTCGGAAATAATTCGAACTTGCCGAACCTCATGTGAAATTACACCGCTTCCTGTTTTTTTCGGATATATGTGGATAGTACCATAAACAGGAAGAGGTAGCCCAGCAAAATCAACACGTTGCGCCAGCTCGGTGCAACGCCCTGAACGATCGACCAGGCACCGCCGCCGAACTGGTAGGAGGGTAGCCATTTGCCGATGGCCTGCATCGCTTTAGGCAGCACTTCGATTGGCATCCACATCCCGCCCGTGACAGCTAGTGCGAGGTACAATACGTTACTGACACCGCTCGCCGTATCGACGCGTTTCATCAGACCGACCAGCGTGCCCAACGCGAGGAAAGGGAGCGAAGCCGCCACAATCCAAAGTCCGCTGTAGATCCACAGGTGCCAAGGCAACGATACCCCGTTAATCAAATACCCTGCGATAAAAATAAACACGACGGAAAACAGATGCATCATCGTTTGGCCGAACATTTTGCCGAAGAAGTATACCGGCCCGGGGAGCGGCGTGACTCGCATGAAGGTGGACCACCCTTGGGTTCGCTCCTGTACCAGCCGGATGCCGAGTGTCATGATCGCCGAACCCATGACGCTGAACGTTGTCATCGACATCAGGTAATGCGCTTGCCACTCGCCCGGATTGTCGGCTCCGGTATTGACAACCCGAGTAAAGATAAAATAGAACATGACCGGCATTAACAGCGACCAGAAAACATAATAGGGATTGCGAAATACCCGTAGCATTTCCGCTTTGCATTGCATCGTTATCGTGCGCATCGTTAGACCGCCTCCTCTTCATGATTGGCCGTAAGCTGCTCGAATGCTTCGTCCAGACGACCCTGTTCGATTCGTATGTCGTGGACGGGAAGTCCGGCTGTAAACAAGGCAGCGAGCGCCGCATCCGTGTCGTCCGTCGTCACATGGATTCGGCCGTCTTTGTTGAAGCACTCCGCGACTGGGGAGAGCGCCAAAAGCTGGCTTCGCAGTTCGGTACCGTCGCCGTCGGTGAGGAAGGAAACGGAACGCTTGACGATACGCGATTTAATCGCTTCCGGCGTGCCGTCCGCAACCAGGCTGCCCCGGTTAAACAACAGGATCCGATCGGCGATATCGTCAGCTTCCTGCAAGTAATGCGTCGTGAAGACGATCGTCTTCCCTTGCTCGGCCAGTTGACGGACGCTGTCCCAGAAGCGCCGCCGGGCAGTGATATCAAGCCCGACAGTCGGCTCGTCGAAGAACACCAGCTCGGGGTTGCCCGCCAAGGCGAGGGCGAAGCCGAGGCTACGCTTTTGCCCGCCGGACAACTTCTCGGCATACCGGTTTAAATCGGTAGCCCCGAGCCCGGTCAGGCGGACGAGCTCAGCCAGCTCCATCGGGTTCGGGTAGTAGCTGGAGATCAGCTCGAGAACCTCGCGCACCTTAAGCCGGTCCATGACGCTGACCTCTTGGAGCATGGCACCGGTCCGCTCCCGGACCGTTCGATCCTTAGGCGATTGACCAAACAGCTTTACGGTTCCGGCGCTAGGTTCGAGCAAGCCGAGAAGCATCGAGACCGCGGTTGTCTTCCCGGCTCCGTTCGGACCGAGAATCGCGGTGATGGAGCCTTTGGGAATGCGGAAGGATAGGTGATCGACCGCCTTTTTATCTTTGAAACTTTTGCTGACGTCGTGCATTTCAATGATGGATTCCACGTTAATTTTCGCCTCCAATTTCTGGTTTTTTATCGGTTAACTCTAGGATAATGGAACGCTCCGAACCTCGTTAGTAAGGATTGTCATGAGTTAAAGATGACAATTGTCACAAGGGGTTAAGCGGTTACAGGCTTCCTCCTGGCAAGACCCAAAAATAGTTGAACTTTTCCCAATAAGCGCTTACTTATGGAGAGGGGCAAGATGTATTAAAATATGAATGCGGTTACAAAATACCGAGTAGAAAACAAAAAGGGGAGGCAAAGCATGAAACGCATGAAACGCATGAAACACCTGTTGATCGGGATCTCTGCATTGCTGGTGATGACGACAGCCCTCACGGCTTGCGGAGGCAACAACTCCAAGAACGAATCGTCCTCGAATACGAATACGCCGACGGAATCGAATTCTTCCGCGGGTACAGGTTCTAAGGGTGAAAAGGTTACCATCAATCTGTGGAGCTTTACGGATGAAATTCCGAATATGACAACAAAATATTTGGAACTGCATCCAGATGCAAACGTTGAATTCAAAACCACAGTTATCGCTACTACTGATGGCGCTTACCAGCCTGCGCTTGACCAAGCTCTGGCCGGCGGCGGCAAAGACGCTCCGGACATCTATGCGGCTGAAGCAGCATTCGTCCTGAAGTATACGCAAGGTGATGCTTCCAGTTATGCAGCAAACTACGCTGACCTGGGCTTGACTGACCAAATGGTTAAGGACGCAGGCATCGCTCAATACTCTGTAGATATCGGTAGTAAAGAAGGCGCGTTGAAAGGCCTTGGCTACCAAGCAACTGGCGGCGCGTTCATCTACCGTCGTTCGATTGCGAAGGACGTATTCGGAACAGACGACCCAGCTGCAATCAAAGCTGAAGTTGGTCCTGGTTGGGATAAGTTCTTCTCGGCAGCTGAGAAGCTGAAAGCTAAAGGCTACGGCATCGTATCCGGTGACGGCGATATGTGGCATGCGATCGAGAACAGTTCCGAACAAGGTTGGATTGTAGACGGCAAACTTCATATCGATCCAAAACGTGAAGAGTTCATTGATCTCTCCAAAAAGTTGAAAGACAACGGTTTCCATAACGATACACAAGACTGGCAAGAAGCTTGGTTCGCGGATATGTCCGGAACCGGCCCTCAACCGATCTTTGGTTTCTTTGGTCCTGCTTGGCTCATCAACTACACAATGAAAGACAATGTAAAAGATACGAATGGTGACTGGGCAGTTACTGAACCACCAACAGGCTTCTTCTGGGGCGGTACTTGGCTCTTGGCTAACAAAGATGTAACCAAAGACGAAGCGAAGAAAAAAGCAGTTGCAGACTTTATCAATTGGGTAACGCTTGACTCTTCCGAAACGGGCCTCCAATATCTGTGGGCTAACGGCACGATGAAAGAGGGCGAGCAAGGGACGAAGGATAGCGTAGCTTCCTCCGTAGTTATGTCGAAATCGAATGGCGAAGTTCCATTGCTCGGCGGCCAGAACATGTTTGACATTTTCGTACCGGCTAACGCGAACGCTTCCGGTAAGAACTTGACGCAATACGACGAAACAATCAACAAACTCTGGCGCGATCAAGTTCGTGATTACACGGCAGGCAACAAATCCCGTGACGATGCGATCAAAACCTTCAAACAACAAGTGAAAGACCAACTTGGCATCGAAAGCGAATAAGAAGTTATAAGCGGTAGATGCGAAGGGGCGGGGTGTTTCCCGCCCCTTTATATCCATTAAAAAGAGGTGAGAGCCATGCGTCACAAAGGAGTTAATTATTCGAGATACGGGTATATTTTTTCTTTACCCTTTATTTTGATTTTTTTAGTTTTCTCGCTGTATCCCATTGTGTACACTCTAATCATCGGTTTCACGAATATGCAAGGTATTATCCCAAAACCGCTTGAAATTCTCGATAACCCTTTTCAAAACTTTAAAGATCTGATCCTTGAGAATGCTTCATTTAAGAAGTCTCTCGTTAATACAGGGCTGCTATGGGCTATCAACTTTGTCCCACAGATTGGCCTAGCACTCTTGCTCACCGCTTGGTTCACTAACAAGCGCCTAAATATTAAAGGACAAGGTGCATTCAAGATCTTGCTCTATATGCCGAATATTATCACTGCAAGTACGATTGCAGTGCTTTTTAGCTCCCTGTTCGCTTATCCAATGGGACCAATGAACAGTCTATTCCAAATGTTCGGTTGGTCCGATGCGCCGATCTTCTTCCTTCAGGACAAGACGACGGCGCGGGGGATCGTGGCATTCATCCAGTTCTGGATGTGGTATGGGAACACCATGATCATTCTGGTAGCAGGCGTTATGGGCATAAATCCTGCTTTATTTGAGTCCGCGGCAATTGACGGCGCGAACGGTTGGCAAACCTTCTTCCGCATCACGTTGCCAAGTCTTCGTACCATCTTGCTCTACACATTGATTACATCGATGATTGGCGGTTTAACGATGTTTGATATTCCGCAATTGTTCCTGCAAGGTGGACCTAGTGATGCTACACTTACGACTTCCGTCTTTATCTACACGCAAGCGTTCAAGGGAAGTTACATGTACAACAAAGCTGCAGCAGCAAGTATGATCTTGTTCTTGATCGCGGCCCTCTTGTCCGCAGTCTTGTTCTACCTGATGCGTGATCGGGATGCGGCGAAATTGAAAAAAGCACTGAAACAGCAGAAAAAGGCTGATCGTGCAGCTCAAGGGGAGGTGTAAGCCGTGGAAAAAATTAAAGAGGGTAGTGTCGTCGCGTTAAGAGTGAACCGGACGATTATTTATATCGTGTGTATCTTGTTGGCTCTACTCAGCATTCTTCCTTTCTGGATCATGTTTGTGAACGCCACACGTTCCACTCCTGAAATCCAGAGCGGCCTCTCGTTGCTTCCTTCATCTCATATGATGAACAACTTGCGTGTGCTGCTGGACAAGAGCTTTGACCCGATTCAAGGGTTCGTGAACTCGTTTACGATCTCGGGTGCTGCAACCATCCTGACGGTGTATTTCTCGTCCCTGACCGCTTATGGTCTTGTGGCTTATAACTGGAAGTTGCGTCAACCGTTCTTTACCTTTATTATGTGCGTGATGCTGATCCCAGCCCAAGCCAGCTCCATCGGTTTTTATCAGTTCATGTATAAATTACATTGGACCAATAACTTCCTTCCGCTGATTTTGCCAGCGATTGCAGCACCGGCTGTGGTATTTTTCATGCGTCAATACTTGCTTGCTACGTTGTCGTTGGAGATCGTCGAGGCAGCACGCGTAGACGGTTCCGGCGAATTCAAAACGTTTAACCGAATCATTCTGCCACTGATGATGCCGGCGATCGCAACTCAGGCCATTTTTGCCTTCGTAGCGAACTGGAACAACCTGTTTATGCCGCTCATTTTGCTGACGGATAAGAGTAAGTATACGATGCCGATCATGGTAAGCTTACTTCGCGGTGATATTTATAAGACGGAGTATGGTTCCATCTATATGGGGCTAGCGTTGACCGCGTTACCATTGTTCATTGTGTACTTCCTATTGTCCCGGTACATTATTGCCGGTGTCGCTTTAGGTGGCGTCAAAGAATAACCTGGTGTTTTAGCATTTCATAATACCCCCCCTATAAATAGAGGCCTCTAGATTGGCTTGGATGAGTAATGGCTCATCCGGCTAATCTACAGGCCTTTTTGTAGTTGTGTGTTCCTACACCGCTTTGCGTCGGAAGTACAGCATGCCGGCTGCCAGGAACAATAGGAAGCTGCCGAGAACGGTGATAAACAGGCTCTCATACGGCAGATTAAAGGCGCCGTAATCCGCCTGACCGCGCGGCATCATGGCCAGTAGCGGCTGGGCCCATGGGTAGTAAGGGCCAATCTTGGACGAATTGATGATCAACAGATTCGGGATCGTCAGCGAGACATTGACCGCGAGCGGGGCGGCAAAGCTGGTCCAAACCAGCGATACGCCCATCTGCAAAGCGACCAGCGGCAAGCAGGCAATCAGGCCGCCGAGGAGGCTTGTGGCGATCATTCCCCATGGTACCGGGCCGGATATGCCCTGGACCTGCGCCACGATCAGCAAGGCGGCTAAGAATAGCACCTGTGAGATGGCCAGCAGCCCGAGGACGACGGTGAATTTGGCCATGTACACCGCGCTGCGCGAGACAGGCAATACGAGCAACTGCTTCCATCCGCCGCCGGTATGCTCGTAGCGGCACAGGAACGACGGGAACAAGCCGGACATAATCGGCAGGAACAGCAGCCCGTGCAACATCGACATGCCGCTGATCAAGAGTGGCCAGGCGCTCGCATCCAAGCCGTCCGGGAGATCAACTAAGACGCCGATCAGGGCGGACAGGGCCGGGCTGGCTAACAGGACGAGCCATACGCGAGATCTTGCCATTTTCAGGCGTTCGGCGGCCAGGGCGTTTAGGAAGGTTCTCATCTTAATCCACGTCCTTTCGATTAAAGTGAACCAGCCCGATCAGGAGGATAACGGCACCAACGGCTAAGCCAGCGGCCACGAACCATTCGCGGTGCGGGCCGAAGAGCCCGAACATGGGCCAGTTCAGGGGGAACCATTCCGAGAGATTCATCGTAAACGGCGAGATGATCGAAATGGTCACACCGAGGGACACCGGAAGCGCTTGGTTGCGATAAGCCAGTGAAAGCCAGAGCTGCAAGGCCAGAAGCGGAAGTACGGCAAACAGCGGATAAAATCCCAGGCGTGCCAAATCCGGAAAAGGGATCGAGCCGGGTTTGAAGCCGAAGGATACCCCAAGAATCACTGTGGCGATTGATAACAACACGCACGATACGCATAGCAACAGGAAGCACAGCAGGAACTTGGCGCTGAACACCGCGGTTCGGGAGATCGGCAGAGCGAGCAGTTGCTTCAAAGAGCTCACCTGATGCTCCACATTGGCGACCAGCGAGCTAATCAGCGTGCATCCGAGATAAAGGGCAATGGGAACAAAAAACGAGATGTTCTCTAATAATCCGCCCCATGGATCACTCGCATGCTGCTTCATCATCCAGTCAAAGCGCAGCCCATAATTGAGCGCCTGCATGACGATCAGCCCGATCGGAGCCAGGAAAATCAAGAACCAAATGCCTTTGCGTCGAATCTTCAGGAAGTCGGAGGATAGGGAGCGCAACATCATAACGCTGCCCCCTCCCCGATCACCTGCATGAAGATGTCCTCGAGCGATTTTTTCTTCTGTTCAACGCGATAAACGGAATGTCCATTTTCCACCAATCGTTTGACCAGATGGGCCACCTGGGCATCAGCCATGCCCGGAAACGAGAGGGTTCCGTTCTGCAGCTTGCCGGCTGCGCCCAGATCGCGGGCGATCCAGAGCGCCTCGTCCGGCTCCGATACGACGAGTTCCATATCATGCGCAGATCGGAGCCGCAGATTGTCGATTGTATCCTGAAACACCATCCGGCCTTCGCGGATGATGCCCACTTTACTGGCCATCAGTTCCATTTCGCCGAGCAGATGGCTGGATACCAGTACGGTGATGCCGTACTTCTGAGGCATGCTCTTGATTAATTCACGAATCTCGTGAATGCCGGAAGGATCCAGCCCATTGGTCGGCTCGTCCAGGATGAGCAGCTCGGGATTGCCGAGCAACGATGCCGCGATGCCAAGACGCTGCTTCATCCCGAGGGAGAAGCCCTTCACGGGCCGGCGTGCTTCGCTGGTTAGCGAGACGATCTCCAGCACCTCGTCGATCCGCGATTTCGGCACCTGCAAAATGCGGCGAATCGCCTCCAGATTATCAATCGCGCTAAGATGGCCGTAATAAGACGGGGATTCGACCAGCGAGCCGATGCGGCGCAGGATGGCCAGCTTGTCTCGTTGCAGCTCGCGGCCGAAAATGTGGATCGAACCAGAGGTCGGCTGAATTAAGCCAAGCAGCATGCGGATCGTCGTTGTTTTCCCAGCGCCATTAGGCCCCAGGAACCCGTAGATGTCTCCTTTGGCGATCTCCAGGTTTAAATGGTCTACCGCGGCGCGGCCACGGTATTTTTTCGTTAAGCCTTCTGTTTGAATGATCATTTCATTCACGATCTATCACCTCGGAAATGATCATATCGTCCGGAGTTTAAAGACATAGACAGAGGAAGTTTAAGATTCGTTTAATTTTCGGGGGGATCGAAAAAAGGGACTGCGGACAGTCCCTTGCTAATTTAGTCACTGCTGCTGTCACTAGAGCTTCGCGAGTCCCCGGAGTCGCTCCCGCCAACATCGCCATCATCGGCACCATCATCGTAATCCTCATCGTAGTCGTCGTCCTGGTCGTATTTCCTGTTGATCCTCGTTCAACCACTACGGCTTCTCTACGGGGAAAATATATATCTTCGTTCCCTCATCCGTGGATACCGTGTCCCGGGTAAGCCCCATTTCCCGCAGCAGCAGATCGACGATCTGCAGGCCTAGCCCAGCTCCTACAGCGGCTGAAGCGGACTCCATCCCAGGGCCGCGGTCCCCGATCACGAGGGCTATAGCATCGCCACGAGGCTCTACTGTAATCCCCGCATAACGTCCGGAACCCGCATGCCGTACGAGGTTCTGGAACAGGTTATCCAGCACGCGGCGGAAGCCCTGGGCATCAATGTTCCAGTAGAGCGGCTGCTCCGGCAACTCGACATCGGCCGTGATCCCGGCCTTCTCCCAAACGGGATACCAGGCGGCGGCACTCTCCCTTACCAGCCGCATAACATCAAGCCGCTCCAAGGACATGGCATAACGCCCGCTGGAGAGCAGGTTATACGATAATAGATGGTCCATCAGGCCGGACAAATCGCTGATTTTGGTCTCCATCAAAGTCAGCGATTGCCGGCCCTGATCACTTAATGACTCTTGGCGGAGCGAATACAAATGGCTCCCCAGCACAGTCAGCGGCGTACGCAGGTCATGCGATAAATGGCTGATCAGGCTCTTGCGCAGTTCTTCTTCCTCGCTTTCGCGCTGGCGGCTGTCCTTCAGTTCGAATACCATGTGGTTAAAAGCTTGCTCCAACCGGCCGATTTCGTCCGGTCGCCCTTCATGGATAAGAGAGGGAAGCCCATCGGGGCCCGGACGGGTCATGCCGGCCTCCAGTCGCAGCAGCCGTTTGCGAATATCGCTGAAGAACAGATAGGACAGCAGCACGAACGCCCCCAGTAGAATCGCTAAAAAAACGCCGTAGAAACGGCTGTCGCTTTGCCGGTCCACATCTTGGATCACCATAAATTTACGCGGGAGCTCCAGTACCATGAAGCCCTGCTTGGCCCGTTCGTTCCCGCCAATGAAAGCGACGACCGTAAAAGGGTCGGCGTCCACGCGTTGCTTCATGAAGGCGATGGTGTCTTCCAGGGACCACTGCTTCGGCACCGTTCCCTGTTCCGGCAGCTGCAGACGGGTTTGTCCGGCTGTGTCGACCCAATACAGCGCGGCGTCGGGATAACGCTTCTTCAGCTCCTTGAGTTTCCCGTCGATGGTTTCGACAGAAGCTCCTTTCAGCCCGGCGGCAGCCTGGTGCCAAGTGGTCTCGATGTCCATACCCGTCCCGTAGGGGCGTTTGGTTTGTTGCCATAAATGTCCCGGATTCATCAGCAAATTGATACTCCAAGACGCGAAAAAACTAACCGGAATAAGAACGGGGATGAAGACAAAAGCGATTACCAGGATCAACACGTATCTCGTGAGCAGCGATTTGCGGAACTTGCGAACCGGACGGAATCTCATGCTCTCACCCGATACCCGATCCCGCGAATCGTCTCAATGACTTCGGGATTCGCGGGATCGCGTTCCAGCTTCTCGCGCAGGTGGCGGATATGGACCATCAAGGTTTTGTCCCCGTCCAGATAGGGTTCATTCCATACCGCTTCGTAGATCTGCTCTTTGGTCAGGATTTGCCCGAGATGGCGCAGCAGGTAGGCAAAAATATGAAACTGTTTACCGGTCAACACGATTTCTTCGCCGGTGTTCTGATCGATGATCCGATTTTCTTTTTCATACACAAGCAAATGTTTAAGGCGCAGCGGCTCCGGGTCGGTGGAACCCCCGCTGCGGCGCAGCAGCACCTCGATCCGGGCCGCCAGCTCGTCGGGGTGGAACGGCTTCGTCAAATAATCGTCGGCGAATTTGAGCCCCTGCAGCTTGTCGTCGATTGAGGTTCGGGCCGACAGCATCAGCACCGGAAGCTCAGGGTACTGCTGCTTTAAACGTCCTCCTATGGTGAAGCCGTCCAAGCCAGGAAGCATCACATCGAGAATGACCAGCTGGCACTCGGCAGCCTTCTCCACGGCTTGTTCCCCGCTCTTCAGCCAGGTAACGGCGTAACCGCGCTCCTGCAAATTTGTGCTGACCCATTCGCCGATTTCGAGATCGTCTTCAATATATAGCAAATTTGTTATAGGCATGATGGCATTCCTCCTCCTTCTATTTTGGCAAAAGACGGAGAAAAAAGAAACGGGAGGAACCATGATTCGCTCGGAATATTTGTGATTGCAATCACAAGTCGGCGATTTTCCCTGTGCTACCTTGTTCTTGAGAATGGTTATCAGCGAGAGAGTCGGAAGAGACAGAAGTTAAACCCTATAAGGAGGGACTGGACCATGAGTGAATTGATCAATAATCGGGAGTTTGGCGCTCCGGAACTGAACCGGCGTCAGCAACTGCTGAAAGAAATCATTAAAGAGCTGCATCAGGGCAAGAGCGTAGACGAAGTAAAGGCGCGGTTTGAAGCGGCGGTCGGCGACGTGACCGTATCGGAAATCTCCGCGATGGAGCATGCGCTGATGGAAGAGGAAGGCATCCCCGTTGAGGAGGTGCAGCGGTTGTGCTCGGTCCATACGGCGATATTTAAGGGCTCGATTGAAGATATTCACCGCTCGTCCAAGCCGGAGGAACAGCCAGGCCATCCGGTGCACACCTTTAAGCAGGAAAACCGAGAGATCGAGCGACTGGTCAATTTCAAGCTGCGGCTGCATCTCGACAAGTACCGGAGGGAAGCCGGCGAGGAGCTGGTATTCAAGCTGTTGGAGGATTTAAGCCTGCTTCTGGACCTGGATAAGCACTACAGCCGCAAAGAAAACCTGCTGTTCCCGTATTTGGAGAAGTACGGCGTCTACGGACCGACGAAGGTGATGTGGGGAATTGATGACGGAATTCGCATGATGATTAAGGAAACAAAGGGCAAGCTGGCGAACGGCAGCGCAGATCAGGAGACGATCCTCCTGGATCTCGAACGGATCATTAAGGAAGTCAACGAAATGATCTTTAAAGAAGAGAATATTTTGCTGCCGATGGCCCTTGAGAAGTTAACGGAAGACGAATGGGTCAGCATCGCCAGGGAAAGCGAACAAATTGGCTTCTGCTTGACGGCACCGGAGCACGAATGGATTCCGGAGCGTGTGCCGCTTCAGCCTTCAGACGGCGAATCGGGAGGAACTGCGGCCGAAGCCGGGGGAACCGCCCCAGAGGGGACGGCAGTCCCGCAGGGCTTCGTCAAATTCGAAACCGGCATTCTGTCGATGGAGCAGCTGGAGGCGGTGATGAACCATCTCCCGGTCGATTTGACGTTTATTGACGAGAACGATGTCGTCCGTTATTTCTCTCACGGTAAGGAACGGATATTTGCCCGGACGAAGGCGGTCATTGGTCGAACCGTGCAAAATTGCCATCCGCCGCAAAGCGTCCATGTCGTCAACCAATTGTTGGAGGATTTCAAAGCAGGGCGGAAGGATGCCGAGGATTTCTGGATTCCGATCAAGGACAAATTCGTTTACATCCGCTATTTTGCCGTTCGCAGCGAAGATGGCCGTTATTTGGGAACGCTAGAATTCACGCAGAATATCGCTCCCATTCGTGAGTTGGAAGGGCAAAAACGGATTCTATCCTAAATCCGCACGGCACGCGACATACCCCCGGCATTCGTATTGCGAATGCCGGTTTTTTTATGGGCATTGTTGAGGTGACGAGGTCAAAGGGAATTAGTGGGTTTTGGGGTCGCATCCACCTGTCTGTGATCTACGTCATTTACGCAAAATCCCTTATCGTTACTGGGATTGCCGTTTCCCCCCTTCTCTTGACCGAACCGAAGGGTTCGCTTATAGTTGGTACGTAGGAGTAAACTACTTGCGAAGGCGTTTTCAGTCATGGCGCGGTCAGCGTGGTGATGGATAGAGAATGGCCTTTTTGCACGTATGGACACGTAAATTATCTATTATTTAAGAAAAAGGTGGCTTGTGAAAATGTCTGAAAAAATCTACATTGGCGTTGACTTGGGCGGTACGGCAGTCAAGGTTGGCATTTGCAATGAAGAAGGTCAACTTCTTCATACGTATGAAGGCCCAACCGAAGTCGATAAGGGCGCGGATACGATCGTCGCGAACATCGAGAAGTACGTCCGGCGCGTCGTGGAAGAATCGCCGTTCGCCTGGGAGCAGGTCGCGGGGGTAGGCGCTGGCGTGGCTGGGTTTACGAATGTCCGCGAGGGGATTATTATTTTGGCGCCGAATGTAGGTTTGAAGGATTTCCCGATTCGTGAGATTTTGGAACAGCGACTGGGCAAGCCGATCAAAATAGACAACGATGCCAATGTGGCGGCGCTGGGCGAAGCCTGGGGCGGAGCCGGCAAAGGAATCGAGAACTGCGTATGCTACACGCTGGGCACTGGCGTTGGCGGCGGCATCATCATGAACGGTAAAATTTATCAAGGGTTCTCCGGGATGGCCGGCGAGCTTGGGCATATGTCCGTCGTTCCGGACCTGGAAGCGATCGGCTGCGGCTGCGGACAAATGGGCTGCCTGGAGACCGTCTCTTCGGCTACGGGCATTATCCGTATGGCTAAGGATGCCGTGGCACGCGGGGACCGGACGTCGCTGTCGCATGTGGAGAACATTATGGCCAAGGACGTCTTTGATGCGGCTAAAGCCGGTGACGAGGCGGCGATCCGTATCGTGAACCGTGCAGCCTATTATCTGGGCAAATCGATGGCGGCGGTTGCGGTCGTTCTGAATCCAGAACTGTTTATCGTCGGTGGAGGGGTATCCAAAGCAGGCGACATTCTGTTTAACGAAGTCCGCAGCGTATTCGCCAAATTGACGCCGGAGCCGGTGCAAAGAGGCATGCAAATCGTACCGGCTACGCTGGGCAACGATGCGGGGATGGTTGGCGCCGCCGGCCTCTTCCTCCGCTCCTAATTATTAAGGAAGTTCAAAAAGTCGTCTTTCCATCACGAAGCTGAGTCAGTGCGATGTATACCTGCAGGCTAACGGACACCAGAGATGCTATTCGTCCGTTGCAGACCCATTGCGGATTCTAACGGACTGAGGAGACCCTATTTCAGGCAAATGCAGCGAAATGGCCGACCTACGAGCCCAATAAGGTCTCTGAGGTCCGTTACAGCGGGAAACCGCCGGAAAATCGGCCAATAAGGTCATTACGGTCCGTTAGGATCAGTGACGTTCAAGCAGGTCAGGCTAATGGTTTTCTGAGGAGAAAAAAAGAACATGGGACAAGGAGAATTTCGCGAGGAGGGAACAACAATGCCGGAGAAGGAAACAGGTTCGGTCGCCAATCTGATCATTATCACGGGCATGTCGGGGGCAGGTAAATCGCTGGCCGTACGGAGTCTGGAAGATCTCGGATTTTTTTGCGTGGATAATTTGCCTCCGGTGCTGATTCCCAAATTCGCCGAATTGATTGAGCAGTCCAAAGGGAAAATCGCCAAGGTCGCGCTCGTCATCGACTTGCGTGGCCGGGAATTCTTCACGGCGCTGTCGGAGTCGCTTAGCTTTATTAAGGAACATTTCACCATCAAGTGTGAAATCCTGTTCCTCGATGCCACCGACTCGATTCTCGTACAGCGGTATAAGGAAAGCCGCCGCCGTCATCCGCTAGCCCCAGAAGGTATGCCGCTCGACGGCATTCGGCTGGAGCGTAAAATGCTGGATGAATTGCGGATGTCGGCAACCCAGGTGATTGATACCAGCAACATGAAGCCGGCGCAGCTCAAGGAGAAGATCATTTCCCGCTTCTCACATCTGGAGAGCAGCAATTTATCGGTAAATATTACTTCGTTCGGATTCAAATACGGCATCCCAATCGACGCTGACCTGGTGTTCGACGTTCGCTTCTTGCCGAATCCGCATTATATCGAGCAGCTTCGTCCGCACACGGGACAAGACAGCGATGTATATGAATATGTTATGAAGTGGCCGGAGACCCAAACGTTCCTGGCCAAACTGCTGGATATGCTGCATTTTCTGTTGCCGCAGTACCATAAAGAGGGGAAAAGCCAGGTGATCATCGGGATCGGCTGCACCGGCGGGAAACACCGCTCGGTTGCGATTGCCGAATACCTCGGTCGGATGCTCGGCGTCAGCGAAACGGAAACGGTTCGCGTGAGTCATCGCGACGAGGGTCGAGACCGTTAATCTAGCTCCCCTGCAAGTATAGAGGCTATTCAGAAGGAGAATCCGATCTCCTTTGAACCCTCATTAAGAGGTGAACCAAGTGATACATCGGGCTAAGGAGAACAGAGTTCCGCGGATCGTCGTGATGGGCGGGGGCACCGGATTGTCTGTCATGCTTCGCGGGTTGAAAGAGAAACCGCTCGATATCACGGCTATCGTAACCGTAGCCGACGATGGGGGCAGCTCCGGGATTTTGCGCAACGAACTGCAAATGCCGCCACCCGGCGATATCCGAAACGTATTAACCGCGCTGGCCGACGTCGAGCCGCTGCTGTCGGATATGTTGAACTACCGGTTTGCCTCGGGTTCGGGGCTGGCCGGCCATAGTTTGGGCAATTTGATTTTGGCCGCGATTACAGACATTTCCGGCGATTTTGTGACGGCCGTTCGCGAGCTCAGCCGTGTCTTTGCCGTGCGTGGGCGCGTACTGCCCGCTGCCGGTCAGGCGGTGGTGCTGCATGCGGAGATGGAAGACGGCACGATCGTGACCGGGGAATCGAAGATTCCCGAAGTGCGGGGCCGAATTAAGCGTATCTTCCTTGAACCGGAGGAAGTCGAGCCGTTGCCGGAGGCCGTTGAGGCGATCCGGGAGGCCGACGCGATTCTGATCGGACCGGGCAGCTTGTATACCAGCATCATTCCTAACTTACTCGTACCGAAGCTGGCGGAGGCCGTATTGGAGAATACTTCTGCGATCAAAATATTCATATGCAACGTCATGACCCAACCGGGCGAGACGGACGATTACACGGTCAGCGACCATTTGCAGGCAGTGTATAACCATGTCGGCAAGCATTTGTTTGACTACGTGATCGTGAATGACGGCGAAATTCCGCCGCAGGTTCAGGATTTCTACGCAGAGAAAGGTGCTAAGCCCGTCCAGGTAGACTGGGATAACGTGACGGGTCAAGGTTACAAGGTCATCGCCGATACGTTGGTGTTGTTCCGAAGATACCTGCGGCATGACGCTGATAAATTAAGCCATCATATTTACCAACTGGTTGATAACTGGATTTTACGAAAGAGGTGAGTCCCTTGTCATTTGCGGCGCAAACCAAAAAAGAGCTGACGATGGTCGAAGCCTCGGACTGCTGCGAGCAGGCCGAATTATCCGCCTTGATCCGGATGAACGGATCGGTGCAGGTTTCGAACAAAAAGATCATTTTGGATATCTCCACCGAAAACGCCGCGATCGCAAGGCGGATCTACTCCTTGCTGAAGAAGCATTTCCAAATTCATACGGAGCTGCTGGTCCGGAAAAAGATGCGCCTCAAGAAAAACAACGTCTACATCGTCCGCATTCCGGCGCGGGTTGAGGAGATTTTACGGGAGTTGAAAATCGTCTCCGAAGGGTTTATTTTCAACTCGGGGATTAATCCGGAGCTCACCCGGAAAAACTGTTGTAAACGGGCTTATCTGCGTGGGGCATTTATGGCCGGAGGTTCGGTCAACAATCCGGAGGGTTCTTCGTACCACCTGGAGATTGCCTCGATGTACGAGGAGCACTGCAAGGCGCTAGTCGATTTGGCGAATGAGTTTCATCTGAACGCACGCTGCATCGAACGGAAGAAAGGGTTTATTTTCTACATCAAAGAAGGCGAAAAAATCATCGAGCTCCTCAGCATCATCGGCGCGCATCAGGCGTTGTTCAAATTCGAGGACGTGCGGATCATGCGTGACATGCGGAATTCCGTGAATCGCATCGTGAATTGCGAGACCGCTAATTTGAACAAAACGATCGGCGCTGCCGTTCGGCAGATCGACAACATCAAGCTGCTTCAGAAGGAAATGGGTTTGGAGAACTTGCCGGAGAAGCTGCGAGAAGTTGCCGAGGTCCGCTTGGCCCACCCCGATATGAACCTGAAAGAAGTGGGCGAGCTGCTCAAAGGAACGGTAAGCAAATCGGGAGTGAACCACCGGCTGCGCAAAATCGACGAGCTTGCCGAAAAAATTCGCGGGAGCTAAAAAGGTTTTGCTGCTAGTGTCTTACGTACTCCGTATGCTATAATGATAGAAATTATAATGTCTACGAATATGATGATGTGGATTGAATTCGTATAGGGGGTAAGTTTTCATGGTTAAACACCCGGTTACCGTTCGTCTGAAGACGGGGCTGCATGCCCGGCCGGCTGCGCTTTTCGTTCAGGAAGCGAATAAATATTCTTCCGAGATTTTCGTTGAGAAAGACGATAAAAAAGTCAATGCCAAGAGCATTATGGGGATTATGAGCCTCGCGATCAGTACCGGTACTGAGATTTTCATCAGCGCGGAAGGTGCGGATGCTGAGCAGGCTGCAAACGCTTTAATCAATTTGGTCAGCAAAGAGGAGTTGGAGAACCAGTAAACGCTGGTTTTGCCATTCGGAACAAGGGGATGTTTCCGTGGATTTACTGCGGAATCATCCTTTTTTTGCGTGAACTGCAACATTTGTACGCGGTTTGCGTTTAGAAGGGTAAATTACCAATGTCTATCAAATAAATGGAGGTCATGAACATGAGAACATGGATGAAGCCTGCGGCATCGCTGCTGGTTGCGGGGACACTGATTGCCGGAGGAATGTTTGTAAGCGGTACCCTGAATGCGCCGACGCCGGTCTATGCGGATGGCGAGATGCAGAAGAATGTGGTTACGGTTGTGGGCAGTGGCGAGTTATCCGTGAAGCCGGATGTAGCGTATCTATCGATTGGCGTAGTGACGGAAGCCAAGACGGCGAAGGAAGCCCAAAGCGCCAATGCGACCAAGGTTGCTGCACTGACCAAGCTGTTGAAAGAGACATGGGGAATTGCCGATAAGGATATCCAAACCGGCCAATTCTACGTACAGCCGAATTATACGTACAGCGATAAGGAAGGCCAGCAAATCAAGGGGTATTCCGCTCAGCATTCGCTTGAAGTGACCTACCGCGATTTGGCGAAGGTTGGACAGTTGCTCGATGCGGCATCGGCGGCGGGAGCTAACCGGATCGACAATATCCGCTTCAGTACCGAAAATCCGGATCAATATCAGGATCAGGTGATCCAAAAGGCGATGAATGACGCCAACAAGAAAGCGGCGTCGATCGCCAAGGCAGCGAACCGCCAGGTGGGCATCGTACTGAGCATCAGCCAGGCTAATGCTAGTACGCCAATCTTCACGCAGAATTATAAGATGATGGAAATGGCCGCGGCCGATTCCGCAGCTAGCACGCCGGTGGAACCGGGCGAAATCGACCTGCAAACAACATTGACCGTGATGTACGAACTGAAATAACCTATATGCAAATGAAGCTGCCTCCGGGTGTTTGTCGGAGGTGGCTTTTTTTGTAAAAATCGGCGCTCGACGAGCGAGGTGGAACCAAAGGGTTCGCTTGCCCCGTGGGTTTTTGTCTAACGCTTGCCAGGAAGCTTATTTGGGCGAAAAGAGGGGAGTTTCATTTCTAACGCGGATCAGCGAGCTTATGGGTACGAAACCGCCCCTTTTCTGCAGGAAAATCGGGAAATAAGCGCTCCTGTAAGCGTTACATCTCGCACATCCCTGTTTCGGACCCAATAGCGACGCTCACAAGCGTTGGATTTTCGTCTTATTCCTGTTAGCGCATAAATGCTTGGACAAATCGTCCATTGAGTTTCGCCTCGTTCATCCAACGCCGGTCTCGCTCCCGAGATCCCAGAAAAACTATTGTAACCCGCGCCAAAACAAGGTATAGTGAATATGCGAAAAAATGATCTAGGACCTGTTAAGCCATACCAATGGATATGGCTTTTTTTTCTTAGGAAGACAAGCCTACATTGAAGGAGTTGATGCAAAGATGATAGAACTGGCCGCGGTGGAAAAACGCTTTGCGGGACAGGTCGCCTTGCATCCGCTAACGCTCACGATTAAGGAAGGGGAATTCCTCACCTTGCTGGGCCCGAGCGGCTGCGGCAAGACGACGATTTTGCGCATGATCGCCGGGTTCGAGCAACCGTCCGCTGGAAAAATCCTGCTCGACGGACAGGACCTGACGAATTTGCCGCCAAATCGCCGGGATTTGAACCTTGTTTTTCAACATTATGCTTTGTTTCCTCATATGACCGTGGAAGAGAATGTCGCCTTCGGGCTTAAGATGAAGAAGATGCCAGCCAAGCAGCAGCAGGAACGCGTGCGGGAGGCGGTCGAGATGACGCAACTGACCGCGCTCACCAAGCGTTACCCGCATCAGCTGTCCGGCGGGCAGCAGCAGCGGGTGGCTATCGCGCGGGCGATTGCCAACAAGCCTCGGGTGCTGCTGTTGGATGAGCCGTTAGGTGCGTTGGACCTACAGCTGCGCAAGAGCCTGCAAGGCGAGCTCAAGCAGCTGCAGCGCAGTCTCGGCATCACGTTTGTGTACGTGACGCATGACCAGGAAGAAGCGATGATGATGTCCGACCGCATCGTGGTCATGAACAGCGGTCAGGTGGAACAGATCGGCACGCCGCGGGAAATTTACGCACAGCCGGCCACGTTGTTTTCGGCCACCTTCGTTGGCGAGAATAACATCTTCTCCCGGGACGGGCGGTTGTTCGCCGTGCGGCCGGAGAAGCTGAAGGCCGTGCGGGGCGGTGAGAACGGCGAATCCAAGCGAAGCGGCGAGCTGCAAGACGTGCTGTATCTCGGCGGGGTTCACAAGCTGATTGTCCAGCTCGACAACGAACCGATGACCGTCTCGGTGGTGCTCGACGTAAACGATGAGCGCACGTGGCAAATCGGAGAGACGGTTGGGGTGGATTGGAAGCCAGAAGACGAGGTGGTCATCGGATCATGAAGAAATCTGGCTTGAGCATGCTGCCGGTGCTCCTGTGGTTATGCCTGTTCCTGGTCGTGCCGATGCTGATCGTGGTGGGGATCTCCTTTATGGGACGCGACGATCTTGGCAATGTCGTGCTGGATTTTAATCTGGATGCCTATGCGTTATTTTTCGACCCGTTATATTTGGGGATTTATTGGGACACGATTCTGTTATCCGTATTGACGACTGCATTATGCCTACTGCTCAGCTACCCTTTGGCCTACTATATCGCGAATGCCGGCCCGAGAATGCAAACCTGGGGCCTGGTGCTTATTACCGTGCCGTTCTGGATTAACTTCCTGATCCGCACTTATGCCTGGGTGCTGCTGCTGCGTACGCAAGGGATTGTCAACGAGCTCCTGCTTGGCATCGGGCTGATCTCCGAGCCGCTGCAGATGCTGTACACCAAAGGGGCTGTGTTGCTCGGCATGGTGTATACGTTTATTCCGTTTATGGTGCTGCCAATTTATGTGGCGCTGGAGCAAATGGACAAGAAGTTGCTGGAGGCAGCCAGCGATCTTGGAGCAACGCGCTGGAGATCGTTCTGGCACATTACGCTGCCGCAAACCAAGTCCGGGATTATGACCGGTTCGGTGCTGGTGTACGTATCGACGACGGGGATGTTTGTCGTAACCGATATCCTGGGCGGGGCCAAATCGGCTATGATCAGCAACATCATTCAGAGTCAGTTCCTTGGAGCCCGAAACTGGCCGTTTGGTTCGGCGCTGTCGGTGATCTTCGTGATCACGTCGCTGATTCTGATTGCGCTGTTTAATCGGGCGATGACCTCGCGATATCAAAAGGTGCGGGAGGTGCGTTCATGAAAACCAAAAGCCATCCGCTGCTGGGTGTTCATTCGCTGGTGATGATGATTTTTATCTATGTGCCGATCCTGTTTATCGTCGCTTATTCGTTTAACAGCTCTAGGTTGGCGGCGGATTGGAGCGGGTTTACATTCGATTGGTATATTTCGTTGTTCGATAACCGCCATGTCATGGAGGCGCTGGCCAACAGCTTGACCGTGGCGGTTGTCTCGACAGTAATTTCAACGGTGCTTGGCACGCTGGCGGCGCTGGCGATGCGGAAGCTGGGTCGCCGCTTTAAGGCGGGAATGGGCAGCCTGTTGTATCTGCCGATTATTATCCCGGACATCATTATGGGCCTATCCTTGCTGGTCTTGTTCAATCAATTGAATATGCCGCTAGGCAAAATAACGATTATCATCGCGCATATTACGTTCAGCTTGTCCTACGTCTACGTAGTTGTCACCACCCGTCTGTCCGGCATGGGAGGGCAATTGGAGGAGGCGGCACAGGATTTGGGAGCAAGCTCGTGGCAAACGTTCCGACACGTGACCTTGCCGCAAATCGCTCCAGGTATCATCTCCGGGGCGTTGATCGCGTTTACGCTATCGCTGGACGACTTCATGGTGAGCTTCTTTGTCAGCGGGCCGAATTCGACCACACTGCCGATTTACATCTATGGACAAGTCAAACGGGGTATTTCCCCGGAAATTAACGCATTATGTACGATTTTGATCCTGGTAACGGTGACCTTGATTTTCCTGGCGCAATTTGTGCTGAATCGTGGCAAGGGCCAGAAGAAACAATCCGTGCTTCCGTTCTAGGAGGATTCTTATATTCGGTACGACGAAACAGAAGGGAGATTGGGAATTGAACATAAAAAACAAGAAATGGGCTAGCCTCGTACTAGCAGGATTGATGCTTATCGGGTTGCTGTCCGGCTGCGGATCTTCGAAGGAGACGTTGAACATTTACAGCTGGGCCGACAATTTTGACGAGGAAGTGCTGAAGCAATTCGAACAAGAGTTTGACGTGAAGATCAATTATGACGTGTTTGCGAACAATGAAGACCTGCTGGCCAAAATCAAGGCGGGCGGCGGCGGTTATGACCTGATTCAACCGTCGGATTACATGGTGGCTACGATGATCAAGCAAGACCTGTTGGCGCCGCTGGATATGAACAATATTCCGAACTTCGCTAATGTATCCGACGCCTATAAAGACCCAGCATACGATCCAGGGAATAAATACTCGGTCGTATACACCTCAGGGGTAACGGGGATCGCCTACAACACGAAATACGTTAAAGACGAGATCGACAGCTGGGAGGACCTGTGGAATCCCGAGTACAAGGGGAAGGTCATCTTGCTTGACGATAACCGCGAGGTGATCGGCATGGCGTTGAAGAAGGCCGGACGCTCCAACAGCTCCACCGATGAAGGCGAGATCACGGCTGCCGTGGAGGATCTGAAGAATTTGCTGCCGAGCGTTTTGGCTTTTGATACCGATAATATTAAGCAAAAAATGATTCAAGAGGAAGGCTGGATCGCCACCGTCTGGTCGGGCGATGCTTCCTACATCGCACAGGATAATCCGGACGTGGCTTATGTCGTTCCGAAGGAAGGCGGCACCATCTGGTCGGACAACTATGCGATTCCGAAGGATTCGAAGCATAAAGAACTAGCCGAGAAATTCATCAACTTCATGCTCGATCCGGAAGTGAGCGCAAAGAACTACGAATCCATTGGCTACAGCGATCCGAATACAAAAGCGACGGAGTTCCACAGCGAAGAGTATCGGAACGACAAAATGATTAATCTGTCCGAGGACGAATTGTCCCGTACCGAATGGCTTGGCGACGTGGGCGACAAGCTGCAGCTGTATGACCGCTTCTGGACCGAATTGAAGAGCGGACGGTAGGATTTTTACAATGGCATCTCTGAAAAGCGCCAGGCGCTTCCCATTAGGGAAGGCGTGCTGGCGCTTTTTGCGTACATGAATTATTGCCACCAGGGTCATAATTTAGGTATTAACTTGAAGAGGGTGGCGATATCCAATGAAGCGTAACGCGGTAAAAATGATGACATCGCTAATGACCGCAGGGCTGATGGTTTCCGGTGTGGCTGTCGTTCCGACGGAAGCTGCGCCGCAGTCGCCGGTAGAGCTTAGCGGGGAGATGGGGGCGGCGAAGCCGACACTCCAGCAGGAGCAGCAGGGCGTCAAGATCACGAACCATACGATCGAGAAGAAAATCCCCGAAGCCTCGATTAAAGTCGATTATCCGCAAATCAGCGGGTTGAAGAACAAATCGGTCCAGAAGAGGATGAATAAGCTGCTCAATGAGAAGGCGGAAACGTTTGTGGCAAATGCGCTGAAGGAAGCGAAAGCGGGACAGCCGACGACGCCCAGCGGGAACCCTTACGAATATGTCGGCGTCTACAAGGTGACCTACAATCGCGACGGGGTGCTAAGTCTTTACGAGGATCTGTACTCTTACACCGGCGGTGCGCATGGAATTACCGTGCGGGAGGGTCTGACGTTCCGATTGGATAACGGAAAGCTGCTGACGCTGGACGAGCTGCTCCGGGCGAACCCGAATTACCGCAGTATCGTTGACCCGGCCATTGCCAAGAAGCTGCAGGAAACCGACGGGTATTTCGGCAACTTCAAGACGATCGGCCCGAATCCTTCGTATTTTGTACAGGATGACGGCGTCACGATCTTCTTCCAGCTGTATGACTATCTGCCTTATGTGTTTGGCTTCCCGGAATTCCACTTTCCGTTCGCCCAGTTGCTGCCGCCGGGTACGAATCCGTTTGATTTTAAAACGCGTTAAAGCGTTCGATTCCTTTTTACCGTCCTCTTCGGCTGGATGCTGCCGGGAGGGCGGTTTTTGTATGGGGCGAGGCGAGGGCAGATCCTGCATTTTGTATAACAAATTCGTTGGGTTCAGGGCGTTCAAGACCCCATCGTTGTACAAAGTGCAACATCATTGCGGCAGCAGGTCGGAACGAGCTAGGCCCATTCGGGTCAAGTATGTTGCAGGAAATCCAACAGTAATCCCCTCGATGTTGCACACACACGGAGGTTATTGACAACGTCTTCCCAGCACCTATAAATCTCCTTGCGTTTTACCCGGAAACGGTTACAATGGAATCAGCATAATGATGTTAACGTGAACAATAGGAGAGGCAACGATCCAATTGAAGGGAGAATGGGAATATGGCGAAGAAGTTTTTGGGGAAAAATTTTCTGTTGAACAGCGATACGGCGGAGGTGCTGTACCATCAATATGCGAAGGATCTGCCGATCATCGACTACCACTGCCATTTGAGCCCGCAGGAGATCTACGAGAACAAGACGTTCCGCAACCTGACGGAAGCCTGGCTGGGCGGCGATCATTACAAGTGGCGGGTGATGCGGGCTTGTGGAGTCGACGAGGAGCTCATTACCGGCGGGGCAGATGACTATGACAAGTTCCTTGCTTGGGCCAAGGTTGTGCCGCAGCTGCTGGGTAATCCGTTGTACCATTGGACGCACCTGGAGCTGCAAAGGTTCTTCGGGATTCAGGAGCTGCTCAACGAGCAGAGTGCCTCGGCTATCTGGGATAAAGCAAATGCCAAGCTGCAAAGCGAAGGGTTTGGCGCACGCGATCTGATTACGAAGTCCAAGGTCAACGTGGTTTGTACCACCGACGATCCGGCGGATTCACTTGAATATCATTTGAAGATCAAGGAACTGGAGGGCTTCGACACCGCAGTTCTGCCAAGCTTCCGCCCCGACAAGTTCTTAGAGATCAACCGCGATACGTTTAAACCTTGGTTGGCGAAGCTGGAGGCGACGACGGGCAAGCCGATCCCGAATTACGGGGCGTTAATAGACGCGTTGCGCGAGCGGATCGACTTCTTCCATGAAATCGGCGGTCGTGTGTCCGATCATGCGCTAGATACGCTGGAGTATCGCGAGACGACGCTGAAGGAAGTGGAGGCGATTTTCGCCAAGGCGTTGAGCAAGGGCTCCGTGACTCCGGTGGAAGAACGGAAATACAAATCGTATACGATGCGCTTCCTTGGCAAGGAATACGCTGCGCGCGGGTGGGCGATGCAGCTGCATATCCATGCGCTGCGGAACACGAACACGGCGATGTTCAAGCGGCTGGGCCCCGATACGGGCTACGACGCGATTAACGATGGGCCGCTGGCCGAAGCGCTGGCTGGGCTGCTCGACGCCCTGGAGCAGGATGGCGGGTTGCCGAAGACGATCCTGTATTCGCTGAACCCAAATGATTACTGGGCCCTTGCCAGTATCATGGGCAGCTTCCAGGGTGGCGGCGTGCCGGGCAAGATCCAGTTCGGTACCGCTTGGTGGTTTAACGATAACAAGGACGGGATGACTCAGCAAATGCGTACGCTGGCCAACTTTGGCGTGTTGTCGCAATTCCTCGGGATGCTGACGGACTCGCGCAGCTTCCTATCGTATACACGGCACGAGTATTTCCGTCGTTTACTTTGCGATGTGCTCGGCGATTGGGTCGATCGCGGTGAGGCGCCGGAGGACTTCGAGTTGCTGGGACGGATCGTTACTGACATTTGTTATGGCAATGCCAAGCGATATTTTGCTTTTCCGGAACAATAGAAAGGATTGACGCTGCTTCATGTCCGCTACGATTAAAGACATCGCCCGGGCGGCGAACGTCTCGCATATGACGGTTTCCCGGGCGCTGAACAACAGTCCGCTCATCAAGGAGGAGACCAAACGCAAGATCCTAGAGATTGCCGAGCAGCTGCATTACGTGCCGAATTATAACGCGAAGAGTTTGGTGTTGCAGCGCTCCCATACGATCGGGTTGTTTTTTACGAGCATGGTCCAGGGGACGTCCTCCAGCTTCCTCGCGGAGGCCATCCGCGGTGTGGGTCAGGAGGTTGGCGTCCAGTATAATTTGTTTCTCCGAGGGATCGATGATTTCGAGGATTTCAGTTCGATTCATCACCGTCGGTTTGACGGCATTCTGCTGATGAGCCAAAGCGAACTTGATGATGCGTTTATCCGCCATGTACGGGAGCAGGGGATTCCACTGGTTGTGTTGAATCGGAATGTGGGCGATCCTGGCATGATCAATTTTGTGTCCAACGACCGGGAGGGTGCCTACTCGATGACACGCCATTTAGTCGACTCGGGCCATACATGCATCGCTCTGGTGGAAGGGATCGCCGGCTACAAGTCGACGCAGGAGCGCAAGGAGGGGTATCTAGAAGCCATGACGTCCGCTGGCCTGGAGGTCAGGAGGGAATGGATGGTGGAGGGCCGCTACGACGTGGAGAGCGGGTATTTGGCGATGGGGAGGCTTATGGCGCTGTCGCTGGAGGAACGGCCGACAGCGGTGTTCTGCTGCAACGACGATATGGCGATTGGCGCGATGAAGGCGGCCGCAGAGGCGGGATTGCAGATTCCTGCGGACGTCTCGATCGTCGGCTTTGACGACATCGGCTTCTCGCATTACACGAATCCGCCGCTCACCACGGTGCAACGGCCGATCGAGCAGCTCAGCCGGATGGGCGCGTGCAAGATCCTCGAGCTGATTGAGGCACACGCGACCGGCGGGGAGCTGGTGCTGCTGGACACGCGACTCGTGTACCGTGAGTCGGTTGGGGCGCTGCATTAATCCGTGAGGCAGGTGAGTTGCGGGGAGGCAGAAGCAAACCGGCCCGAACGCGCGGCGATGGGAGCGACGAGTGTTGCAGGGAGCGCTGCCCTATTGAGTTGAGGGTGTGCTGAGAATACTAGAAAAAACGCTATTAAGAATATTTGGGGCTGTGACGAAATAAACTAGAAGCTGGGCATAGAAAAAAGGGCTAGTTGTGTTGTTGTGTAAAGAAAAACCGCTGAGAAAATTTTGGTGGTTTTTCTTTTTGATATATTAGATAGAAGTGGTTTTCGATTCTACCAGGAAGAGCTCAGCCCCGTACAGCGGCATCCTTCAAGGGAGACGTGGAATGGTATATTAAGCTCGCTTACTTTGTAACAACCGTATTATCTGAATCAGGGGCATTCTCGCCCACTATAAACAGTTTCGACAAGTTGAGCCATCACTGGTATTTTAGTTTAAACCAAAACTCTACAAGATGATGGATCGCAAATAGAATGTATTTATACATAAAAAACTTCAATAATAGAAAAATATGGTGGACAAATACCTAAATATAGGATAAATTAACATATGATAGAAAATATTCTATAAGGAGAGATTATATTGAAACAACTAGCAAGTCTTGTTATGTCACTTGTTTTTTTGTTAACTCTAGTTGGAAATACCAGCTTTGCTCAGTCGACCTCCTTTGATGAAAAGATTATTTATAAGGCTAAAGAAATAACTGATATCAATTTGCTTTATGAAAGGGCAAAAAATGGAGTCACAGATAAAAAAGATGATAATTTCAAAGAGGATGTATCAATAATGGGAGCGGTTTCGGAAAATGATGAAATAAGAAAATTCTCTACAACCCAAAAATTATTAGAGGTGGAGAAGAATAATGAGACGACTGAAAGCTTTAAAACTGTCTCATTTGTGGTTGTTTCTGAAAAGCATGATAATGGTATTATTCGACCGTTTGGGAGTAAAGATGAGGAGCAATGGGACGGGGCATACGGCATCAGGGCTTATTCAACTGTATACTATACTAGATCAACAAATGGGAATTTATATACTTATACATTGAATTCTGTATCTGGTGGATGGGATAATATTGACAGCCAATATAGCTTGTCAGGCCGCCATGTTAGATATGGTGTATCAGGAAATAGGGCAGGGGGAGGAGTTGTGTTAGAGCACGAGGATAAATATCCAACGGGTAATACTTTCTCTTATACCGCCACTTCTGCTATGTCCTATCCTGTTGAAAGTAGGGTTATAATGGGCCTGAATTCATATATTACAATTAAACGTGGAACTAGCTCAACGTGGGAGCTTCATCATCAGAATAATCTTGAATATAATTGGTAATTATTTATTCAGTACAAGAATGATTTTGTAAATAAATGTTGAACAACTCCAGTCTTTATTTTTCAGAGACTGGAGTTGTTACTGTTATAGGTTAAAGCTATTTCAAAATTAAGCTCTCCTCAATATCATCCCACTTGATTGTGATTCTTATAGAAGTATATTTGTTTGATATTGCACAGCCAGAGCAGGACACAGGCACTCTTATTACCCCTTTTTGTAGAGAAATATCAGTAACTCTAGTATTTTTACTTTCACTTTCTATTACTAGCTCATCAACAGTATTATCTTTCATCTTTTTGCCTTTAAAACGAAATTCATAAGTGCCTTGCTCACTATTTGTTTTCGTATTAATCGTTGGGTTATACTTCACTTTCCAATTGGTACTCTCACCACTAAAGTTAAGAGTTGAACTACAACTTATCAGTAATATGAACACTGAAAAAATGAGAAAAGTTTTCTTTATCGGATCTCACTCCTTTCTTCGCACCTAATTTTATATCTTTTTCTAGAATTATGCAATTTACTACACCTGTTCTTTTAGAAAATTTTCAATGCTGTCATGGCGGAACTAGTGAACTCTGACGGTTTATCGTATGGAGATTTCAATAACAGATTTCAAAAGATATAGTTCCTTAATTAATTTCCACCGGAACGAGCTTGAACTCGTTCACGTCGGCCAGGCCGCGGTTGGTGATACGCAGCTCGGGAATGACTGGCAAGGCGATCAGCGAAAACGTCATGAACGGTGCGTTCAACTGGCAGCCGAGTTGCTTCCAGGCCGCCTCCAGACCCTTCACTTGGGTGACGACGGTCTCCAGCGGCTGATCGGACATCAGGCCGGCGATAGCCATCGGCACCGCCGCGAGCACCTGGCCGTCCAGCACGGCAATCATGCCGCCGCCCAACTTCGCCAGCTCGTTTGCCGCGAATGCCATGTCCTCGGGATTCGTACCCATGACGAGCAGGTTGTGGCTGTCATGCGCGACCGTGGAAGCTACGGCCCCTTGCTTCAGGCCGAAGCCCCGCGCGAAGGCGAGCGACAGCTCGCCGGACCCGCGATGACGGTCGATGCAAGCGAGCGCCGTGATATCCTGCTCGGCGGCCAGCCGCACGATTCCGTCCCCGTCAACCTTGACGGTTGCCGTCCCCTTCGCCGTGCGGGCGCTGTTCTCGATCACGTCAATGACGTGGATCGTCGTTTGCTCCTTGCCGCTGGCGCTGCGGTAGAGGAAATCGGCGGCGGTCAACGGACGCGCCAATTTCACCGAGGCACGCGCCTGCGGCGGATACGGGTACGCCGGGAACGGAACGCGGAGCTGTCCGTCGTCGTAGGCGACCTTGCCGTCGGTGATAACCGTCGACGGCTCCATCCGCCGCAGATCGCCGATCAGCAGCAGGTCCGCGCATTTACCCGGCGCGATCCCGCCCAAGTCGCCGTCGACCTTGAAGTACCGCGCCGTATTGATGGTTCCCATCTGAATCGCGGTGACCGGATCGACGCCTTCTTCGATGGCTCGGCGCACGACATGGTTCATGTGGCCTTGCTCGATCAACGTCTGCGGATACACGTCGTCAGTGACCAGCAGGATGTTCGAAGGGTTCACCTTATCTTCGGTGACTACCTTGATCACTTCTTTAACGTCATGCCAAGCCGAGCCCTCGCGGATCATTAGGTGCATGCCGATACGCAGCTTGGCCAGCCCTTGCTCCCGGGTCACCGTCTCGTGACAGGAGGTAACGCCCGATGCGGTGTAAGCCTGGAGCATCCGCTCGTCATCGCTCGGAAAATGCCCGGTTACCGTTTTTCCCGCCCCCATCGTAGCTTGGATCTCGCCGTGCATTTTCGGATCTCCGTACACAACGCCGGGGAAGTTCATGACTTCTCCCAATCCTTCGACCCCGTCCCAGGTCATCCCTTCGGCAATATCGCCCGTATTCAGCGAGGCTCCAGCATCCTCCAAATGATCGGTGGCCGGCACGCAGGAAGGAAACGTGGTATAGACCTTAAGCGGCAGGACTTGACCTTCCTCGTGCATCCAGCGCACGCCCTCCGCGCCAAACACGTTGGCGATTTCGTGCGGATCCATAAAGATGCCGGTCGTCCCTTTGGCCAGCGCCGCCTTGGCGAACTCGGCCACCGACAGCATGGTGCTCTCAACGTGCATATGCCCGTCCAGAAGCCCGGGAACAATGTGGCGTCCCGCCGCGTCGATCACGACGGTGTCCTCGCCGATCGTGTGCTCGGCATCCCCCACGAAGGCGATTCGCCCTTCGGCAACGGCGACGTCCGTCAGCGGCAACAGCTCCCCGGTGTAGACATTGACCAACGTACCGCCCTTAACGACCAAATCGGCCTTCGCTTTACCCATGGCGACATTCGCCAACGTACGGCTTACTTCATACAGCTTCTTCCTTGCGGATTGTTTCATCTCCCGATTCACTCCTTTAATTATCCGTTGATTAACCAAGCCAAGTCACACCTAACCATCCCAAGCCGTCCAATGACACAACTAATCAATTTGCGCCTAGCCGTCCAATGACACAACTAAATGGCCATCCCAACCGTCGCACCTGAACTAACTTTAGCGCTAACGCTTGCCACAGAGCTTAAGTGGGCCAAAATCGCGGCATTCCGAGTCTAACGCTTACCACAGAGCTTATTGTTCATTTTACAGCGGTAAACAGGTACTTTTGATGAAAATAGCGCCGCTCAGCGTCGTTAGAATAGAAAAACCCCCGAATTTGCTAGTATAGCGTTTCTCATCAGCGTTAGAGCGGACGGTGGCAGAATTCACGCTTGATCGGCCGGCGCCCAGCGTCCTCGCAATCGCACTGCATGCCCCATGGCCTCCCACGGCGGCCTCGAGATCCCACTGCGTGCCCCCATGGGCTCCCCCGGCGCCTCCTCGCAGTCACCGTGGCTGCCCAGCGCCGGGCTGGCTGGTGCCTTCCCTCGCTTTATTTAAAAATAAATATAACAAGAAAGGCCGCCCTTCGAACAGAACTTTCTGTTCGAAGCGCAGCCTTTCGTCTTAAGCCTTAGGCTTTGGCGGTTGGATCCACTTTCTCGATGACTTTGTCGACCAAGCCGTATTCCTTCGCTTCCGCCGCGCTCATGAAGTAGTCGCGGTCGGTGTCCTTCTCGATCCGATCCAGCGGTTGGCCGGTCCGTTCGGCGAGGATTTGGTTTAGCTTATCACGCATTTTGAGGATACGGCGGGCACGGATTTCGATATCCGTTGCCTGGCCCTCGGCTCCGCCGAGCGGCTGATGGATCATGATTTCGCTGTTCGGCAGCGCATAGCGTTTGCCTGGTGCGCCTGCATTCAGCAGGAAAGCGCCCATCGAAGCGGCGAGCCCGACGCAAATCGTGGAGACGTCGGATTTAATGAATTGCATCGTATCATAAATCGCCATACCGGCAGTAATGGAACCGCCAGGGCTGTTAATGTATAGGGAGATGTCCTTCGTTGGATCTTCCGCGTCCAGAAACAGCATCTGGGCAATGATGGAGTTGGCGACGACATCGTTCACCTGGGAGCCCAGGAAGATGATCCGGTCCTTGAGCAGACGGGAATAAATGTCGTAAGCGCGCTCGCCGCGATTGCTTTGTTCAACGACCATAGGAATATAACTCACCAATAAAACCTCCTTAAATTTAGGGCGCTCGCATGGAACGACCCACCCAATGGAATAGTCTGCAAAAATCGCCCCAATCAATCTAAGAATTGACGGAAACGAAGAAGATTAATCTCATCATAAACAATTTAATCGAGAAAGTCAAAGAAAGTCAAACTCAAGAGAATAAAAAAAGTCCAATCGACTAAAAGTCAGGACTTGTTCATGTAAATCAAATATAGAATGGCGCGCCCGCGAGGAATCGAACCTCGATCTCAGGCTCCGGAGGCCTACGTCATATCCATTGGACCACGGGCGCAAATTTAGCGAACAAAAATTATTATATGATATTTCAAATCAAAACGCAAGGCGAAATCCTTAAAGTAAAAAAGGCCCAAAAAAAGGATTGTCATGAAAGCGTTTCTATGATAACTTGATGAATATATAAAAACGTTTTTATAGATAGGGTGTATCGAGAGATGGGGAAAGTCACCATTAAGGATGTAGCTAAAGCGGCGGGCGTTTCGATCTCCACGGTTTCTAACGCGTTAAATGACGTGGACGTACTGAACCCGGAGACCAAATCCCACGTGCTGAAGGTTGCCAAGCAACTGAACTACGTTCCGAATTTAAACGGGAAGCAGCTGAAGTCGAAGAAGACGAATATGCTCGGCTTTTTCACGACCAGCGTCTCGGGACCTTATTTCTACATTCTGGTCGAGTCGATGGCGCGTGAGAGCGAACGGCTTGGATACGGTTTGCACGTGATGGTTACGGCCGACAAGCAAACCATTATTAGCAATATCATGGGTCGACGAGTCGACGGCGTCATCATTTACGAGGAATTACGGGTTGATGATCAAGATATCGCAATGATGGAGAAAGACAAGATCAAGGCGGTATTTCTCGATCGGGTCATTCAGAAGGAAACGATGGGAACGGTCATTTTCAATTCTTATGCCTCCTCTTACGAAGCCACTAAATACCTGATTAGCCTGGGCCACAAGAGAATCGCCTACCTGTCCGGCGTGGATACGATGTACGACAGCGTGCAGCGGAAGGAAGGGTACCTCGCCGCTTTACGAGAGCATCAATTGCCGGTGGACGAGGATTTCATTGTGCAGGGGTATTTTGAAGAAGAGAGCACCTATAATGCGGTTCGGGCTTTTGTTCACAAACATCCGGGCAAAATACCGGACGCGATTCTGGCGGGCAACGATCTGAGTGCGATCGGGTGCATTAAGGCTTTGCGCTCGTATGGACTTGAAGTTCCAAGGGACATCAGCGTCGTCGGGTTTGACGATATCGATATCGCTCAGTATTTTACGCCGCCTCTAACCACCGTACGAAATCAAATTGCTCGGCAAGGGATTTTGGCCGTCAACCATTTGGTGAACATGATCAAGAAGCAGGAGCAGGGGAAGGTGCAAAAACTGGACGGTGAATTGATCGTGCGGGGCTCGAGCCATGTCCGTTTAAGGCGAGACTAGGCTCGGGCGCGTTTGAAAGATTCTGACGATAGGGAACTTTTTGATTAAAATAAAAACGTTTTTATTCCTTCCTGAGGAATAAAGAGAGGAGCGCAAAATGGCGAAGTCAGCTGCGGCAGCCAAGAAACCGGTGGGATTAAGAATGAAGCAATTCTTTATCGACTTCGGCAGGCAGTGGGAAATCCAGTCGATGATCTGGCCGGGGATTATTTTTATGATTATTTTTTGCTACGTCCCTATTTACGGATTAACCATCGCCTTTAAGAATTACACGGTCATCGATACGCTAAGCTCCGCCCCATGGGTGGGATTGGATAACTTCAAGATTATCGCAAGCGATCGGTACTTCTGGGATTCGGTGGTGAACACGCTGGGGATCAGCTTTCTGAAACTGGCGATCGGGTTCGTGATCCCGATTATCCTGGCGATCATGATTTACGAACTGAGCATGGGCCGGTTCAAAAAAATCGTACAGACCATTTCCTATCTCCCGCACTTTTTATCCTGGATCGTTCTTGGCGGGATGTTAATCACCTGGTTCTCGACGACCGGCATGTTCAATCAGCTGCTGCTGGACCTGGGAATCATTTCGAAGGCTCAGAACATCATGTTGGATCCGGGCAAATATTGGTGGATCGCCGTGTTGTCCGATGTCTGGAAAGAAGCGGGTTGGGGGACGATCCTCTATCTCGCCATCATGGCCAAGATTGATCCGACCTATTACGAGGCGGCCAAGATCGATGGGGCGAGCCGGCTCCGGCAAATTTGGAACATCACCTTACCGAACATGAAGATGATTATCAGCTTGAACCTGATCCTGACCGTCAGCGGCCTGCTGGGCTCCAACCTGGACCAGACCTTAGTGCTGATCAACTCCCAGAACCGGGAAAAAGCCGAGGTCATCAACTCTTACGTGTACCGGATGGGGATGACGCAAGGGGATTTCTCCTACGCGACCGCCGTCGGTCTCGGCGTTTCGATCGTCTCCGTCATTCTGTTGGTGTTTGCCAATAAGGTGACCAGCAAACTCAACGATAATCAATCTGTCCTGTAAGGAAGGAGCAGCAGCTATGAATCGAAAGGCGGTCAAACAGGATCTCGACAGCCGAATTTTTGATACCGTCAATGTCACGGTCCTGATTCTATTTACAATCATCATTGTCATTCCGCTCTGGAACGTCATCGTTTCTTCCTTCAGTTCGGGGCGATCGCTGGCGGAAGGCGGGTTCGTCTTCTGGCCCAAGGAATTTTCTCTGGAGAACTACGAGGCGGTGTTTCGGGACGATACGATTTGGCAGTCGTTCCTGATCTCGGTCCTGAAGACGGTCATCGGCGTGGTTACCCACGTATTCTTCTGCGCGATGATCGGTTACGGCCTCAGCAAGAGCAATGTGCGCGGCCGCAAGCTGTACGTGACGATGGGCGTCATTACGATGTTCTTCTCGGGCGGCATGATTCCGACGTACTTGCTCATTAAATCGCTGGGTCTGCTTAACAGCTTCTGGGTGTACATCATCCCGGCCTTGTTCAGCTACTACGACGTCGTGATTCTCATGAACTTCTTCCGGAACGTGCCGGATTCCCTGGAGGAATCGGCCAAGATCGACGGTGCCGGAGACTGGAGAATTTTCCTGAAGATCTTTATTCCGTTGTCGATGCCGGCCATGGCTACCATCGCCTTATTCAACGGCGTGAATCAGTGGAACGACTTCATGACGACGAAGTTGTACATCACCGATCAATACCTCTATCCGCTGCAAATGAAACTGTACGAAATCATCGTTCAATCCCAGACCCAATCGATGCAGAACGTCGCGGGTTCCGTCGTGATTGAAACGACCACCAAAGGAGTTCAACTCGCAACAATTGTGATTACGACTTTGCCGATTGTTGTGATTTATCCATTATTACAAAGATACTTTATCTCCGGCATGATGCTGGGGGCGGTGAAGGAGTAACGAATCAGCAACTTAGAATGAGGACGTCTACCGCGTGTTGAACTGGTTGTGCTTACAAAAAAAGGGAGGGTACACAAATGTTAAAGTTGAACAAAAGTCTCGCTAGAAAAGGGATCACGGCTTGCGCCGCCCTGCTAACTGCTGCGCTGGTCGTTACGGGATGCGGTGGCTCCGGCGGCGGCTCCAAGGCTGCGAAAGGGGACGTCTCCCTGGAGAACCGTTATACGGTAGACGCCAATACACCGGCATGGAAGCTGGATAAGAAGGAAGAGCCAACCCAGCTGACTTGGTACGTCAACGCCGATTGGTGGAATACGGACTTCGGCAACGATGTGGTCACGAAGAGAATCAAAGAAGATTTGAATATCGACATCAAATTTGTGACTGGCGACGATACGAAACTCAACACTTTCTTCGCGGGAAGCGACATGCCGGACCTGATCACGGTGTTCGATTCGAACTCCGCCGTCGTACAGAAGGCTTCTTCCTGGGCATTGCCGCTGAACGAACTGGCGGAGAAATACGACCCTTATTTCAACAAAGTGGCTGCGCAAGATACGCTCAACTGGTTTAAGCAAGCCGACGGCAACACATACGGTTACCCGAACTACTCCAATACGCAAGCCGATTATGACAGCGGTAACATTCCGGCCAAAACCGCCTTCGTGATCCGCAAGGACGTGTATGAAGCGCTGGGCAAGCCAGTTATTGGTACGCCCGAGGAGTTCAAAAATGTGATGCAGCAAATCAAAACCCAATTCCCGGAGCTGATTCCTTTCGGTTTTAACTCGATCGGCGAAGGAACAGGTTCCCTGGGCGACGTGTTCCAAGACTTCCTTGGCGTGCCGCTGGAAACCGAAAACGGCGAATTCTACAACCGGAACCTGGATGAAGATTACCTGACTTGGCTCAAGACGCTTAATCAAGTGCATCAAGCCGGCAATATCAGCGACGACAGCTTTGCCGATGACGGCCCAGCCTTTGAAGAGAAGGTGAAATCGGGTAAATACGCAACGATGCTGCTTGACGGAACTCCGCAGCAAGGCGGCAATCTGCAAATCTTCGCCACCGCCCATCCGGATCAAGCTTATCTGGCCATCGACGGACCGCAAAGTACGGTAGGCAACACGCCGAAATTGAACCAATCCGGCATCACCGGCTGGATGATCAGCTTTATTACGAAACAATGCAAAGATCCGGCGAAAGCCCTCCAAATCTTCACGTACCTGTTGGATGAAGAAGGCCAGATGCTGATGAACTACGGGATTGAGGGCGAGACGTACACGAAGAACGCGGATGGTACGGTTCAATTCACGCCGGAAGTCAAAGAATTGCAACAGACAGATGCCGACAAGTTCAAGAAAGAATACCGCATGGGCGAATTCATGTTCTTCGGTCATGATCGTCATAAAGCGCTGAGCGCCGATGCCTTCCCTGAGTCCATTAAGCAAATGCAAGAGTGGGGCAAAGGCAAGCTGGTACCTCACTTCATCCTTGAAAATATCAATCCGGACGCGGGATCTCCGGAAGCTCGTTCTTTGACGGCGATCAACACAACCTGGAACACAACGATGGTCAGCTTGATTCGTGCGAAGAACGATGGGGAATTCGAGAGTACGTTGAACAACTATAAGAAATTCATCGAAGACAACGGTTGGGATCAAATCGTGAAGATTCGTACGGAGAAAATGAAAGCCAATAAAGATAAGCTCGGCCTCAAGTAAACTGAGCGTCATTATAGAAGTGGAGGGAACATCATGCTTGAGCTCGAACTTTATTATTCCTCTGGAGAGTCTTCTCTCTTCGTCCAAAAAACGAGAGAGCAGCTGCTGCCGCAGGATTCGGCAGTATCGGATGTTGCCGTCCGGTTGGATGAAACCGTGGGCTATCAGGCGATGGACGGATTTGGGGCTTCTTTTACCGATTCGGCAGCCTATTTGATCCACCAAGTGCTTACCGAAGAGCAGCGTTTATCCTTAATGAAGAAGTTGTTTGACTCGGAAGAAGGGATTGGCCTTTCCGTACTGCGCAACCCGATGGGTGCCTCGGATTATGCCCGGTTCATCTATAGCTACGACGATTTGCCCGAGGGCGAGACCGACCCGGAAATGGGGCGGTTCTCCATCCGCCACGACGAGGCCGACGTGATTCCACTCTTACAAGAAGCGCTGGCCTTGAATCCATCCATCAAGCTGTTTGGCTCCCCCTGGAGCGCGCCGGGCTGGATGAAGACGAGCGGTTCGATGATCGGCGGGGAACTGAAGAAGGAATATTATGAAGCCTATGCGAACTACTTCGTTCGTTATGTAGAATCCTACGCCGAGCACGGTTTATCGATTTATGCGGTGACGCCGCAGAACGAACCGCTTTATGTGCCGGGACATTACCCGGGGATGTTGATGACGGCCGAGATGCAGACCGATTTTGTGAAAAACTATTTGAAACCGGCTTTTGCGAAACGCGGCTTGACCACGAAGATCCTGGCATATGACCACAACTGGGATCGTCCGGATTATCCACTGTCCGTATTCAAGGAAGCGGCGGATGCGGTCGACGGCGTGGCCTGGCATTGGTATGGAGGGGAAACTTCGGCGCAAAGCCAAGTGAAGGAGGCTTATCCGGAAAAAGAGGTTCATTTCACCGAAGGCTCCGGTGGAGAATGGATTCCGGCGTTTGAACCGGCGTTCTCCAATGTCATGCGGACGGGAATCGAAATTTTGCGCCATCATAGCCAATCGCTGGTGCTTTGGAATATGGCGCTCGATGAGCAGAATGGGCCCACCGTCCCCGGCTTTGGGAAGAGCACATGCCGCGGGATTGTGACGGTGAACCAGCAGACCCGCGAGCTCGAGTATACGCTGGATTATTATGCGCTGGCTCATTTCAGCAAAGTGATCCGGCCGCAGGCGGTGCGGATTGCCGCTGAGGCAGAGGAGGCTGCGATTCGCTCCGTGGCTTTCCGGAATACGGACGATTCAATTGGCGCCGTACTGTTTAATGATGGGGAAGAAGCGAGAAATGTCGCGTTGGAGCTGACAGGAACGGAAGAAGCCCGGTTCCGGCTCGGACCGAAGAGCGCGTTGTCCCTTCGTATCCCTAGAGCGTAAGCCTTGCTTGAACGGGGCAATTATATTGAAGTGAATCATGCATGCTCCTTTTGCGAGAGTAGACGACATCTATCGTTTATATTTCGCGGAAGGAGCTTTTTTATGGAACGATAACGTACTCCTAGAGGCCCCATGTATAAGTAAAATGGCAAAAGTAAATGATACGGACGTCAGGCTTGCAACCGAACTAAATATTGGTTAAAATATCAGTGGGACTTAAAAAGTTAACCCGGGACATTTTAAGACCAGGAGATGGAGAGAGAAGACGAAGCTTGCAGGAGTGGAAAGCATGCGAAATATATTAGAGATTCAACAGCAGCTTCTTCCTGATCTCATGGACATTCTCAAGAAAAGGTACACTATACTTCACCAGATCATGTTGTCTGAAGTCATTGGCCGCAGAACCTTGGCGAATTCGCTGGACATGACGGAGCGTGTGTTGCGTGCCGAGACAGATCTCATGAAGGCCCAAGGCCTGATAGAAATCGAGAATATAGGCATGAGAATCAGCGACGCAGGACGGCGATTGATTGAGGATTTGGAACCGATGATGCTAGAGTTGTTCGGGCTCTCCAATTTGGAGGACACGATCCGTCAGCATTATGGACTGCGCAAAGTGGTGATTGTACCTGGAGACTGCGAAACCTCACCGCTCGTAAAACGGGAGCTGGGGCGTGCAGGTGCCAAGGCACTGATGGGTGCCATGTGCGGGGATGATGTGGTTGCGGTAACCGGCGGCACAACGCTGGCGGAAGTCGCGGATCAGCTGAATCCACCGCCGAACGTCACGATGAAGCAAAGCTGGTTTGTACCAGCACGCGGAGGTCTTGGCGAGAGCCTGGAAATCCAGGCGAACACCATCGCTTCCGGCATGGCGAAGCGGGTTGGTGCAGGTTATCGCCTGCTGCATGTTCCCGATTTGCTGGGGAAGGAAGCTTATGAGTCGCTCGTTCACGATCCGAACATTCAAGATATCGTGAACATGATCCGCCAGGCACGTATCGTGGTGCACGGGATCGGAGACGCTATGGAGATGGCGCGGCGCCGCAAGCTGGAGCCGGGCATGGCTGAGGAAATCCGCAAGGAAGGCGCGCTAGCGGAATCATTTGGTTATTACTTTAATGAAGATGGCGTCGTCGTGCACAAAATGCTAACCTTAGGCCTGCGTCTCGAGGACATCAAGCGAACAGAGACCGTGATCGGAATCGCGGGAGGCAAGAGCAAAGCGAAAGCGATCCATGCCGTATTACGATTTGGACATGAGGATATTCTAGTGACCGATGAAGCGGCGGCGGAAGAGATCGTTCGTGAGCTCAGCAAGAAATCCGGGAAATAAATGGGTTTACTCATGACGGGTTTTTTCGGGCCTGTCTTGAATAATAAAAAAAATCAAACACTGGGAGGAACTATTCAATGAGCGTAAAAGTAGGGATTAACGGGTTTGGACGTATTGGACGTTTGGCATTCCGCCGCATTCAAAACGTGGAAGGTATCGAAGTCGTAGCAATCAATGACCTGACAGATGCGAAAATGTTGGCTCATTTGTTGAAATATGATACAACTCAAGGCCGCTTCGACGGCGACGTTGAAGTACATGACGGATTCTTCAAAGTAAACGGTAAAGAAGTTAAGGTTCTGGCTAACCGTAACCCTGAAGAATTGCCTTGGGGCGAGCTTGGCGTTGACATCGTTCTGGAGTGCACAGGCTTCTTCACAACGAAAGAAAAAGCTGAGCTTCACCTGAAAGGCGGCGCGAAGAAAGTTGTAATCTCCGCTCCAGCTACCGGCGACATGAAAACCGTTGTTTACAACGTAAACCATGAAATCCTCGACGGCACGGAAACTGTTATTTCCGGCGCATCTTGCACAACGAACTGCTTGGCTCCTATGGCTAAAGCGCTGAATGACAAATTCGGCATCGTAGAAGGCTTGATGACTACAATCCATGCCTACACTGGCGACCAAAACACGCTGGACGCTCCGCATGCGAAAGGTGACTTCCGTCGTGCTCGTGCAGCTGCAGCAAACATCATTCCTAACACAACTGGCGCAGCGAAAGCCATCGGCCTGGTTATCCCTGAACTGAAAGGTAAACTCGACGGCGCAGCTCAACGTGTGCCTGTACCAACCGGTTCTTTGACTGAGCTTGTAACTGTTCTTGAGAAAACCGTTACGGTTGACGAAGTGAACGCTGCTATGAAAGCCGCTTCTGACCCAGAAACTTTCGGTTACACCGAAGACGAAATCGTATCTTCGGATATCGTAGGCATCACTTACGGTTCCTTGTTCGACGCTACACAAACGAAAGTATTGTCCGTAGGCGACAAACAATTGGTGAAAACCGTATCGTGGTACGACAACGAAATGTCCTACACTGCACAGTTGGTTCGTACGCTGGAATACTTCGCGAAGAAAGTAAAATAAGAAGTAACCCATAAAGATCGATTCATTCCAAAGAGGAGCAACCTAATTTAAGGACTCCTCTTTGGTTCTTGCATGAAATACGACATTCACACACACACCGTTTTTTTATAAATAGAGAGATGTTTCATGGCGTCTTAGGAGAGAAAACAGAATCAAAGCCGTAGATGCGCATTTTTCCCCGCGCATACCGTTAGGAGGAACGTGGAGATGAATAAGAAAAGTGTACGTGATGTGGAAGTAACCGGCAAACGCGTGTTTGTCCGCGTAGATTTCAATGTACCGATGCAAGATGGCAAGATTACCGATGACACTCGGATCCGCGAAACGTTGCCGACGATTAAATACTTGATCGAAAATGGCGCAAAGGTCATCCTCGCGAGTCACTTGGGCCGTCCAAAAGGCCAAGTCAACGAAGACATGCGTTTGACACTGCCAGCGAAACGCTTGGGCGAGCTGCTCGGCAAAGAAGTAGCCAAAGCTGACGAAGCTGTAGGCGAAGCCGCGAAAGCCAAAGTAAATGCCTTGAACAACGGCGACGTACTGGTGCTTGAAAACGTCCGTTTCTACCCGGGCGAAGAGAAGAATGATCCTGAACTCGCGAAGCAATTCGCTGAGCTGGCTGATCTGTTCGTCAACGATGCGTTTGGCGCAGCACACCGCGCGCACGCTTCGACGGAAGGCATCGCTCATTACCTGCCAGCCGTATCCGGCTTGCTGATGGAGAAAGAATTGTCCGTTCTCGGCAAAGCACTGTCGAATCCGGATCGTCCTTTCACTGCTATTATCGGCGGGTCGAAGGTTAAAGACAAAATCGACGTCATCGACAACTTGCTCAACATCGCGGACAATGTGTTGATTGGCGGCGGCTTGGCTTACACCTTCTTCAAAGCGCAAGGTCACGAAATCGGCCAATCGCTGTTGGATGACAGCAAACTGGATGCCGCTCTTGGCTTCATCGAGAAAGCGAAGAAGCTGGGCAAGAACTTCGTGCTTCCGGTTGACTGCATCGTCGCTGACGACTTCAGCGCAACAGCTAACCATAAAGCGGTAGATATCGACAGCATTCCTGCAGATTGGGAAGGCGTGGACATCGGGCCGAAGACGCGTGCGAAATATGCCGAAATCATCAAGAACTCCAAGCTGGTCGTTTGGAACGGGCCGATGGGCGTGTTCGAAATCGATATTTTCGCAAACGGGACGAAAGAAGTGGCTGAAGCCTGCGCAACAACAGAAGGCTACACCATCATCGGCGGCGGCGACTCTGCAGCAGCAGCTGAGAAGTTCAACCTGGCTTCGCAAATGAACCACATCTCCACGGGCGGCGGGGCTTCCCTGGAATTCATGGAAGGCAAGGCGCTTCCAGGCGTCGTGGCTTTGAACGACAAGTAAACCGTTTATCAGATCAAAGTTCGTTTTTTGAACTACCTCTATGAAGAAGTGAAGGAGTGGGCTCTGTGAGAACACCTATTATCGCCGGAAACTGGAAAATGTTCAAAACCGTTTCCGAAGCCAAAACCTTCTTCGAAGCCGTTAAAGGTAAAGCGGAGGTTGCCGGCGTAGAGAGCGTTATCTGCGCGCCGTTCACCAACCTTCCGGCTTTGGTAGAAGCAGCAAAAGGCACGTCGATCAAAATCGGCGCGCAAAACATGCATTTTGAAGACGAAGGAGCCTTCACCGGTGAAGTCAGCGGACGCATGCTGAAAGAGCTTGGCGTGGACTATGTCATCATCGGCCACTCCGAGCGCCGGGCGTATTTCGGCGAAACCGACGAAATCGTGAATAAGAAGATCCTTGCCGCATTCAAACACGGGTTGACCCCGATTCCTTGCGTCGGCGAGAAGCTGGAAGAGCGCGAAGCTGGCCAAACGAAAGATGTCGTGAAGGTGCAAACCGAAGCGGCTTTGAAAGGGTTAACTGCGGAGCAAGCGGCGCAAGTCGTTATTGCTTATGAACCGATCTGGGCGATTGGTACAGGCAAATCCTCCACGTCGCAAGACGCGAACGAAGTGATTTCCTATATTCGCAGCCTGGTTCAAGGTTTGTACGGCAACGATGTGGCCGCGAAAATCCGTATCCAATACGGCGGCAGCGTTAAACCGGAGAACGTGAAGGAGTATATGGGCCAAAGCGACATCGACGGCGCACTCGTCGGCGGTGCCAGCCTGCAGCCGGACTCTTACATCCAGCTCGTTGAGGGGGCGAAATAAATGACGGCTCCCAAACCAGTAGCTCTGATCATCATGGACGGGTTCGGTCTTCGCGAAAAAGTCGAAGGCAATGCGGTGGCTCAAGCGAACAAACCGAACTATGACCGTTATTTGAAGCAATACCCGAACACCACGCTGACCGCCAGCGGGGAAGCGGTAGGTTTGCCGGAAGGTCAAATGGGGAACTCCGAAGTCGGTCACTTGAATATCGGTGCCGGCCGGATTGTATACCAGGACTTGACCCGGATTTCTAAATCGATTCGCGAAGGCGAATTTTTCTCGAATGAAACGCTGGTAGAGGCGGTGCGCAGCGCCAAATCGAAAGGCAAGAAGCTGCATCTGTACGGCCTTCTGTCCGACGGCGGCGTGCATAGCCACATTGAGCATATGTTTGCCATGCTCGAGCTGGCGAAGAAGGAAGAGATGCATGAGGTTTACGTGCATGCTTTCCTTGACGGCCGCGACGTAGCTCCGGACAGCGCGAGGGGCTTCCTGGAGCGGCTGATCGCCAAGATGAACGAGCTTGGCGTCGGTAAGATCGCAACGGTGCAAGGCCGCTATTACGCGATGGACCGCGACAAACGTTGGGACCGCGTCGAGAAATCGTACCGGGCCATGGTGTATGCGGAAGGACCGCAATATACGGACCCAATTCAGGCGGTAACAGAATCGTACGAGAAATCGGTATTTGACGAATTCGTGATGCCGACCGTGATTGTCGATGGCCACGGCCAACCGATCGCGCAAGTGGAAAGCGGCGACAGCGTCATTTTCCTCAACTTCCGTCCAGACCGTGCCATTCAACTGTCCAACGTATTTACGAACAAGGATTTCCAAGGCTTCGACCGCGGACCGAAATTCCCGAAAGACCTGCACTTCGTGTGCTTGACCCTGTTTGCGGAATCGGTTGACGGCTATGTAGCGTACAAGCCAAAGAATCTCGACAATACGTTTGGTGAAGTGCTGGTACAGAACGGTAAGAAGCAATTGCGGATCGCTGAAACGGAAAAATACCCGCATGTGACGTTCTTCTTCAGCGGCGGACGCGATGTAGAGCTTCCGGGCGAAAAACGCGTCCTGATCAACTCGCCGAAGGTCGCAACGTACGACTTGAAACCGGAAATGAGCGCCTATGAAGTGGCGGAAGCTTGCGTCAAAGAAATCGAGTCGGATCAACACGACGCGATCATCTTGAACTTCGCGAATCCGGACATGGTCGGGCACTCCGGGATGATGGAGCCAACGATCAAAGCGGTTGAAGTAACAGACGAGTGCGTAGGCAAGGTTGTTGACGCCGTCAAAGCCAAAGGCGGAGTTGTCATCATTATTGCCGACCACGGGAATGCCGATATGGAAACCGACGACCAAGGCCGTCCATTTACCGCACATACGACGAACCCGGTTCCATTCATCGTTACCGATGAGAACGTCGTGCTTCGCGACAAAGGCATTCTCGCCGATGTAGCTCCAACGCTGCTCGACTTGATGGGCTTGCCGCAGCCGCCGGAAATGACCGGTCAATCGATGATTGCCAGCCGCAAGGCATAAAATAACTATAAAACACTCAAAGGAGATTGTATTCTAATGACGATTATTTCTGACGTATACGCTCGCGAAGTCCTTGACTCCCGCGGCAACCCTACCGTTGAAGTTGAAGTTTATCTCGAATCCGGCGCAATGGGCCGTGCCATCGTTCCTTCCGGTGCTTCCACCGGCGCGCATGAAGCTGTAGAGCTTCGCGACGACGACAAATCCCGTTACCTCGGCAAAGGCGTATTGAACGCCGTGAAGAACGTGAACGAAACCATCGCTCCTGAAGTGATTGGCATGGACGCGCTGGACCAAGTCGGCATCGACAAAATGATGATCGAATTGGACGGCACGCCTAACAAAGGCAAACTGGGCGCTAACGCAATCCTGGCCGTTTCGATGGCGGTTGCTCGCGCGGCTGCTGACGCTTTGGACCTGCCGCTGTATGCTTACCTCGGCGGATTTAACGCGAAACAGCTTCCAGTTCCGATGATGAACATCGTGAACGGCGGCGCGCATGCCGACAACAACGTAGACGTACAAGAATTCATGATCCTGCCTGTAGGCGCTCCTTCCTTCAAAGAAGCTCTTCGCACAGGCGCAGAGATTTTCCACAACCTGAAATCCGTACTTAAAGCAAAAGGCCTGAACACGGCTGTTGGCGACGAAGGCGGTTTTGCACCAAACTTCACTTCCAACGAAGACGCTTTGTCCTCGATCATGGAAGCTATCACGAAAGCCGGCTACACGCCAGGTAAAGACGTATTCTTGGGTATGGACGTCGCTTCTACCGAGTTCTACAAAGACGGCAAATACCATCTGGAAGGCGAAGGCAAATCCTTCACTTCCGCTGAGTTCGTTGACCTGCTTGCTTCTTGGGCAGACAAATATCCGATCATCACGATCGAAGACGGCTGCGCCGAAGACGATTGGGAAGGTTGGAAGCTGCTGACCGAGAAACTGGGTAACAAAATCCAACTCGTGGGTGACGACCTGTTCGTAACCAACACCGAACGTCTGTACAAAGGGATCCAAGAAGGCATCGGTAACTCGATCCTGATCAAAGTAAACCAAATCGGTACGTTGACAGAAACATTCGACGCGATCGAAATGGCAAAACGCGCAGGTTATACGGCAGTGATCTCCCACCGTTCCGGCGAATCCGAAGACAGCACGATTGCCGATATCGCCGTGGCAACGAACGCCGGCCAAATCAAAACCGGTGCTCCTTCCCGTACGGACCGTATCGCGAAATACAACCAATTGCTTCGCATCGAAGACCAATTGGCTGATCTGGCTCAATACAACGGCTTGAAATCCTTCTACAACCTGAAGGCACACCGTTAAGAAGGACGACCGGATAACTCCGGTCTTCTAGTAACAAGGGGCTTTTTGCAAAAAAATAATCGGCCAGGGCGTTCATGCCTTGGCCGATTATTTTTTCTTTTCAGAAGATGGTGGGCAAGAAATCGGCAAGAATGTTGCAGTTTGTGCAACAATTCAGCCCGATTCCTTCGCATACGCCCCAAAATGCTGCACAAAGTGCAACATTTCCGCGATAAGATCTACTTACTTTTAGGACGAACCTTGTTGTATTGTATTCAGGTTGAAGCGACCTAGCTTCGCGACTCATCCAAACGGAAGCTTTCAATCGTGCCTTGCAGTTCTCTTCCGAGGGTCTCCAGTTGATCCCCGTCCGTGGACATGGTCTGAATGGATTCGTGAATCTGCGCGGTCAGCATGACGATGTTATCGATATGACGAGTGGTTTCCGAGGAGGAACGCGCCATCTCGTCGACGGTTGCGGCCACCTCCTGGCTTCCAGCAGCCATTTGCTGTCCGGTTGCGGAGAACCCGCTCATTTCGGTATTGATCGTTTCCACCTGGGTAAGAATATCGTCCATCACCGTCTCGGTTTTACCCAGCACCGTGATGCCTGCTTGAATCTCCTGGTGGGACTTGTCCATGGCCGACTTCGATTGGTTGGATTCCTCTTCGGCTTTCTGCAGCAATTCTCCGATCTCTTCGGCGAAGCGGTTCGCTTCGGAAGCCAGCTTGCGGATTTCGGTGGCGACGACGGCAAATCCTCGGCCTTGTTCGCCGGCCCGGGCCGCTTCAATGTTCGCGTTCAGAGCGAGGATGTGCGTCTGCTGCAAAATCCCCGTAATGGCATCCGTAGAAGTAGCGATATCCTCGCTGCGTCCCAGAAACTGCGAAATCGTTTCGGTGAGGACGCGAAAGGATTGATTCATCTTGCCCATCTGTTCGTTCATTGCCAGCATCTCCTGCCGTGTCGTCTCTGCCATGGAGGCAACCCCACTGGAGGACTCAGTGACCGAGAGAGAGATTTCGGAGATATGACCGATACCCGTCGCCAGCTCTTCAACGGCTTTGGCGCTTTCTTTGGCAGCGGAGTATTGCTGTTTACTGGCGGCCGCGATGACCCCCATCGCCGCAACGATCTGATCAAACTGTTCCCGATTCGATTGGAGGCGTTCATGCAAATCGCGAATCTTGTGATTGACCTCGGTTGAGGTCTGCTTCACTTGGAGCACGAGTTGTCCCAAATGCTCCCGCATCTCTTCCATCGGCACGCCGAAACGCTTTAAGCTACCCAATTGATCCATCCGGATCCGGTGCGTCAGGTTGCCTGCGGCAATTTGCGAAATGAATCGCTCGATTTCCTTAAAAGGCTTGGCGTAGGCCAGGAAATTTTTGATGCCAAAACCGATGGTGGCAACGATGATCAGCAGCATCAAAACGAGATGCCGACGCGTCAAGATCGGCTCGCCGGCGATCAGCGAACTGATGGTAATGGCAAAGGCCCCCATCAGCGCTCCTTGGATGATCATGTTGGCGAAGTAGCGGATAAAGTTGCGAAGTACTTCATTGCTGTTTCGCATAGGGCACGCTCCTCAAATTATGTATTCTGATGATACATTAACGTGATGCAGGATTCTGTCTTAAGAATATCACTTCCCTAAATATAGGGTAAGAGAGAAATGAAGAATAATGACGGATGATGTCAAATTGTGGCGAATCAAAGACATAGAAACTTGTTTCATAGGCGACTCTCATTGACAACTGAAGCGGTGGTTCGGTATATTGAAGAAGAATAGAGTAAACGTTTACGTTCCTAAGAAGAAAAGCGAGGATGCAAGCATGGGTGCAACAATGAAGGACTTTGCCAGATTGGCAGGCGCGGTCGAGGCTCGCGTTCCAAGTGGCATACGCGGTCAGGCTTTGACCATCGGCGGAGGAATAGCGGTATAAAATACCCTTATTTACGTCTTCCCAGCGGTTGGATTGAAAATAAGGGTAATAAATACCCTTATTCCTTCCGAAATGGAGCAGTTTACGCCCGAGCGGCTAAATAAGGACAAATGATACCGCTATTGTCGCGGTAAACATGAATCTAAGGGAAATAAGGCCGTTTCATGTTCTTATTTTTCCTGGTCCTGTTGTTAATCCTAACGTAAGCGTTTACTCCACTAGCTGTATAGCAAGGCTAAGTGCAAAATACAACGGACGGACATAACTAATTAGAGCCATCCGGAGGAGGACCTATTCGTGGACAAAAAGTGGTGGAAGGAAAGCGTCGTATATCAAATTTATCCGCGTAGTTTTATGGACAGCAACGGGGACGGGATCGGCGACTTGCGGGGGATCATCTCCAAGCTGGACTATTTGAAGACACTAGGCGTGGACGTGGTTTGGTTATGCCCTGTGTATCAGTCGCCAAACGACGATAATGGGTACGATATTAGCGATTATCAGTTGATCATGAATTCTTTTGGAACGATGCAGGACTGGGAGGAGTTGCTGAATGGATTGCATGCACGGGGCATGAAGTTGATCATGGACCTGGTCGTCAATCACAGCTCGGATGAGCATCACTGGTTCGTGGAATCGCGCAAATCGAAGGATAATCCATACCGGGATTATTATATTTGGCATCCCGGCAAAGACAGCGAGGCCCCGAACGACTGGGGTTCGTTCTTTAGCGGACCCGCCTGGGAATTCGATGAATCCACGGGCGAATATTATCTTCATATGTTCTCCAAGAAGCAGCCGGACCTGAACTGGGAGAATCCGAAGGTCCGCCGCGAAGTGTACGATATGATGACCTGGTGGCTCGATAAAGGGATCGACGGATTCCGGATGGACGTCATCAACATGATCTCTAAACCTCCAGGGTTGCCGAACAGCGAGGACGGCGGAACTTGCATCAACGGTCCACGGGTTCACGAGTTCCTGCAGGAAATGAACCGCGAGGTCTTGTCCAAATACGATATCATGACAGTGGGCGAAACTCTGGATGTGACGCCGGAGGATGCGACTCTATTCGCCGGAACGGATCGGGGCGAGCTGAGCATGGTGTTCCAGTTCGAGCTGATGGGGATCGATTCAGGATCCGACGGCAAATGGTGGGGCAAACCGTGGAAGTTAGTCGACTTCAAACAGATCTTCTCCAAATGGCAGACCGAGTTGGAAGGAACGGCTTGGAACAGTATCTACTTGAACAACCACGATCAGCCGCGCCTGCTATCGCGATTCGGCAATGATCGTGAGTACCGTAACGTATCGGCCAAAATGCTGGCCACGCTGTTGCATACGCTGCAGGGGACGCCTTATATCTACCAGGGCGAGGAAATCGGTATGACCAATGTTCGGTTCGAGACGATCGACGAGTATCGGGATATCGAGACGATAAACATGTACAAGGAGTATCTGGAGAAAGGCCGTACGCCGGAGGAAATCATGGAGGCGATATACGCCAAAGGGCGGGATAACGCGCGTACCCCGATGCAATGGGACGGCCGCAGCCCGCATGCCGGATTCACGACGGGTACACCTTGGCTAGCGGTCAACCCGAATTACCGGGACATCAATGTGGAGCAAGCGGTGACGGATGAAAACTCGATCTTCCACTATTACCGCCGCCTGATCGAACTGCGTAAGCAGCATGAGGTGATCGTTTACGGGAGATATGAGCTGCTAAATGCCGACGATAATCAAGTGTACGCTTACACCCGCACGTTGGGGCAAGAGCAATTATTGGTGGTGTTGAATTTCTACGACCAACCGGCCCGATTCGACTGGACGACACCGAAAGCAGAGGCTCTCAGTCCTGAAAAGGCCCAAGCCGCAGAACTGCTTATTGCAAACTACGACGGGGTGCCAGCCGGTGCAGACGTGCGGAGCATGGATTTGCGGCCTTACGAGGCGCGGGTATATAAACTAAGTTAATGTAGCGGGGACAATCGGAAAACGGTTGTTATTCGAGGGACGCTATGGTACAATGATAATGCTGTTTTTGTATCGTAAATATCTGAGTTAATATGGAATAGATGAAGGATGTTTCTCACTTAGGAGGTGGATTGAATGGATATTTTGCTGAAGGTATTGCTCGTTATTTTCTCGATCGGTTTGATCGCAGTCGTGTTGCTGCAGAAAGGGAAGAGCGCGGGTCTAGCCGGTGCCATCTCCGGGGGAGCTGAACATCTTTTCGGAAAAACGAAAGCGCGCGGCATGGAGCTCGTTCTCGAACGAATCACGGTCGGATTGGCAGCGGGTTTCTTCATCTTGTCGATCGTCGTTGCCGTCGTGTTGGATTAACCTTATCATTCTAGCAGAGTAAGCCCTCGTTTCCTTTAAGGAGACGGGGGCTTTTTTTGCGTTACTTTATGAAAACAAATCGTAACAATATTGAAAGGAATTTATTAGTAATAAATGTTAGATTATGTAGGATTTTCGTGGCTTGCGAAAGGTAAAAATATTACAATTTTGGTACAGACAATGAGAGGAGGAAGGAAATTGTACAAGCTGGTGAGTACGCTGGAGGAAGGAACCTTGTTTCACTCGATTTGGATGGAAGCCTGGATGGAAAAAGGCTTTGAACCGGAATTTGCCGACGACGTCTTAGGTCGTTGCCTCGTTTATGACACCTCGGGGGTGCCGGTGGGTACCGTGGAATTCAAACCCTATGCGCCGCAAACGGACGAGCCCTTAAACGATTTGGCACCGTTTGATGATCACCCGGCTATCTTGGTCTCAAGCCCGGGGGAAATCGCCGAGGTCGATAAGGTGGCGCTGCTGAAGCGGTACCGCGGTCGAAATCTCAACCGGTTACTCGCAACCATCGTATTGTTTGCACAGCAGAACGGGATCCGTCATTATGTCACCCTGCTTGAGCCTACGTTGTTTCGGGCGCTTCGCATCTCCTTCCATGTCCCGATGACCCAGGTCGGGGAACGCCGATTCTACAAAGGGGACGATGTCGTACCGGCCATTATCCATGTGGCGGAGTTTTACGAGAATCCGGAGCGCTATGTCTGGTATGTGGACACGCTCGAGAGCTTGAATCAGGAAACGGTCTTATCTACATAAAATAAATAGAAAGAAGGCTTGCCCGCGGGCAAGCCTTTTTCATTAGATTTAGAAGGAATCCCTTCTAAACCGACGCGCAGGCGACCTTAACCGACCGGGATCGGTTGCTTGGCGTGACCTGACGGAGCGGACGCCGTTTGGACCGCTTGAGGCGTTGGTGCGGTTTCTTCCGCTGCGGTGGCCGATAACGATAGAATCAAGGTGTCGAGATCCTGATAGTGTTGAACGATCTCGTGGATTTTGCCATCCTGGGCCTCGATACCCGCCAAAATCTGCTGGGCCGCGCTCATATTGTGTTCGGTGCTTTCGGCCAGCTCCATAATTTCCGCCATAATGCTGCCGTATCGGTCTTGCATCTGCCGTACCGAACGATCCACCTCACCGGATTGCTGGTTAACCGTACGGGCATTGTCGGACACCTTCTCTACATAGCTCTGAACTTCCTGTGCCTCTTCCTGCCCGGAATGGATCGCGGTGGAGCCTAGCGTAATCTGTTCGGCAACATTGTTGATTTGCCCGATGACGTCCGCCAGAATGTCGTTAATGCTCTGGGTCGCCTTTTGCGAATTTTCCGCGAGTTTGCGAATTTCCGTGGAGACGACGGCAAACCCTTTGCCATGTTCCCCGGCATGGGCCGCTTCAATGGCGGCATTCATGGCCAACAGGTTCGTCTGCGTGGAGATCCCATGGATCGTTTCGACGATTTGGCTGATTTGCTCGTTCTGGTCGCGAAGCTTCTGCATTTGGGTGACCGTACCCGCAATCACCTGCTGCAGATGCTGGATATGTAAGGATAAGGAATTCATTTTTGCCCCGGCTGCCTCCGTATTGTGAAGCATGTCGGTCGATAGCTCCTGAAGCTGGGCCGAAATTTCGGCGGTGACTTCCACGGCCCCGCCAACCTCTTGCACGGATTGGGTCGTTTCCGTAAGCCCCAGCGTTTGTCGCTCCAGGGTGGCGGAGACGCTGCCGAAGGTGGTTGTGATCTCTTTAGAGATCGAGCCGGTGACGTTTACGTTATCCCGCAGTTGCGTGCTCAGACGGCCCAGTACATCCAGCGAGGTTTGCAGATTCGTGAGCAGCTCGTCGCTGCGGCGCTTCGCCTCTAAGGCATCCTGCTGCTTAGCTAAGACGTCCTTCTGCAAGCGTTCGCTGAACCGGGCGGCAAAAGCTAAGGCTACGATCAGAAATCCCAGGAACAGCAGCAAATAACTGAGCGATTCCCGGGCGAATAATTTATCGTGGTAGAAGGGAACGTTGAAGAAATAAACCGTGATCCCCATGCCCAATACGCCCGAGAACAGAATCGGCTTATAGTTCGAATACAACGTCATGATGCCGACGGACACGTAGACGAGCAGATACGTGCTGATGATCGGGTCCGGATCTTGGTAGATCAGCAGAAACGTCAACAGCTGGGTGATCACGGGGATGACGAACATAACGTAGCGTGTCCCTTTGTTCGCGTAAGTCATGTAGGTCGCGATGGAACAGCAGATTCCGCCGACGATGATCAACGTAAATAGGACTTTGCTGTCCACCTGGATCATGATGTCGGTCAGGACGCCGAGGGCGACCATTCCCCAGATGATTTTGACGAATAACTTATTGCGTCGTTGCAGAATGCTATTGTTCTCCATACCTTCTTTCTCCCTCTCCTAATTCGTGGAATTCTTCCATTATATTGTCGGCTGGATTTTCATAAAAATTAAGCCTTTTTCATGAAATCCATGCAATTTCACGGGAATCCCGGGCGAAAACGGATGCCAACCGCGAATTTCGTGTATACTAGGGGATATACGGCTAGAGGAATATCATGGAAATGTCATGCAAAATTACACCCCGGCACCAAAGGGACAAGCCGGGTTTGAGGTGAAATCATTTGAAATTAATCACAGAAGCAGAGCTGCTCGCTTTTATGCGGGAAACCGCATATAAACCGTTGACGTATCAAGAGCTGGAGGAGCATTTTGGCATCACCGATGCCGGCGAATTCAAAGAGTTCCTGAAAATGCTCAACCGGTTGGAGCAGGAAGGACAAATTATCTTAACCCGCACTCATCGTTACGGCGTTCCGGAACGGATGGATTTGGTTCGCGGCCGTTTGCAGGCCCATGCCAAAGGGTTTGCGTTTCTGATCCCGGAGGATCGCGACCATCCCGACGTATACATCCATGCGAATGATTTGAAAAGCGCGATGAATGGAGACACCGTGTTGGTGCGCGTCAGCTCGAAAAGCGCGGGCGGCGGCAAGCTGGAAGGCGAGGTCGTGCGCATCGTACACCGTGCCGTAACCCAAGTGGTGGGGGTATTCCAGAATAACGAATCGTTTGGTTTCGTGATCCCGGATGACAAACGGATCAACAAGGATCTGTTTATCCCTCGCGAAGGCTTCGGCGGGGCGGTCGACGGCGAGAAGGTCGTAGCTGAAATCGTGGAATACCCGGAAGGAAGGTCTGCAGCGGTAGGCCAAGTCATCGAGATACTCGGACACAAGGACGACCCGGGGGTCGATATCCTATCGATCATTCGCAAGCATCAGCTGCCGGAGGCGTTCCCGGAGGACGTCATGGCCGAGGCGCAGGATGCCCCCGACGAGATCGAGGAGGCGGAAATCGTCCGCCAGGGGCGGCGGGATTTACGCGACAAGGTGATCGTCACGATCGACGGCGAGGACGCGAAGGACCTGGACGACGCCGTGAACGTGGAGCGCTTGCCGAACGGGAATATCAGACTGGGCGTGCATATCGCCGATGTCGGGTATTACGTGCGGGAGAATTCCAAGCTCGATCAAGAAGCATATAACCGCGGCTGCAGCGTGTATCTGGTGGATCGCGTCATTCCGATGCTGCCGCACCGGCTGTCGAACGGGATATGCTCCTTGAATCCGAAGGTAGACCGCTTCACGCTGTCCTGCGAGATGGAATTCAACGAGCAGATGAAGGTCGTGAAGCACGATATCTTCACGAGCGTGATTCGCACCAAGGAACGGATGACCTACACCAGTGTGCGGAAAATTCTGCAGGAAGAAGATCCGGAGGTAACCGAACGTTACGCCGATCTGGTCGAGACGTTCCAGCTGATGAAGGAGCTGGCCCTGAAGCTGCGGGGGAACCGCATGCGGCGCGGCGCGGTCGACTTCGATTTCGAGGAATCGAAGGTGATCGTCGACGAGAACGGCAAGCCGGTCGACATCGTGAAGCGCGAACGTTCGATCGCGGAACAAATTATTGAGGAATTCATGCTGGCGGCGAATGAAACGGTGGCGGAGCATTTTCATTGGCTGAAAGTGCCGTTCATTTATCGGATTCACGAGGATCCGGACCAGGAGAAGCTGATGAACTTCATGGCATTTGTCGCCAACTTCGGGTATGCGGTCAAAGGCGGGAAAGGCAACAAGATACATCCACGCGCGCTGCAGACGCTGCTGGAGGACATTCAGGGCACGAAGGAGCAGACAGTCATCAGCACGATGATGCTGCGCTCGATGAAGCAGGCGAAATACGATGCGGAAAGCACCGGGCATTTCGGGCTGGCGGCGGAGTTCTACACGCACTTCACCTCGCCGATCCGGCGGTATCCCGACCTGGTGATCCACCGAGTGATCCGCGAGGTGATCGAGAGCAACGGGACGCTAAGCGAGGCGCGGATGGAGTACCTGGCCAGCCGGATGCAGGATATCGCGCAGCAATCGTCCGAGCGGGAGCGTATCGCCGTGGAGGCGGAGCGCGACACGGAACAGCTGAAGAAAGCGGAGTACATGCTTGATAAGGTCGGGGAGGAATTCCCTGGCATTATCAGCAGCGTCACGAGCTTCGGCATGTTCATCGAGCTGGAGAACACGGTGGAAGGGCTGATCCGGCTTAGCGCGATGACGGATGACTATTACCATTTCCACGAGCAGCATATGGCGCTGATCGGGGAACGCACGTCGAAGATCTACCGGATCGGCGACGAGGTCAAGATCCGCGTGGCCCGCGTGAATATGGACGACCATACCATCGACTTCGAGATGGTCGACATGAAGCCGCGGCAGCGCGGCGAGTTCGGTGGCGGACGCGGAGCCTTTGAAGGCGGTCGGGGCGGCGGAGGCCGCAGCGGCAAGCCGGGCAAAGGCGGTGGCAAGGCCGCCGGCAAAGGCAAGGGCGGCCGCGGCGCAGGCGGCGCCAAGGGCAAGCCCGGCCGGGCGGCGGCGGGGACCAACGCCGCCGAGGCCGTAGGCGCCGGGGCGGGCGCACCCGGCGGGAAGCGCGGCAAGCGCGGCGGAGCTGCCAAAGGCAGCGGCGGCGTCGCGCTTGGCAGCGCCGTAGCCCGCGCGGATAGCGGCGCGGGCGAGAGCTCGGGCGCCGCGTCGGACGGCGGGCCCGCATTTGGCTTCGGCTCTGGCAAGGGAGGCTACGCCTCCGGGACGGTCGCCGTGGCCCGCGATGCCGGTCGCGGATACCGCAGCACCGGCGAGGACAAAGGCTCGCGGCGGAAGAAGACGTCCGCGAGCGGGGTCTTCGTCGGCGCCCGGGACGGGGGCGCCAAGGAGGCCGCTCCGGGCCGCAAGCGGGGCGGCGGCAAGGGCAAGAAGAAGTGAGCAAGCAACACGTAGGAGAAAAGTCGATCCGGAGCGTTCCGGATCGGCTTTTTTGTTCGATACACAGCCACATGCAGACGCTTGGGCCGGAGGGAAAATAACTGCAGGAGTGCAGCTATTTTCACCGATTGTCGGGTTTTTCTTAAAATAGCTGCAAGAATACAGTTATTCCCCAGGTAAAGGCCGATTTTCTCAAAATCGTAGAAAATAACTGTATTTACGCAGCTATTTAGCCGTTGAGCTCAGGCTGCGAGGAAATAATTGCATCTACGCAGTTATTTCGATCATTTCGTGCAACAGCGCAGATGGGGAGCGAGGCCATTTTTTCTTCCGCTATAGGTCCGCTTGGGTAAGCTTGCTTCATGACCGATCGATACATCGTCCAAGGCGCAGCGCATTTTGATCCGGTTCTTCGTGATCGTTAATGTCGTGTACCCTGCGCGATCAGCAGGGCATTCAGTTCCTTCGAACGGCTGTTACCTACCGAGAGGTCACATCTTCCTCATAGACAAAAGAAAAATAAATAATATACTAAGTATATATATTATGTTGAGCGAAGATGGGAGTGACCTATTGTGAAGAATCTACCCTTATATAAACAGATCCAGGATGAGATCAAGGAGCGCATCCAATCCGGGGAACTCAGGCCGGGAGACCGGATCCCGTCGGAGAAGGAGCTGGCCGAGGAGTATCATGTCAGCCAGATCACGAGCAAAAACGCCCTGATCGGCCTGGCGGATGAAGGCATCTTAACTCGGCATCAAGGCAAAGGGACCTTCGTTAATGACGAGGTGTGGAGCTATTTGAATGCAGCCGGTGCCACGCAACGCACGGATTCTACCCGCAAGGGAACGATCGGCTTGATCATCCCTACGCTGCAGACCAAGGTGGAACAGCGGATCGTGGACAATATCGAACGGTTTGCCTGGGCGTCCGGCTATCAACTCACGCTCAGTATATCGAGGGAATCGCAGCGAAATGAAAGCGAAGCGATCGAAGCCTTTAATCGCAACGGCGTGAAGGGCATGATCATCTTTCCGACCGAGGAGGAGAACTACAACGAGGACATTCTGCGCCTGTCGATCGATAAATTCCCGCTCGTTCTGATTGACCGTTATTTGAAGGATATCCGGACTTACAGCGTCAGCGCGGATAACGAGAAGGGAACCTTCGACGCTGTTAGCTACTTGCTGAACCAGGGACACCGGGAAATCGCCCTCATTTCTCCCGTGATCACGAATACCGTAACCGAAGACCGCGCGGCCGGCTTTGAACGGGCGTTCTATCAGAATCAATTGCCGATTAACAAAAACCAATGGTGTATCTTAAATATCGACGATATCCATAAGGGCCCCGGGGAAAAAATGATCTATGAATTTTTCCGTTCGCATCCCGAGATCACGGCGGCGTTCGCCATGAACGCGCAGCTCACGGGCTATGCCTATAAAGCGCTGCAACGTTTGAATAAGCGAGTGCCGGAGGAATTTGCGCTGGTCGGATTCGACGGGCCGGAAAGACCGGGCATCCATTTCGTGCAGCAGGATATCGAAACGATGTGCAAGCATACCGTGGAATGTTTGCTGGAGCAGCTGGAAGGCCACTCGAATCCGCGCAGAGTCACGGTTCCCGTAGAATTAATCTAATAAAGTATATTATATACTAAATAAAGTATACTAATATCTAAGTGGATATACTAAAATGCAAATGTAAAGCGGTTACAGACCTAAACAGACACACACCATTCCGTAATCGCGACGAATTTAATAGGGAGGTTATGCACGTGAAAACCAATCGCTTGGCAGTCATTGCGGTGCTTTTGGTCATGTCCATGTTGGTAGCGCTTACAGGTTGCGGCTCTAGTAATAATGCCAACTCGGCCAATGCTTCGAAGGAACCGGGAAACCAGAATCAAGGCGCTTCAAACGGGCAGCAAGTCACCTCGGACGAGAAAGTCGAAATTTCTTTCATGGGTCACGGAGATCCAAACGAGAAGAAGATTTTTGCTTCATTGATCCAATCCTTTGAAGACAAATACCCGAACGTGAAAGTGAATTACACCAGCGTGCCGCCGGCGGAATACAACCAGAAGCTCACGACGCTGGTAGCCTCCGGCAAAGCGCCGGATGTCTTCTACCTGTCGGGGCCGGCTTTTTTCAAATATGCGGAGGCCGGCACGATTCTCGACATTCAAAGCTACTTGGATAACACGGAACTCTTCAAACAAGACAATGTATGGAAGCAAGCTATCGACCGATATCGGTTCGACGGAAAGAATCTGGGGACGGGAGACTTGTACGGACTTCCGAAGGACGTCGGCCCTTGGGCGATGGCCTATAACAAGGATCTCTTTGATGAAGCGGGGGCCGCTTATCCCTCTGCCGAACCGGGCGGATGGACTTGGGACGATTACCTGAAGGCGGCCCAAGCGGTCACGAAGGATACGAACGGTGACGGCAAATCGGATATTTTCGGCGGAGCCGGATTTCCTTTAGAAGCAGCAGTATGGGGGAACGGCGGACAATACATCGATTATGTGACAGGGAAAATCGCCGTGGATACGCCGGAGTTTGCCGAGGCGATGCAGTTTATCGCGGATTTAAATCTGAAATATCATGTGAGCCCTTCCGCGGACGACGAGAAGGCGATGAACAGCTATTCGCGGTTCGTCGCCGGGAAGATCGGCATGTTCCCGCTTGGACCTTGGGACCAACCGGCCTTCTGGGATCTGCCTTTCGGCTGGGATATCGCGCCGTGGCCGGCAAGCCCGAACACGGGAACTACGTCAACTTGGCTTGGATCGATGGGCTTTGCCCTTTCCAGCAAGTCCAAACACCCGCAAGAAGCGTTTAACTTGGCTGCCTTCCTGTCCTTGGACCCTGAAGGTCAGAAGCAAAACATGGAGATGGGCCAGGCGGTGCCTAACTTAATCGATATGGCGAAGAACGATTACTTGAACAACGGCAAGGCTCCGGAGCATAAGCAGGTCTTCCTCGACATCATTGAGTATGGACACCCTCCGGTTGAATATGGCTCGAAAGATACGCAATGGCTGGATACCTTCAACCAAGAGGCCAGCAAGGTGTGGACCGGCAAGCAAACGGCGGCGGAATGGGCGAAAGAGATTGCGCCTAAGCTGCAAGACTTGTACGACAAAGGGAACAAGTAATTCGGTAGATAGATGAACAATGGAAGGTGGAAGCCAGGCGCGTACTGCTTTCACCTTCTCTAATTTCTTTCGCGGGAAGGAAGAAGGGTCATGACTAATAAAATCCCCGGTTTTCGGCGCAAGGAGATCCTGTGGGCTTACGGCTTCGTTGCGGTTCCGCTGCTCGGGTTCCTCATCTTCGGCCTTGCTCCGTTAATTGCCTCAGCCGTATTAAGCGTAACGGAGTGGGACATGGTTTCGTCCCCGAAGTTTGTCGGCTTAGCCAACTACGTGGATCTGTTTAAGGACGAGAAGGTGTTTAAGTCGCTGTTCAACACGGTGTTCATGCTAATCGGGATCCCTCTTGGCATGGTGCTCTCCCTGCTGCTGGCGATCCTCATGAACCAGAAGATCAAGGGCATCTCGGTATTTCGGACGATCTATTACATCCCGGTGATCTCGCCGATCATCGCGGTTTCCCTCTTGTGGCAATGGATCTTAAACCAGGACTACGGTCTGCTGAATCAGCTGTTATGGAATAGCTTTCATATCACCGGACCGAACTGGCTTGGCGATCCCCTATGGATCAAGCCGTCTTTGATCTTGATGGGACTCTGGGGCGGTATCGGGGGCAATATGGTGCTCTATTTGGCCGGGTTGCAATCGATCCCCCGAAGCTACTACGAAGCGGCCGAGGTGGACGGGGCCAATGGATTTCAGAAATTCGTTCATATCACATTTCCGCTTCTGTCGAACATTCATTTCTATATCGTGGTCATGGGCGTCATCGGTACGTTCCAAGCGTTCAGCCAGATCTATGTCATGGCAGCGGACGGGGGTCCTGAATTCAGCGCGGCGACGGTGGTCTTCTACATTTACCAGCATGCGTTCGAATACTTCAACATGGGTTACGCGAGCTCGTTGGCTTGGGTGCTTGGCATCATTATTTTCATCTTAACGCTGCTCCAATTCCGTTTATCCAAACGTTGGATCTACAACGATTAGGAAAGCGTTACTTGAGACTTTAGCATTGGAGGCGTGTTTATGCTGCTGAGACGTCGAATCACCCTTAGCATCAATGTCCTTATCTTATTGTTTGGTTCCATTATTATGTTGGCTCCGCTGGCCTGGTCGTTATCGACCTCTCTTAAGGAGAAAAAGAACGTATTCGACCTTCCGCCGAAGTGGATTCCGAATCCTGTCACGTTCGCCAACTACAAGGGAGTTTGGGCCGAAGCGCCGATCCTCCATGGTTTTCTGAATAGCGCGACGATCGTGGTTTTCGTCTTGACGATCGGTTTATTCGTTTCCACGATGGCGGCCTATGCGTTTGCCAAGGTGGATTTTCCGTTCAAAGAAACGATCTTTATGTGTTTGCTTGGCACCATGATGATTCCGTATTCGGTCATGATGATTCCGCAATTTATCGGGTTCTCTAAGTTGGATTGGGTAGACACGTTGCTTCCGTTAATCGTTCCTGGGTTGTTCGGCAACATCGTGGTGGTGTTCTTCCTGCGTCAGTTCATGCAGGGCTCCATCCCGACGGAATTGATCGAAGCCGCGAAGCTGGACGGGAGCGGATTCATTCGCACGTTTATGCAAATTGCCCTGCCGATCGCCAAACCGGCGATTGCGGCTCAAGCCGCGCTAGGGTTCATGGGGATCTGGAATGATTTCCTGGGTCCGTTGATTTATCTGCATACCCCGGAGAAGCAGACCATCCAGGTGATGATCGCTTCCCTTCAATCGATGTATATCAGCAATTCCGATTACCCGTTGATTATGTCGGCTTCGGTCATTGCTATGGTTCCCGTCATCCTGGTGTTCTTCTTCTGTCAGAAGTATTTCGTCGAATCGCTGGCCATCAGTGGTTTGAAGGGATAGGAAGCGAAGATGGATAACCAAAAGCCCGGGAGAAGGAAGAAGTTCACGCTGGCCGCCTTGTGCACGGCCGTCTGTTTCGCACTAGTTCTTGGTTCATGTAGCTCGAACGAAGGGGTGAAGGTGAAATTGTATAGCGATCAGGATCCAACTTATCAGAACCCTTTTACGCTGCCCGAGGAATGGGAGGATTACGGCATCGGCGACCCCTATATTCTTCGCCACGATGGAAAGTATTATCTCTACTGCAGTACGAAGGACTTCCGCGCCGGGATCAAAGGCTGGAGTTCGGAGGACTTGATTCATTGGACGCCCGAAGGCTTGGTGACCGAGGACCCGATCACGACGGGCGCCTACGCGCCCGAGGTGGTGTATTGGAACGGGTACTTCTATATGTACACCTCGCCCGCCGGGAACGGACACTACGTATTACGAAGCGATAGCCCGACGGGGCCGTTTGAGGTGCAGACGGAGAATTTGGGACTTAGCATCGACGGCTCGGTTTTTATTGACGATAACGGTGCGTGGTACTTCACGCATGCGGGAGACCAGGGCATCGTCATTCATCCGATGACGGATCCCTATACGATCGATGTCGGGTCTACGACCAACGCTTATCTGGGCGGGTGGACGGAAGGCTCCACGATCATCAAACGCAACGGCACGTACTATATGACTTATACCGGCAATCATGTATTCAGCAAAGGATATCGGATTAACTATGCCGTCGCTCACGACGACCCGACGGGCACTTATCAGGTGCCGGACAACAATCCGGTGGTGATTCACACATCCGGCTCGTTCGTTGGCTTGGGTCATAGCTCGAGCTTTGTTGGGCCGGATCTGGATTCCTATTACATGGTCTATCACAATTTGCTGGGCCGCTCTGCGGAAGGCCCGCCGGTGCGGCAAATGGATATCGATCGGATCGTGTTCAACGGCGACCGGATGGAAGTGCTGGGGCCGACGAATACCGCGCAGCCGGTTCCGAAGCAACCGGATTTCCAAAGCCGCTTGGATCAGCCGGAGGCGAAGACGGCTTGGGATGTAGAGTCGATGCCGGATGGCACGAGCAGATGGATAAGCAAGGTGGAAACGAGCGCCGGATTTACCGCCGAATACAACCTGAGCCTAGTGCAACCGGTCGATGACGAACAGGCGTATGTGGATGCGATTTTTTCATATATCGATTCCGGGAACTACTGGTCAGCGCGCTTGAAGCCGTCGAACCGCGAGTTGTCCGTGGTGCAGGTCCGCGAAGGTCAGGTGGAGCAGCGGGGTACCCTCCGTTTGCCGGAAGACTTCGATTTTACGAAACTTCATACGATGCGCGTGGAAAATGACGGAAGCGCGGTACGCGTTTATTTCGACCAAATGCTGAAGTTTAACCTGCCGCTTGAAGCGGCAGTTGCGGGCCGGATCGGGTACGCGGCGTTCCATGCCGACCCTTCGTATTCGTACACGGCGTTCTCCAACGATGTAGGCGGGAGCAGCGATTTTGAAGTCTACAAGCCAATTCCAGGCACGATTGAAGCGGTCCATTATTTGAAAGAGGCCAAGCGCGGCTTCAAGGTGAATCCGGCTGCCGACGCAGGGGAGTTCCGCAAGACGGATGGGGTCTCCATCGGCACGGCGGAGGATCGCAGTTACTTCGTGAAGCTGGAGCAGGAAGGGAATTGGCTGTCCTATAAGGTCAATGTGGCCCAGGCCGGAACCTACGGCTTGGCGATGCGCCTCTTGACCTCGGAGGAAGCGGCGACGGTCGAGGTGAGCAGCGGGAACGAGAAGCAGACCTTCAAGATTGCGCCCGATCCCGACCCGGACTGGAAAACGGTCAAGCTGGGAGCCATGGAGCTTCCGGAAGGCTATCATACGTTGAAAATCAAACTGCGCAAGGGTCAAGTGACCTTCAGAGCGTTAGATCTCTACGCGTCGGCGAAAGCGCCGAAATCGGAGGCGAATCTGTTGGAATCGGTCGAACCCGATGATTTATACGGTGCCTTCGAAGCCATTGACGGCGGATTTAGGGGAAGCGGGATCGCGGATGATCGCTTGTTCGTCGGTGAGGAAGCTTGGGATGACTACGAGTTGTCCTTGCAAGTCGGCATCCCGGAAAATCCGGTCGGGGAAGGACAGGTCTTCGTCCGCACGACAAACGAGTCCTACTTCGAACATCAGGTACAGGACTCGGCGATGGGCTACGCAATCGGTCTTTCCGACGGGCAGCTGCAGTTGCTGAAGCTGAATTACGGTTCGATTGCCGTCAGCAGCGGACGCGCTACGATGGAACCCGGACAGACCTACTCGCTGCGCGTCGTGTTGGCGGGTTCGCGCATCCAAGTCTTTTGGGATGGGGCGGATGAGCCGGTCATCGATTATCCCGATCCCGATCCTTATTTCCACGGACGTGTTGGGCTTCGAAGCATCGATTCGACGTTCAGCTTTACCCAGATGAAAGTTAAAGCAAAGAGATAGATAGAGGAAAAGGAGTTTAACCCATGACAACCCATATGTATATCAAAGATTATCCCAGACCGCAATTCGTGAGGGAGCAATGGATCAACTTGAATGGAGAGTGGGACTTCCGCTTTGACGATGGCAATATCGGCGAGCGGGAGAACTGGTACGTAGATCTGCAGGCCGATCGCAAGATCCAGGTGCCGTTTACGTACGAAACCAAGCTGAGCGGAATTGGAGAGGAGACGTTCCACCCGCAGGTCTGGTATGAGAAGAAGTTAACCCTCCCTGCCGATGCGGCGGGGCAGCGGGCGATACTCCACTTTCAAGCCGTCGATTACCGGGCCAAGCTGTGGGTCAATGGCGTTAATGTCGGGGAGCATCAAGGTGGATACGCTGCGTTCTCTTTTGACATCACCCCGTATGTGACCTTCGGCAGCGAAAACCTACTGACGTTGAAGGCGGAGGACAGCGAGAGCTGCACTCAGCCTCGCGGGAAGCAGCGCTGGCAGAGCGATAGCTTCGAATGCTTCTATGTGCAAACCACGGGGATTTGGCAAACGGTATGGCTGGAGTTCGTGGACTCGGCGCATTTGGATGCGGTGAAGATCACCCCTGACTATGATCGCAGATCTGTGACGTTTGAGTTTCAGGTCGCTGGCGATCTGGGGGGCGGCCAGCTTGAGGTGGAGACCGTCATCTCTTTGAAAGGTAGAACCATGAAGCGGCTGCGCTTGGCCATCGACCGGCCTTGGCTTCGCGTGGACGCCGATTTGCTGCATGAAGCGGGAGGACCGTGGAAATTCAGCGAGTGGTCGCCGCAGCATCCGAATTTGTACGACGTGGAATTTATTTTGTACCGGGACGATCAGGTGGTCGATCAGGTGTACTCCTATTTCGGGTTGCGCAAAATTTCAATCGAGAACGGGAAGGTACTGCTGAACAATACGCCGATTTACCAAAGATTGATTTTGGATCAAGGCTATTGGCCGGATTCGCATTTAACGCCGCCTTCTGAGGAAGCGATTCTCGAAGACATCGATAAGATCATGGCGATGGGATATAACGGCGTTCGTAAGCATATGAAGATTGAAGACGCCCGATTCTTGTACTGGTGCGACGTCAAAGGGTTGCTCGTCTGGTCGGAGATGGCGGCAACGTTCGAATTTAATGATCAGGCTGTCGAGGCATTCTCCAAGGAATGGGTCGAGATCGTTCGCCAACAATATAATCACCCGAGTATCATCACCTGGGTTCCTTTTAACGAGTCTTGGGGCGTGGCCAATATTCTGAACGACCGCAAGCAGCAGGAGTTTACGGAAGGGATTTATCACCTGACTAAGGCGATCGACCCTTATCGTCCGGTGATTACGAATGACGGGTGGGAGCACACGGTTTCGGACATTTTGACCCTGCATGATTATGAAGAATCGGGAAGCCGTTTCCTGGAGCGGTATAAGAATAGGGAAGACATCACCGGCAATCACATTTCCTTTAACAATTGGAAATATGCCCTGGCGAACGGGCACGCCTATCGCGGCCAACCGATCCTCGTAACGGAATTCGGCGGGATCGCTTTCCAATCGGAGTCGGGCTGGGGATACGGGAACCAAGTTAGCGGGGAAGAGGCATTTATCGAACGGTTCGAAAGCATTACGAAAGCGATCAAGTCGATCGACTACATCTGCGGTTACTGTTATACGCAAATTACCGATGTGCAGCAGGAGGTTAACGGCTTGTTGACGGAGACTCGCGAGCCCAAGGTGCCGCTGGAGACGATCCGGCGGATTAATCTGGAGTAGCAAAAAGAACAGCCCCCGGAGTTTTGGCTCCGGGGGCTGGTTTGTTTTTTAGGCATCGGCTAATGTGGGGGTGGGCTCTTCCAGCTTCGCGAGGCGTTTTAGCAGTTTTTTTAGCATGACGGAGGCTTTGACCTGGAGGGGCAGGCTGTCGGCGACGCGCAGATCGTAGGCCCCGCTCAAGATGGCCTGCTTCAGCTCGGCGACGGAATCGCAGGGGCGATGCAGCTCGTTATACAGGCTGCCGTATTGCAGGCATTGATGGGTGTCGCTCCCGGCGGTTACCGGCTTCCCAAGCTCAGCTGCGAAGCGTTCGACGTTGGCGCGATTCACTTCGTTCCCGTATTCGTACATATCCTTGGCGTTCAGGTCAAAAGCGTCCAACCGCCGCAGTTGCTCCGCCTCCAGATGATGGAGCGGGGTGGAGATGCGGAACGGATGCGCGCCGATTTTGAGCAGCGGGTAGTTCTCGGCCAACGTCATCAGCTCGTCGAAGGGGATAAAGGAGCCTTTTTCCGTATAAGGGTCCAGCGCCTTTCGAACCTCCAGAATCTGCTCCTTGCGCCCGATCAGCAGAATATGGCCAGTTTCGCGGATATCCACCTCCATGCCGGGGAAGATGCGGAGGCCGTCCGCCTCGTAGTATTCCCCATTGAAGGGGTACAGGCGGTCGAGGTTGTCATACACCTCATGGAAGTTGCGCGTATTAAAATGCTCCGTCAAAGCGAGGGCATCCAGCCCGTTTGCCTTGGCCTCGGCAATCATTTCCTCGTAATAGGCCGGTGAGAAATCAGTGGCCTTGGATAATTTGGCGTGGGTGTGCAGGTCGATGCGCATTGAAACAACTCCTTGTCGGTTATTTAAATGATGAGGAAGTCCAGAATAATAGCGCCACATAAAGCGCCGATCCGCCCAGAAAAAGCACATCGCGCCGTTTCAGCTTCAAATGCGACAGCTTGAGTTTCTTGGCGGCGGGATTTTTCATGCCATACGAGAAGCCGCGCGTCTCCAGCGCTTCTACGGTGGTGCGGGAGCGTTTGGCCGTTGCCAGCATCAGCGGGAAAAAAGCGTACACCAGCAGCTTCAAATAATACGCGCCCAGCCGCCAGTAAAGGATGCCGTGCCGCTCGGGCGCTTTGCCGCGCAGCCGATACGAGAGCAGGACGTTGCGGAACTCCTCGAACAACACCGGCAGAATGCGGTAGCCGTAGGACAAGCTGAACGAGAAGGCGGCGGGGACGCCGAGGGCGAGCAGGCCGTCGCTGATTTTTTCCGGATCCATGCCCGAGAACACGGTGATACTGGCGAGCGAGACGATCGACAGCTTGAGCGTAAGCTTGAGCAGCGGCAAGGCGGAGGAGATGTCCCCGCCAAAAAACAGCGAAAGGATAAACAGCCATCCCACCTGTCCGATCAGGCCCAGGCAGAGCACGATAATGATGAACGGCGTGACCCGGGATAACATGGTCGTGATGATGACGAACAGGCACATCCCGGCTAAGACAATGTAGCTGTTAAGAAACCACGGAACGATGGCGAAAAACAGATACCAAATCAACAACCCCCGCGGATCCAGCCGGGATAGGGAAGCATGACCGCTGCCGTAGGCCGTGTTCATTAACTCGAGCTGGATGCGGTCGAGCGAGATTTTGTTAAACCAGTTGCGGACGAGCTGCATGCGGGAGGGTCTCCTTTCCGGTGAGGATGCGGTTCAGGCGGTCGGCCAACTCGGTCGGCGATCCGCATGGGGGCTGGAGGCCGAGAGCGGCGGACAACTCCATGCTTTGCGTCAGCGCCAGGCCGGCGCGGCGGATTAGCTCCGGGCTGGAAAAGACCTGCGCCGCCGTCCCGTCGGCCAGCACCCGGCCGTCGTGCATGACAATGACGCGCGTCGCCCAGCGATGGACGAGCTGCATGTCATGCGTGGCGATCAGCACCGTGCGGACGTGCTGGTTCAGCTCCTCCAGCGTGCCGAGCAGCTCTTCGCGGGTGGCCAAATCGAGGTTGGCCGTCGGTTCGTCGAGCAGCATGATCGCGGGCCGGATCGCCGCGCCGATGGCGAGCGAGACGCGGCGCTGTTGCCCGCCGCTCAGGAGGCGCGCGTCGCGGTCCTGCAGCAGCTCCAGCCGGAAGCTGTGCAGCATGCGTTGCAGCGTGTCGTCCGCATCCGGGTAGCCGCGCCGTTTCAGGCAATACGCGATCTCTTTGCGCACACTGTCCTCGATGAACATGTCCTCCGGGTTTTGGAAAACAAAGGCCACATCCCGCGACAACTGCTCGATGGAGATGCTGTGGGTATCCTGCTGGAGAACGGCGACGCTGCCGTCGGACGGCTTGGCAATCCCGGCGATCAGCTTCAGGAGCGACGACTTGCCCGCCCCGTTGTTGCCGATGAGCGCGATCCGCTCACCTTCATAGAGCGTCAAGTCGATGCCGTGCAGCACGGTGCGCTCCGCTTTACGGATCGTGCGGTAGTTCAGGGAGGCCCCGTTAAACCGGATGACGGGGATACGTTGGTCGTCGTCAGGGTGATGCCCTTTCTCGGCGGATAGGTCACCGGAGCTGGTCCATCGTGCAGGCGTTTCATCCGGTAGAGTCGGAAGCTGCCGCTTAAAATAAGGAATCGCAGCTTCGGTTGTAATCGGATATGCTGCCTGCTGGGGGTGCTTCTCGTTGGGATTCCGCCGCATAGAACTGTTGGTGTCCTGCAGGGCTGACAAGTAGGCCGCAGCCTGGGTGACCTCGGGCGGCTGAATACCTAAACGCTCCAGATCGTCCAAACTGTTTAGGGCTTCGGAGACCGGGCGTTTCCACAACACCCGGCCTTGATCCAGCAGGCAGACCTCCTGGCAGTAGTCAGCGATAAATTCCGAATGATGCTCGATCACGAGGATCGTCTTGCCGTGATTCTGATTTAGCTCCCGCAGCACTTCGTAGACTTGCCGGGCGTGGCTCGGGTCGAGCTGGGACACCGGTTCGTCGACGATCAGGATCTCTGCGCCGAGCGAGAGGGCCCCGGCGAGGGCGAGCAGATGCTTTTGGCCGCCGCTCAGTTCCCAAATGTAGCGTTGCTGCAAATGGGCGAGGCCGCAAAGCTCCAAAGCGTGGAGCGCCCGGTCCTTGTAGTCGGGCAGCCCGTAGTTCAGCGGGGCGAAGCAGGCCTCGTCCAGCACGGTGGGACGTACAAGCTGGTTGTCGAAGTCCTGATAGACGTAGCCGACGCGGCGGGAGAGTTGGGCGACGGTTTTTTGCGCGGTGGATTGGCCGTGAATATGCACCTCCCCCTCAAAGTCGCCGGAATAATAATGCGGAATCAGCCCGTTCAGCAGCTTGCAAAGCGTCGATTTGCCGGAGCCGTTGCCGCCGATGATGGCGGTGAAGGAGCCCGATTCAATCGTTAGATTCACCTGATTTAGCACCGGCAGCTCCGAGCCCGGGTAAGTAAACGACACGTTGCGAATTTCAATCACGGGGCCGTGGAATGCGTTGTTCGGATTAAGCATACGGCAGGTTCTCAGACTCGTCTCCGGTTTGGATGCTGCGCGACCGCTTGGCCCGCATGATCAACAGCACAATGATGGCCACGACGGCTGCGGCCGCGATGCTGAGCCAGATGGCCCCCGAGCCCAACCGGTCGGCCAATCCGCTGTCCCACTCGCCGAAGTTCCAGTCCGTTTCGGACAGCGATTCTGCGCCAAAAGCGATCAGCGCCAGCGCAATCCCGCTTAACACCAGCTTCGGCGAAATGACGCCGGCGGCCTCGTATTTGGTGGATTTTTCGCGCGGTTTGATGCCAAGGAGCGGCTCGATTTTTCCATAGAGTCTAGGCACCAGGTAGAGGGTAGGCAGCAGGGCGAACAGGATGCCGGAGAACAGCACGTCGTTCAGGAAGCCCACGCCTTCGACGATCACGACGCTTTGCGCCAGCCCGGGTACGGCTTCGAATTCTTCGACGCCGATCCAGACTTTGCCGATGTCTACCAGGCTGCTGCACAACTGGTGGATGATGACGCCCGTGATGGCGGCGGTGCCGACTTGCAGGCGGTTTTGCGGGTTACGGACCATCCGCCCGGCGACGTACATGGCGAAGGAGAAGGTCAGGAATTTTTCCAGCTCGCCTAGTCCGCCAAATTGCCCCAGCATCAGCTCGCCGAAAATCACCTCGCCCAGCGCCGCCCCGACCGCCGCATACAGCGGGTGGAACAGCATGCACAATGTGAGCGGGATGAACGCGAAGTACTCCACCGAGAGCTCGATCGGTCCGAGGCGGAACTCGGGGATGAGCTCGGTGAACATGTTGGACAAGCCGTACAAGGACATGGAGAGGACGAAAATCATCATTTTTTGCGAGGACGTGAGGGTGTACAGGGTTTTGCGGTTCATGAAGGGAAAACCTCCTTTAATGAGTCGTTCTTCCCAAAGTGTAGAGGCCGAGTATTAAATGAGGCGTGGGTGTATGTCAACGGATTGTAATATTTTTTACATAGTGAAAATGATGTAAATAAATTTACATAACAATTGGCTGCTAGGATAGGGGAAGAACAGAACGAGACCCTAAGGAGCGGAGCCCATGTCAAAGTATCGGAATCAACTATTTGCGAAGCAAATGAAGTTCTCCCCCGGCCATCAAAAAATCGCCGATTTCATCGAGCGGCACCCCGACGAGGCGTTGTTCATGACGGAGCAGGAATTGGCGGATCGGGTGGGCACGAGCATTGCCACGGTGTCGCGGTTTTGGCGGACGGCGGGATACGAGAACGGCAAGGACTTCCGCTTGCGGCTTCGCCAGGCCATCGATACGACGCCGGCGCATAAGCTGGAGGCAACCATCTCCCGGCTCGATCCGTCGAGCTTGCCGCTGAAGCTGCTGGAGCAAACGAGCCTTCACCTTCGGGAGTCAGCGGAGCGGACGGACCCGGAGGAACTGAAGCATGCCGCCGCGTTGATGGCTGGAGCTAGACGGATTTACGTCTATGCGCCGGGGCCTTCCGTGGCGTTGGGGGAGTTGTTATTTTACCGGCTGTCGCGATTCGGGATGTCAGTTCGCATGATGGCGGCCAGCGGCCATGAGCTGCTGGAGTCGCTGGCACATGTGCAGCGGGAGGATGTCGTGCTACTGTTCAACTTCACCCGGTTGCTGCCGGAGACCGAGGTGATCCTCGACTGCGTCAAGCGCATCGGCTGCTCGGCCGTGATGGTGACAGACCGCGAGGAGTTCCGGTACGGGACGCAGGTGGACGCTGCTTTTTACGTGAGTCGGGGAGACTTGGGAGAATTCCATTCGATGGTGACGCCGCTGCTGCTGATCGAGCAGATGATTCTGAGCATCGGGCTGCTGAATAAAGAGAAGGTGCTGGCCAAGCTGGAGTACTTGGGAGAACTGCGGGCGAGGTATGCGGATAAGCTGCCGCGGGGGAAGGCTTGAAGTTGGTGGCTGGAGGGCGCTCATTCTTGCTTTTGACCGCCTAAGTTGGTACAATAAATGTCTGGTAAACTGCCCTGTGAGGGTTTAGGAGGAGATGACGACATGGGCAAGAAAAGTGACGGTAAAGTGCTGGCGCAGAACAAAAAAGCTTCCCATGACTATTTCATCGAAGATACCTACGAAGCGGGCATGGTGCTGACCGGCACGGAGATTAAGTCGATTCGGAACGCCCGGGTGAATATCGGGGATGCGTTCGCAACGATCCGAAACGGCGAAATCCATATCCACAACATGCATATCAGCCCGTTCGAACAGGGGAACCGGTTCAATCCGCTGGACCCAACGCGGACGCGTAAGCTGCTGATGCATAAGGTGCAAATCAACAAACTGCTGGGCTTGTCCAAGCAGGAAGGGTACTCAATCGTACCGCTCAAGATTTACATCCGCAACGGATATGCGAAGCTGTTGCTGGGCCTGGGCAAAGGGAAAAAGCAATACGACAAGCGCGACACCGCTGCGAAGCGTGATGCTCAGCGTGATATTCAGCGGGCACTGCGCGAAAAGCAGAAGGTCGCAAGGTAAGTTTGGTCGGCTAAGGCGAAGTTCCCAGCGTTTCCATCAAGTCCATAAACATCAAGAAGCGCAAACATGGTATACTAATTGATGTAAGAGATGATCACGTTCCTTATTATGGAGAAGGAATGGTGATAACGAACAACAGCAGGCCCTTGCAGGCTGCACCTTGATCCAGCACCCTTTTTAATTCGGGGGCGTTTTTGGATTCGACGGGGGTAGATCGAGCATGGGTAGCGGGTAGTGGGGACGCGTCCACTTCATCAACGCTAAAGCCAATTAAACGGCAAACAAAACAACAACTTAGCTTTCGCAGCTTAATAACCTGTGAGCTAGCTCTATCCCTGCATCGCCCATGTGCCGGGAATAGGGCCCAACTTTAGTGGGATACGCCGTCTGGTCTCCGCCTGGGGTCAACGGAAGAAGATAATCAGGCTGACCCGAAGGGAATCCGGTGACAGGGAGTCTCTAGGGTGACATCAAATCTGTCACTACACCCGTAGAAACCTATGTGGCGTTGCCTTCGGACAGGGGTTCGACTCCCCTCGCCTCCATTAAAAGACTCAAAAACGAAAACCTTTTACTATGCCAGAGGGTTTGCTATTACGCTCTGGTTATAGTGAAAAACAAAGGAGCGATAAAGAATTTATTTCTTTATCGCTTTTTTGTATCAAATAAAGGTTTCATTACATAACGTTACTTATTGGATTGCTGCGGATTCTAAAATTTGGTATAATAATTTGAATTTTGTATTGTTCGTAAATTGACAGGGGCAGTATGCTCTTATACAGGACTGTCATCCATCTTGTGTGTGACACTCATGGTCTCCTTAGCAATGTTACTCTTTAGTCTGCTGAGATTCTGCAGCTTGAAGTTAGCATGCCTTAATCATAAGGAGGGGTTGCATATGAAATATGATGCATTTGACATGAGATTGTTTGGTTCAGCGTTGCTGGAGCTTTTATGTGCTTTTGGGACCAATATTGTTGCAGGGTTAGTCCTGTCCCTGTGAATTTACGAGCACCATTCTGATGAGCCTAGACAAAGGTGTCTCAGCATTTTTCGTTTTTACACCCACAACTAAGATTTTGTTCAAATACCCTTACATAATACTGTTTTTAACATATAATAATGTATGAAGGAGGTGACGCTCAATGGCTAGGGTTGAAGTGAGTCCGGATTTATTGAGATGGGCAGTAACTCGTACCGGTATAGCCGAAGCAATCGAAAACAAATTTCCTAAACTAAATCAATGGATTGCACGAGAAGAATATCCAACTTTAAAGCAACTTGAACTTTTTGCAAAGGCTACCTATACTCCTCTAGGCTGTTTCTTCCTGGAAAGCCCGCCAGAAGAGCGATTACCTATCCCACATTTTCGTACATTAGGTGATCAGGGCCATGCAGAACCTCCTAGTCCCGATCTTTTAGAGACTGTACAAATAATTGAACGAAGACAACAATGGCTGAGAGATTATCTCATAGAACAGTATACTGAGCCGCTTAAGTTTGTTGGTTCCTTTAATCATACAGAGGAACCTAAAAAAGTGGCTATAGATATTAGGAAAGCTCTTAACTTACCTAATGGTTGGGCTTCTCATAGTAGAAATTGGCAAGAGGCTTTGCGTTTATTACAAAAGGCAATTGAGGATATTGGAATTTATGTGATGATGAACGGAATAGTTGGAAATAATACTCGTCGCAAACTAAGCGTTCAAGAGTTTCGTGGTTTCGTGTTAGTAGATAACTATGCACCAATTATTTTTCTTAACAGTTCTGATGGAAAAGCAGCTCAAATGTTTACACTTGCACACGAACTGGCACATATATGGTTTGGTAAAAGTGCTATATTCGATCTTGAGGTACTTCAACCTGCAGATAATGAAACTGAAGTTGCTTGTAATTCTGTAGCAGCAGAATTTCTGGTACCAGAAAGTGATCTTCTTAAGTATTGGCCATTAATTAAGTTGGAACAATACCGGTTTCAAAAGTTAGCTCGACACTTCAAGGTCAGTGAAATTGTTGCTGCTCGAAGAGCTCTCGATCTTGGTTTAATTGATCGGGGGGAATTTTTCGAATTTTATACTGAATATGTTCAAAGAGTAACTCAAGTTACTCAAGATTCCAGTGGCGGGGATTATTATCGAACACAAGGTTCTCGTATAGGCAGACGGTTTGCAGAAACGGTTATTACAGCAGCTAGAGAAGGAAACCTCCTATATAGAGATGCCTATAGATTAACGGGGATGACTGGAAAAACATTTACGGAGTTTACCAATCGCCTAGGCTCTGGAGGAACCTTATGAAATATGTACTAGACGCCAATGTTTATATAAATGCCCATCAATCATATTATTCATTCGATATTGTACCTGGTTTCTGGAGGATTCTTACCGAATTAGCTAACAGGGATCAAATTGTTACTATTGATAAGATTAAAGATGAACTCACTCCACAAAGTCAAAGTGCAGATCCAGACCCCTTGCATAAATGGATTCTTTCTGACTTTAGCAGTTGGTGTATGAGTACAGACCAAGCGGAAGTAATAGAGTCATACAGGAGTATAATGCAATGGGCATTTACAAATCCCTTGTTTCTAGAAACTGCTAAGACGGAGTTTGCAACTGCCGGTGATAGTTGGCTTGTTGCATATGCGAAAGTTCATGGCTATACCGTTGTAACTCTTGAAAAATATAATAGGGATAAGAGAAATAGAATCCTTATACCAAATGTATGTATGGCGTTCGGTGTTCCTTGCATCGACACATTTGAGATGATGCGAACTTTAGGAGCGAGAATACTCTGATTAAGAAGAGAAGCTAGTCCCTCTTATAGAGTTTCAACCTATGCATTACATCGGGTGCTAGGTAACTTGAACTACGGATATTGATCTAATCATCGATATCAACCGAGTAAATGCTTAAATATTTGAAGAGTTTACCAAAGTTAAAGGACAGATAGGGCGAGTAAAGATGCCTTAACTGTCCTTTTATGTTATCTTTACGGAACTGCTGTGTTGAATCACTTATAGTATAGCACTATACTAATATGTATAAAATTAATCGTTAGTTCACAAGGAATTGGTAGGCAAAGAAAAGTAGGTGGGAGAACGTATGGCAAACAAAAATCTTACAAATGCAAAACGGGTAAAGAACGACGAGTTTTACACCCAATACGGCGATATTCAAAAAGAGATTGAAGCTTATTTAGAATACAATTCCGAGGTATTTCGAGGCAAGGTAGTGTACTGCAACTGTGACGATCCGTATGAGAGCAACTTCTTTCGCTATTTCGCACTAAACTTTAACAGGATTGGGCTAAAACAGCTTATTACTACCAGCTATAAACCTTCACCTATTGCCAATATGCAAATAGAATTATTTAGTGATGACAGCACTCTTGTGCTTTCTAAAGACCTTCCTAAAATAACTGCTAACAGATTTATTATCAATGAAGTACATGATATAGACGGTGATGGTGAATTCAACCTAAAAGATGTTGCATTGCAATTAAAGGCAAACAAAAATAATGAATGGGCGCCGCTAGAAGGCGACGGCGACTTCCGCAGTGATGAATGTGTAGATTTATTAAAACAATCCGACATTGTGATAACGAATCCACCGTTTAGCTTATTTCGTGAATATGTTAAACAGCTATTTGATTACAACAAATTCTTTCTTATTATTGGCAGTATGAATGCAATTACTTACAAAGAAATATTTCCGTTAATTAGAAATAATAAGATGTGGCTAGGAAATGGATTTAACGCTGGTAATGCATATTTTTATACGCCAAATACACGTAATTTCGCTTCGGGAGTGTTTGATGAAACTACTGGTTTAGTGAAATTCCGCAATGTTTGTTGGTTTACCAACCTAGACCATGGAAGGCGTCACCAGCCATTGCCACTTATGACAATGAGCGATAATTTGAAATACAGCAAACATAAAGGAATAAAAGGTAAAGAAGAGTACATTAAATATGATAACTATGATGCTATAGAAGTGCCATTTACTGATGCTATCCCGAGTGACTATGATGGTGTAATGGGTGTGCCAATTAGTTTTTTAGATAAATATAGCCCGGAGCAATTTGAGATTTTAGGAACAAGTGATAATGGTCTTGTTGATGACGAATTAAAGAAAACACCTGGTTTAACAAAAGAGTTTGTTGAAGATTATTATAAAGCTGGCGGCACAGGAGCATATAAGGAAGGTAATCCAACAGCCGGTTACTATGAAGATGGCGTTGCAAAGATGGCTTATAAAAGAATTTTTATTAAGCACAAGGGGAGCTAATATGAAAACAACTCTTAGAACTAGCATTTCAATCAAAGAAATTTGCGAAGGGTTTGTCTATAACGAACTTGAAGGTAAGGGTTTATTCGGCTTATCCGGCATGCTCACTATTCAGCCGGAGTATCAGCGTAACTATATTTATGCGTCCGACGGAGGCAAAAAAGAAGCGTTTGTCATTGACTCAGTCCTAAAAGGTTACCCTATAGGATTGATTTATTTTAACAAAGTGAGCAACAGCAATTTTGAAGTTTTGGACGGGCAACAGCGTATCACCAGTCTCGGACGGTTTGTAACTAACAAATTTGCCATCAAAGATGAAAGCGGCATGGAGCAGTATTTTAGCGGAATGGCAAAAGACAAGCAAGATAAGATTCTGGAAACTAAGCTACTCATTTATGAGTGTGAAGGTACCGAAAGTGAGATAAAAGAGTGGTTTAAAACAATCAATATTGCGGGGGTTCCACTAAATAATCAGGAATTACTCAACGCTGTATATTCTGGCCCGTTTGTTACTCTCGGCAAAGCCGAGTTCAGTAATAGCCAAAATGCCAACATTCAAAAATGGAGTGCATATGTATCGGCGAGTGCTAACCGGCAGGAATATTTAGAATGTGCTCTGGATTGGGTAAGTAAGGGCAATATTAGTGATTACATGAGCCGTCATCGCTTTGACGATAATATCAAGGAATTAAAACAATATTTCAATAGCGTGATTGATTGGGTTTCCAGCGTATTTATTGATGTTGAAAGCGAGATGCGTGGGCTTGAGTGGGGTAGACTTTACGAAAAATATCATAATCAGGCGTATAACCCCAAAAGTGTATCTGATCAGTTAAAAAAGCTATATGGTGATCCATACATTAAAAACCGGAAGGGTATTTTTGAATATATTCTTGGAGGTTCACAAGATACCAAATTGCTCGAGGTTCGAGTATTTGATGAAGCAACAAAGAGGTCCATTTACACAATGCAAACTAATGAGGCCGAGTCAGAGGGTAAGTCAAACTGTCCGTTATGTGCAATGGGACATGATTCAAACAAAACAAAGATTTGGAAATTAAGCGAAATGGATGCAGACCATGTTACGGCTTGGAGTAAAGGTGGTGCAACGAGCGCCGAAAATTGCCAAATGTTATGTAAAACTCATAACCGTGCAAAAGGTAATAAATAACCTGTATTTGAATATGACGCCTCCGCGTTTTCCGGTGTTCTGGCTGATAAGGAGGAGAGATTTGAAAAAAGAAGCATATACTACATAAGCTCAAAAAATATTGAAGGGAACAAATGTTTTTGAAAAACTTTCTCCAGATGGGAACGAAATGCTTGGAGATCGTGGAATAATAAGTGCTTTAAGGGCTTAAGTTATAATGGCTCTATTATACTGATAAAGATATTAATACATAATATACAAACACCAAAAAAGAGCGGGACGAGACTGAGTAGGGAGTCTTCATCCCGCGTCTATATTATTTTTTGAAACATAGATACAATACTTAGATCCTCATTAAACTGGTATGGTTCTTCCAGGTACGGCTCCTTTGGTTGGATGTTTGTTCCCCTCAGGAGTCAGGACTCCGATGTGTTTTCCTCTTCGGTTGTATGCTTCAATTTCTCCATGCAAGCCGTCTTTATGATAGTAGTTGCCGGTTTTTCGATCCCGATATATCCTTTCCTTATTCCATATATGGTTGGTTGGCTCCTTGTCAATTAAGAAAGGGTATTGGCTAGCCGGCGTTTTAGCCCAGTTAACTGTAAATTCTCTCATGAACTTCCTTAGCTCCTTATGAAACGAAAAAGCGCTGGGGATTCCCCCAGCGCTTTTTCGTTTCAGTTATTTTTGGATACAAAAAAAGCCCAAAGAGGGCCACTAAATGTGGCTTCTTTGAGCTCGCTGGATATTATCTCTATCTTGAAAGTTAGAAGAGATCGAATTATTCTGCTTTCTGTTTCCTCTCTGTGCTTTTTCTTAACCTAATAGGTTTCCGAACTTCATTCTTACAAGTAAAATCGTAGAAACAAAAAAAGGCCCAAGCAGCTGCTAATACTAGCAGCCACTTGGGCCCTGAAAAAAAGTGAGCATAAAATAACTCCCGTCCCAATCGTACGAAGAGTTAAGAGCTGAGACTTCTTCATATTAAATTTGAATTAATCAATCAACCAATCCCCGCATTAGAGGTGCGACAGTTCGAACTATAAATCAAGATTATGACGTTAGTCGTCCCCCCGCCCTCCTATATATAATACATAATAACCAACCTTTAAAAATTAATTTGAAATAACGATTACAATTAATATACTTCATATACCATGGATAAAATCTCACAGGCCAAACTACAAAATATTGACGTTTTTAGTTCGCCTGTACATCTATTTTTTGATCTTTTTCAGGATGTTTTCTTTAGCACGCTTCATATTTACACTTACGGTCCCTTGCGTAATTTTGAGATTGGCCGCGATTTCAATCTGTTTCAATCGCTTAGGACCATAAGCAAGATTAAATATTGCTTTTTGTCTTTCGCTTCGTAAAAGCTCGTTATGAATTCCTAACTCTGCAATCCTCTCAAACAAGTCTTCCTTGAATTTCCGGGGAACTTTACGAAATGCATCTTCAGGTATAACTTGGATCGTTGAGATTACCTTAGCTCTTTCTAAATCATCATCAAGATTAATTTCTGGCCGACTTAGTTCATCGAAATGTTCTTTTAGAACAATGGATCGTAAACGTCGGCTCTTCCTATTACTGGCATTAACATACTTTAATCGTTCCTGGTAGACTTTTACACGATCCCTCACCTTCATCTTGATATACGACAACAACCGTCCACGATCCGGTGAGAATGAATAACTAAATTCTTTAAGAATATCAATCAAAATATGGTCTACTATTTCCTCACGCTCATCTATGGAGAGATCGAGTGTCGGGCTGTTTACTGCTCCCTTTATTATGGGATCAAAATGTTCCTTTACGGCTTTATACTCTTCAAAGCTACCCTGATTCATATTGATCCGTTCAATCATTTGCAGTATTTCTTCGTCGCTATACTGCAGTTTTGGAAAGAAATGTTTCGGTGCCTGCTCCAAGTCGTATGGCTCCTGAAGTACATCTATTTTCATGATTTGATATTGTCGTAACTTACCATACTGGCTATAAGCCTGACTCAATGCATGGGATTCGTTTATGGCTTCTACAGACATGGTAATCTTTCTTCCTTCTGAAGTATTCCCAGTTAAAAGATAGATGGTCATTTCTATTTCCCCTCTTTGACTCAACCTCAGCCCAATTAGTTATTGCGAATTAAGCTATTAGATAGCATCCGTATATACACCCATCAAGTCACTTAAACTATCCTGATATATGCTTCGTCTGAATCAAAATACAAGAGGGTTTGGATGGCAGTGCGGATCCCTTTATGAGGTATCATTGTTGCGTGATTGATTCAGGACTTATTTATGTCTGTTATAAGAATAACTTGACTTTCGAAGTAAAAACTGCCGTTTATCCTTTCCGGGGTGTTTATTATGCACCCATGAACTACAACTTCAACCATGTCATCCGATAATAGAGAAACCACATAAATACGTTCTTGAGATATCGCAGCGGCAAGGAATCCTATATCCGATCGGAGTGCTTTTTAAGTATAGTACAATATTAATGTCCCACTTGATATTTTCGTTAAAATGTTCATTACTCCTTCCAGCTATAAAAACTGAACTAAATCCTCTCCGATAAAGGAGGATTCGTTTGAAAAGTCAGCTGCTTAAGCCTTTCAACACCGGGAACACTAGGTGTTATGCGGCAGAGTTTATAAAGATTGATAAGTCTGTAGCCTTTAACGTATAGTGATATGTATTTCATTGAATAGATGCAAGGCATCTTTAAATCCTTGCAGATATATTTTTGTTTCTAAAATTGTTTGTATGGTGAATTGAGAGTCTTCATAAAGGAATAAAGTTTGTTTGAGGTTGTCGGTAAGGGCTTCTCGTATTGCCTTGATATATTGTTCAGCTTCACATGAAATTTGCTTGAAATCGGAGTTATTGTTTTTAAGTTCATTGTATAAAGACTCTAATCGGTTACGAATGAGTGGATCAATCAAGATCTCCAAAGAATTGGTCAAGAATCGCGCCTCCTAGGAATTTGATTTTACGAACTAAAATTTAACTTCACAAGTATTATTTTAACATCACAAAAATTTAGGTCAAGTGAACATAAATATAATTTTGTTTATGCAAAGATTGTTCAATATAATTAAAGAAAAATTCAACTTCTTTGCGAGGGGTTAGGCAATGATAAGTTATAAGCCATTTCAAAAATTACTTATAGATCGAGAGATAAAGAAGCTTGATTTATTAAAAATGACGGGAATATCATCTGCTACTATGGCAAAATTGAATACAAATGAATATGTCTCTCTAGAGATAATTGATAAACTCTGTTCCGCTTTAAATTGTCAACCTGGTGATTTGTTGGAGCATATTCCTGATAATAGATAGAAAGAAAATTTAGTGATCAATTGAGATCCCGGAGGGCAAAACATGTCACTTCCAGTTGAATTAGCAAATTTATTCCGTGTAAAGCAAAAGTCCTACAAAATGGTGCTTGTGCTTGCGATGATAGACACGTGGCAGGAAACGCAGGATCAGATGCTTAGGATTGATGATGTTACCCGGCGGTTCCTGACCTACTATCAACATAAGGAGAGCAGTGGTCTTACTGTAGATTCACCGCCACCTAAAGTGGCTAACCGGTGGGAGTCCATGAGCCTGTCCCAGGTGAGATCCCTGCTCGATACTCCAATAGAAGCGCTTCGTTCGGTTGTTGTTAAGCAAGCGGACGGGGCTTTTTTGACGTTTGCGGATTCAATATGGGCGCAAGGGGAAGCAATGTTATTAGAGCTTCAGGATTATGTTAACCGTGAACTGGACCTATACCATAGTCAACTTGGGCAGGAGCTAAGCTTATCTCTTCACGAGAGTTTGGTTCATATCCTGCAAACCTATCCTCAAGCTAAGACCGAATCTTTTACGAATCACGCGCTAGGTACTTTATTCAGAAAGAAGTTGCCGGAGCAGCTTCGTTTGCTTCCATTTGTTTCGGAGCATATCAAAATTCAAGGTTCAGTGGGGATGGGGAACTGGGCAACCGTACCTTGGCTAGCTCTTATGGATACCCGAATTACGAAATCTACCCAATACGGGGAATATATCGTTTACCTATTTGCTGAGGACATGAGCGCGGTCTATCTGACTTTTAACCAAGGGGTTACGAAACCTATTCAGGAGCGAGGTAGAAAAGAAGGGTACAAGTTCCTACAACAAAAGGTGACGGAAATAAGAGAGAGCCTTGATTTTCAAGCTTTCTCCAAAGATGAAAATATCCAGCTTACTTCAGCTGGTTTGGGCCGTGATTATCAAATATCGACGGTTGCCTACAAGCGGTACGATGCGTCTCATATTCCGAGCGATGATCAGCTAGTAGCTGATCTTGAGCAATTGATGACGACCTACCAAGAATACGTCGATCGGAAGCTTCAAACCGAACAGGTCGAAGATCCAGAATATCCTTTGGAAACGGTGGAAGAAAACATGGATGATGAGGCAGTTCGCGGGCATTTGGATGGTATCCAATCGTACATTAAAAATAAGGGGTTTGCCTACCCGCCTGGATTGATCGAAAACTTCTACCTCTCCCTCAAAACCAAACCTTTCGTCATCCTAGCAGGCGTATCGGGAACCGGGAAAACCAAGCTGGTCAAGCTCTTTGCAGAGGCGATGGGGGCGACTTCGGAGAATGGGCAGTTTACGTTGATCCCAGTCCGACCGGATTGGAGTGATCCGTCGGATTTGATTGGCTACAGTGACTTGTCTGGTAAGTTCCGTCCTGGGCGTGTTACCGAGGTATTGTTGGAGGCCTCCCATAACCCGATTAAACCTTATTTTATCTGCCTTGATGAGATGAATTTGGCACGAGTAGAACACTATTTCAGCGATATGCTTAGCATTCTGGAGACTCAGGAATGGCGGGATGGACATATTGCTACCGACCCCATCATTCACGGCAGTTCGCTTGTGCAGGATGAGGATCGAGAGATATATGGTAATCTGTCGATTCCGGAGAATGTGTACTTGATTGGGACGGTCAATATGGACGAGACGACGCATCCTTTTAGTAAAAAGGTGCTCGACCGGGCGAATACGATTGAGTTCAATGATATCTTCTTGGCTCAATTTCCTGACGAGGAATCAGAGGTGGGGCAACGTCCAGAGGCCATGCCAAATCTGTTCTTAAGATGTGATTATCTGCAGCTAGTAGATGCCTATAACGTGGAATCCAAAGCACTGATTACGAAGACGACCGATACGTTGGTGCGGATCAACGGCATTTTGGAGGAAATCCATGCGCATATAGGGTTTCGAATTCGGGATGCGGTGTGTTTCTATATGCTCTATAACCAGCGGTTCGGGTTGCTTACCGAGGATGAGGCGTTGGATCACCAGTTACTCCAGAAAATATTGCCTCGCATTCAAGGCAGCAGCGCTTCGATCCGGAGAGTTCTTCTGAACTTGATGCGGGAGTGTGTGGGTTCCTCTTTTGCCGTCAATGAGTATGTAGAGGATACGACTTCATTGTTCGAGGGTAATAAGCTTAAATCACTGCTCGATCAAGCCAAGTATCCGCGTAGTGCAAGGAAAATCGCTTCGATGTTACGGAGGCTTGAAGAAGATGGATTCACCTCTTACTGGTTATCGTAATGCGCCGATGGAGTTACTACGCATTGAGACCAATCTGTTTGATTTAAATATCAAAGGGAAGCCATTTCATCCGACTGTCGAGACGATGCAGCTTCATCGGCAGGAGGGGGAGGTGTGGGTGGACGCCCATTTTCAAGTAGAAGTCCCCTCGCCGAAAGTGGAGATGAACTCGATTCAAGTCTTTTCGCATGAGTCCTCGGGTCTCCAAGCTTGGAATCCTGGCGATCCGGCAGAGCCCCTGTTTTATGAAACCCAAGCTTATGAAATCGTAGTAGAGAAGAAACAGAAGGATCTACCGATCGTATTCTTCCATGAAAATCTTCACTTGCGGCAAGCGGTTAAACCTGTAGGCCGTCTTGGCCGTGTTATGTCGGGGATTCTTAATTTTCAGAATGAGGTTGGTCTTTCGGAACTGGAGTTACGCCTGCATGGCGAAGTCATCTTCAAGCTGCAGCTCGAAGTGTTCCCATCCAAAATGGATTACAAGCGCGATTACGAAGTGATTTTGCGAGAGGTGAATGAGCAGATCTATAATCTGTCTTTTGACTTTCTGCGCAAGACGTTTCATCTTACCGGGTTGAGGGAGACCCGGCATCAGAGTGTGACGGAGTTTTTTACGATATTACAGCAGGTTTTTGGGCAACTGACCCAAGGCGTTGATCGGATCAAAAATACCCCCCACTATAAAATGCGCCGTGAATCTCATCTGGTGGAGGCGTCGAGGGCGAAGCGGGTGGGGAAGGAGAATATCGCCTTTTTGCGCAAAAGGCCGGAGCTGTTTGTTCCGGGGCAGGAGCTGCCTACGCATGTGCTTGAAACCCGGCGGTATATGGACTTCGATACGGCGGAAAATCGGTTCATCCGCTGGGCGTTGCTGCGCATCACCTCGAAGCTGAAGGAGCTCAGGTCCCATGCAGCGAAAAAAGGAACCGCGGATCCCGTCTTGCTGAAGAAAATTGACGTGATGCGTTCACAGTTGCAGCGGCTGTTACAGCAGGATTTTTTACAAATTGGGGATATGAAGCAAGTTTCGATCACGCTGGTCCTGCAGATGGCTCCGGGGTATCGGGAGGTCTATCGGATTTATCTCTTGCTGATGAAGGGGCTCTCGATTCAAGGGGATCTGTTCCGGTTATCGATGAAGGATCTGGCGCAGTTGTATGAGTACTGGTGTTTCCTGAAAATCCACGATTTGATGCGGCGGAAATATGAGCTGGTGAGCCAGGATCTGATTAAGGTGAATCGGACGGGTCTGTTTGTGACGTTGGATCGCGGGCGGAAGGCGAAGATGGTCTATCGGAATCCGCGAAATGGGGAAGTGTTTACGCTCTACTACAATTCCCTGCCTCAGGGAGACGGCCACTCTACGCTAGCGCAGAGACCCGATAATGTGCTGACTTTGAAAAAGAATGACGCGGCGATTGAGTATAAGTATATTTTTGATGCGAAATACCGCTTGAACCCCGCTTATGAGGGGACGCCGTACTGGAAGAAGTACAAACAGCCGGGGCCTGAGGAGGACGACATCAACACGATGCACCGATACCGGGATGCGATTGTGTACCAGGATCTACGGAACGGCGAGTATGAGCGGAGTATGTTTGGGGCGTATGTGCTTTTTCCGTATCCGGATGAGGTGAAGTTTAGGGAGCATCCTTTTTACAAAAGCATTCAGCTCGTCAACATCGGGGCGATCCCGTTTCTGCCGAACACGACGGATTTGATGGACCAACTGCTGGAGGAGATCATCCAAGACAGCCCGGAGAAAGCTTACGAACGTTCCACTCGCCCCCGCGGGACGAAGGAATATTACTACAACAAGTTTGCGGGCAAGAATGTCCTGGTAGGTTCGCTCAGGGAGCCTTCCCAACTGGAGATGGCTTTGAAGCATCAGTTCTACCATATGCCGCTGAAAAATATCGTTGACCACAAGCTGCTGACTCAAATCGAATACATTGCCATGTGCCAGTCTCGCAAAAAGTTTCAAGGCCCAGGGAACACGGGTATTCATTGGTTTGGACGGGTCCTGGATTGGAAGGTGGTCCGGAGACGGGAAATCACGGAACGGCCGGCTCGGCCCGGGACGGAAGAGGAGCTATATGTAAAGTTTACGATCGAACGTTGGGAGCGGCGGGACCAGCCGATTGCTCTAGGCGGACAAGGGATTTACACCTGCCTGTACACGAGTAAGTACATGTTTGATCGGGCCAGTGAAATTGCGGAATTGAAGCTGGAGAATGAGGAAGACTTACGGGAATGGCGCGAAGCTCGCAGACTGGGTAAGGTGAAAGTGCAACTGGATCACACCGATGTGGACTTGGCCGAGAAAGTGGTGGGGATTCGGGTGGAGGAGTCGTAGGGTTGTAGTGGAGTTTAAGAAAGGCCGTCCTTTCGTCATTCATGATGACTTGGGGACGGCCTTTAAGTTTCGTAACCTTTGCAGGTTGGATTATGCGCTAGTTACTACTATGTATTTTTAATTGTTTTGAATCAATAATAATTCCTGCCGCTTGCATAAAGTCAAATCCCAAGATACCTTCGATCGGAAAACCATACTCCATTTCTCCAACTTCGATTTCAAATTGATCTAGCGTGATATCTTCAATTTCAATGGAATCCACTGTTTTGAAAAACACAACCTCTGATCCGCCAATCCCCCTAATCGCACATGTGAAATCATTTGCTTCAGGATAGATCCCAATGTTCCTTAGTAATTCGGCTTTAAATATTGTTCCTGCAGAGCCGGTGTCGACAAGGACATTATTGAGGGTGATTTCTTGATGTTTGTATTTTACCTTTACTGAGATAAAGGGCAAACTATCAATGAGTTTTAGGTTCATCGGCCACCTCTGATGCCTATCCACCTGCGTTCACGTATTTCAACTCTGGGGCGGGAGGTATGGAAGAAGTAAAACTCACTTGAAGGACGACTTCTTTGTAATTCATTACACCGTTTCATTGCCTCGGAAGAATCATCGAACTGTTGAACGATTGCCATATCCTCAACGAGACGAAGATCACCATCCGAATGTGCTTGAATGGCTTCGATTACAACCCATTCGTTTGGATAAAGATGTTGTACCTCGTTCCACTTCATGACAATCACCTCCGCACAAAACTTTAAGTAAATTATATACTACCCCAAGTGGCGGGGACAATGCTATCATGGGGTGACTCTTGGGTGACATAATCGGACAGGGGCTCGGCGCCTCTCGCCTCCATACTACAAACGAAACGAAAAGCCTTCAGCCAATGATGTGGTTGATGGCTTTTTTATTGTGTATAATAATGTAAAGCAATGAACAGAAAACAGAAGGAGGTCCTCGTTATGGCAGTCGATCGAGAACAGCTTCAAAGTATACTTAAGAAGGCCAGTCAACGTGCTCGTCAACAAGCCAAACAATCGGGAGCATCCCTGTACTATATTAAGGATAACAGACGTATTCGCGAGGATGCTGAAGGGAATAAGTTCGAGATCATTTTCGATTCACAGGGAAAGCGGACGGAGCGGAAGTGTGTTGAATAACCATCAACCTGTCATGACGATCTTCGCGGGTACTAACGGTGCTGGTAAAAGTACAATTAGCTTGCAAATGAGGGAGTTGATCGGAGAGGTTGTTGATCCTGATCAAATTGCTATGCGACTAAATCCTGAAGATCCTCGAAGTGCAGATTTGTCGGCAGGCAAGGAAGCAATCAAACGAATCCGTTCTCTGATTAGCACCAATCATCATTTTGCTGTCGAGACTACGTTATCGGGTACATTCTTCTTAAGGCATATGCAGCTAGCCAAGGAAAAAGGTTATCAAATTATTATGTATTATATCGGCCTTCAGGATGTGCAAATGCATATTGACCGTGTGGCTTCCCGCGTAGAGCAAGGAGGGCACTGGATTGCAGAAGAGGATATCCGTTGGCGATATGGACAATCGCTTCAGAATTTAAAACCTGCTGTGAGTATCGCAGACCAACTCATTATTATTGATAATACGTTTGAGCCTACAATTATTGCAGAAATTCAGGATAATCAATTAATTTATAGGATGGACCAGATACCGGAATGGTCAAAAAGTGTCCTCGATTTATTTAGAATCGGTTGACATCAAAACTGTCACCACACCCGATGAAACCTATGTGGCGTTGCCTTCAGACAGGGGTTCGACTCCCCCTGCCTCCATATGGTAAATCCGCAACAACGAAAAGGAGCTTCGCTACAGTAAAATGTAGAGAAGCCTCTTTTCTTTTTGGTCATGATTTTCGAATTACGGGTATCCATACTTCGACTTCTGCGTCGGCCGGATTTCCGTTTAACAAGATTTCGGCAATGGGACCTCCGTGATATTCGTAAGGGAAGTCTTCGGTCAAGACCTCCGTGAATGCTTGATCTTCAAGCTTGTCAAAGGCAAGGCGGGACAACCCGCCTTGGCCGCTCAGAATCAGATAGTGACTTTGGGGGAATAACACCTCTTCCGTTCCGTCGATAGGGGGTTGGGTGGTACGGATACCGGCATAGTAGTAAGTACCGCTATCTTTCGCGGCGATTACTCCATACCCATACTTACTCTCCGAGAGGGGGCGAAGCAAGGTCAACTTGCCGCTCTGAATGACGGACTTGAAGAACTCGGTCTTTCGGATGGAATAACTATCGGTATGGATGATTGCCTCTCCACCCAGCAAAATAGGATATCCTACGAACCGAAATGCATCTTTCTCTTCCACTCTGTAGTTGCTCATTTTGATAAAAATCCTCCTCTAAAAGGTTGAATTCAATAGTCCAGCGGCACAAGGTCCAGCTTGCTGATATTTACGGGATCGGAGATCAAATCGATTTCGGCGATCTTTCCCTGCCGAATGGTGTATTGGAGCACGTACTGCAAGTGACCTTGAGGGGCCACGATCACACCGATGGAACCGTTTATCAGAGCGGTTTGTGAAGCCTGTATGCGCCCGGCAACCTGCTGGGCTAGATGGTGTGCTCCATGAGTGATGCGCAATCCTCCACTCTGACGGTCGTCCCGAAGCACAACATTCGGGTCAAGCACAGACAACAACCTATCAAAGTCAGCATCCCGCGCCGCGGCGAGGAATGCTTCGATCAGCTCGCGTTGATAAGCCAGAGAAGTCTTGTCTTTTTCTGGGTTCCCACCTCTCACACGGCGGCGTGCACGACTGGCAAGCTGTCTAGTAGCTGCCTCGGTTTTACCCAGGATAGAGGCAATTTCAGTAAAGGGTATAGCGAATATGTCGTGCAGAACAAAAGTGACACGCTCGGATGGACTCAGACTGCCAAGCACTACCAGCATTGCGAGCCCGACTGAGTCTGCCAGCAGGGCCTCTTGTTCAGGATCGCTATCCGAATCATTCATGAATGCATGGGGCGAAAGGTCTTCCACCGACTCCTCTCGCCGCGATTTACGTGCCCGAAGCATGTCAAGGCAGATTCGGGAGACCACTGTGGTCAGCCAACCGCCTAGATTCTCAATATCTCTGGAATCGGACAGGCTTAGACGCAGCCAAGCTTCTTGAACCGCATCCTCTGCCTCGCTCCAGGATCCCAGCATTCGATAGGCTATCGCGAGAAGGTTCTTGCGATTCTTTTCAAATTGTTCCGCTATCAATTCCTGTGCGTTCATCACTCCGCTTCCTTTTCCCTTAAATTTAGTTCTCATTAGTTTGACGTATGGCAATTGAATTATGTGACAAGAATCCCCGATTCGAGCAAAAAAACAATTTGTCTCGGAGTGCGGGTATGCGCTGGGAAGAAGTGCAGGAACGTATTTCCGAAATTTGATAAAAAGATATTGGATGTACCTTAATGGGGCTTGATGCCTTTCGCCTCCATATGTAGAATAAAAGCCCTGACCGAACTGAAGTGCACCCCTTATAGTGGACATTGGAAAAACACCCTGGTGTTTAAACCGATGAAAACTATAGGGGGTGCTTTTCGTATGGCAAAAAAGGGGCGGAAGTTTGTTTCATACAGTTTTGACACAAAAAAGAAGGCAATTGAAATGAGGCTTCAAGGAATGACAAAGCAGAAAGTGGCCGAGGTATTGGGGATCGAAGACCTTGGACGATTGAAAGTATGGATGAGTCGTTACAAGAAAATGGGAGAGTTCGGACTAATGGACCATCGCGGGAGACGAAGAGAGTATGTCGATGAGGATCGTTACGTGAGACGTTTGGAGATGGAGAACGCTGTCCTAAAAAAGTGGTTGGCCATTACGAAGGCGGAGGTGTACCAGAGAAGCATCGGCTCGTCCAAGAGCTTAGACAACGTTATAGCGTCTCCGAGCTCTGTAAAGAAGTAGGAATTTCACGTAGCGGATTCTACGCCTATTTAAAGCGCAAGACAGAAGAGCGGGATCGTGAGCTAAAGGAGCTGCTACATGCGTTGTATACGAAATACGACGGTAAATACGGCTACAGACAACTTCAACTCTTCCTTCTTCAAGAGCATGATTTACGGATCAATCACAAAAAGGTTCTACGATTAATGCAAGAGCTCGGTATACGCTCTAGAATCCGGCGCAAGCATCGATACAATTACGCAGGCTCTACAGGCGGGCGGGTTGCAGAAAATCTGCTGCAACGGGATTTTAAAGCTGATTTGCCGAATCAAAAGTGGGTAACTGACGTCACACAGTATCGTGTTGGAGATACTTGGTTGTACCTCTCAACGATTAAAGATTTATTCAATAATGAGATCGTCGCTTACAATATGAGCTTGAGAAATGATAACCAGCTTGTCTTGCAGACATTCGAGAAAGCCTTTGAAAAGCAAAAGGACATGACCGGATTGATCGTTCACAGCGATCAAGGATTCCAGTACACGTCCTATGCTTACCACGACATGCTGCCAAAGGTTGGCGCCCAAATCAGCATGTCTCGCCGAGGCAATTGTTATGATAATGCCTCGATGGAGAGCTTCTTCTCGCATCTAAAAACGGAAGGACTCTATCCTTATGATATCCGAACTTTAGAGGAAGCACAAAGTCGAATGGAAGACTTCATTCACTTTTACAACCATCGCCGTCCTCAACGAAAATTAAACAAGCTGACGCCGGTAGAGTACCGACGTCAGCTTGTTGCCTAGGGTCTTTTTCTGTTGTCCACAAAATGGGGTCTTGACCAAACGGTCGGGGCCCTTCTTCTATCTAAAATTCAAAATCAAAGCGACCCTCTTCACTCCATTCAAACGGACCGGGTGTGACATCTGCATCAGGTCTCTTTGTCCCGAAAAAGTCGGAGTCAAAACGATAAGGAGTGCCGTCCGGCTCCTCATACTTCATCTCGGCGTGATAAGTCTTGCCAAGCAGGTCGGTGGTCACCAATAGGGCGGAGGCTCCTCGAAGCCATTCGGGCGCATGGACCTGAATTTGCACTTTGCCCTGCGCAGGATGAACCTGAACGGTGATGCCCTTCTGCGCATAGATTTTCGCATGGGGTTCATGACTGCCTGGAACCGCATGGTTAAGATATACATTTCCACCCATAGCCACCGGCAGAACGGCATTTCCGATAAAGAAATCCTTTGCGGCATCGCCTAGCTCAGCAAGCTCCTCTTTGGTATATTCCCACCATTTCTTATCTTTTGCATCAGGATGGTTGTCGTAGCCTCCCAGTCCCACAGCATGCAGATAGCAGATGGAATCGTCCGGAACCCCATCCATGACCGTCTTCCCGTTCTCTCCAACTTCATCCCTTGGTTTAAGCGGAAGATGCTCGAAAAAGGTGATGGGAACCGGCTCCTGATTCGCACCTTCATCCCCCAAAAAGATGTTGTTATAGTACCTGTCATCGCCCCCGGTGATATTGGAGTACCCTGCCATTGCCGTCTCGTGAGGGAAGTGATACGGCGTAGTACGGGTAATCTCGGAACGAACGACAAATCGGCCTGCAAACAAATTATGGACAAAGGCTCCGCCCTGCGCCATATTTCGGAAGTTCATAGGAGAGAGGAACAGATTGTGATCCGCTAGATACGGACCATGGCAAACCTCAACGAACAAGTCTTCGGATAGGTTGTCAAAAAATACATTGCGGCTGATGCGGGTGCCCTGTGCTTGCCAGTCAAGCCAAAGTGCACGGTAACAGCTATAGATGATATTTTCACAAATTTGAGTATCCAGGGAAGCATGCAGTTTGATTCCTGCGACTTCGGCACCGTGTCTGAGCCGTTTGTGGTGAATATTATAAATCCGGTTCTGATAAATGCGGCTGAAGGCTGCCCCCATATGGCCCACGATACCTGCCTGTTCGCAATCATGAATCACATTGCCTCGAACGATGTGACTGCCGACTCGATCTTTATGCCAACCGGAGCGTAATGCGCGCAAAATAACTTCCTGCTCACGTTGCGTACCGCCCTTAATATGCTTCCCCGAAGACTGGGTGTGACCGGTACCGATTTCGGTACCCAGACTGATCCCCACGCATTTGGATTCACTGATGATATTGTTTTCAATAATCCAACCCTTGCTCCAGTGGGGTCCGATCAAACCCTCCTGGTAGTCCGTAGGCGGCGCCCATTGTGGAGAGGCCTGACGAAGCGTGAATCCGCTTACAGTTATGTAGTTAAGTCCCGGTTTCTCAGGCCAGAAGCAATAAGGACGGACATTGATTTCAACATTTTCCTTACGAGGATCTTTTCCGCCAAAATTGGCCCAGATCTTGGTTGCTGCAGATCCAACCTCGGCATACCACGTTAACAGCGAGTCTTTGGGATATTTGGCTTCGGGCCAAACTTCGGGCTGGTGAACCTTCTCGACACGATCGCATTCATACAGAGATTTGCCATCCAAATAGACATCCCCGAGATGAACCGGGAAGGGCCCGTCAAACACCCAGTCTCCACGGAGTTCCTCTTCAAAGGGATTACGAACGGAAAATAGGGAGTTAGGTACTTCTGTACTCCAAACAGGGCCACCCTCAGACTTCCAGTCCGTAATCCGTTCAGCTCCTGTTATGACGACTTCCCCGTCGCCTGCGGATCGATAGATGATTCGATGCTCCGCTGTTCCCCCATGAGCCGGGTTCACCCATTCCCTGTATACTCCGGCATGAACGATAACCGTATCCCCAGCCATGGCAAGAGCCGCAGCGCGTGATATCGTACGAAAGGGTTGATCCATTGTTCCACTTGCCTGATCATTCCCATGCATGGATACATGGTATTCCATAAGGACACTCCTTCTTCCTACCTATCGGATGTCGCCTGTTTAAACGGCTATAAATATTGTACAAATGATGGCCGGAATGGTCAAAGAGTTGTAACCCGCTCACTGAGCGGGTTACAACTTCCAAAACCTTTATTCGTTTATTTTCCCGCCCCGAACTCATACCTGACCTGCGTCAGCTCCTCCGAAACCGCCCATAATCTCCGCGCGACGGCTTCGTCATGCGAGCGCGGACTCGATTCGACTTTCTTGGGGAAGCCACGCAATTCGAGAAGACTTGGCCCAAAGTAATCGCCGCTTCGGACGTCTGGCGCAGTGGCCGCGTAAAGGGTCGGCAAGACGCCCATTTTCGGAGGCTGCGCGAACATAGGGTTCAGGCGTCGCATGAAGTTGGAGTGCCTTAGCGCATTGGTCGCGGACCAGCCCGGGTGTGCAGCTACTGCAAGAGTGGATTGGCCGGCGGTAACCAGCCGACGCTGCAGCTCATAGGTGAACAGGAGATTCGCCAGCTTGCTCTGAGCATAGCCGAGCGATGGCTTGTAATTCCGTTCCAGGTTCAGGTCATCAAAGTGGATGATTCCCGACCGATGCGAAATACTGCTTACGGTCACGATGCGTGCACCCGGCGTCGCGCCGAGCAGATCCAGCAGCAAGCCGGTCAGCGCAAAATGCCCTAGGTGGTTCGTCCCGAATTGCTGCTCGAAGCCCTGTACGGTCTTCCCGTAAGGGGGATGCGCCACGCCAGCGTTATTGATCAGGAGATCCAGCCGTTGGTAGTTCTGGCGAAAGGCCGTCGCAAAAGCGCGGACGGAAGCCAGATCGCCCAAATCGAGCGCCATCACTACGACTTTGCCCGACGGCTTATGTGCTTGAATCCGGTTAGCTGCATGGTTGGCATTAGCGATACTGCGGCAGGCCATAATGACCGTCGCCCCTTTGCTGGCTAGCGCCCGCGCCGCTTCCCAGCCGATCCCGCTGTTGGCTCCGGTTACGATCGCCACTCGTCCGGTCTGATCCGGCATGTGGTCTTCTGTCCAGGTTGTTGTCATATCGTTTCGTCCTTCCTTGGTCATCCTACCTACTTTATAGCTTTCACTGATTACACTGTCTGTGCTAATCTTATCTAAGCAATTTAGGTCTTACAACCAATAAATGAGCGCATTCGTGGCTTATCCAACACATGCTCGGATTTGTTGTTTTTATATTCGGATAGAGAGGAGCGGCTTAACATGCTCACGAACCCCAACGATCCCCGTGTAAAAAGAACGCGTCAGCTCCTGATGCAAGCTTTTATGGAATTGCTGGAGCAGAAGAAGAATGTCTCTTCGATTACCATACAAGAGATTACGGCCTACGCGACCGTAAATCGCTCGACGTTTTATGCGCATTTTGAAGACAAATTCACGTTTCTGGAGAGCTGGATGAGGGAGAAATTCCTGGAGAAGCTGGAGGATGAGCTGCCGAATGCGGCTTTATCCGATATCGGGAGCCTGCGAACGCTGATTCTCATCGTGTTCGATTTTCTCTTCTGTACGCGCCCGTATATGTCTTTGGCGGATCGTCAGTATGAGACCCTGTTTGAGCTCGTGATGCAAAAGGAACTCTATGATCTCTTATTTGCTTGGTTAAGCGAACAAGCGGAACCCTCGGTTTCGCGCAAGACGGTGGAGACGACCGCCCGGATCGCAAGCTGGGGCATCTTTGGAGCGGCCATGGAGTGGAGCCGGCAACCGCAGCAGAGTTCGGCGGAAGACACGGTGAAAGACGTTCTGGTGGTCGTTGCCGCAGGTTTAGCCCCCGTCACCGGATAATTGAAGAGCAGCATCCCTGTTAGACAAAACAGCCAGAGATTATTTACAATAGGCATAATAGAATGGGTGGGGAGGATACAGGGCGGTTGTGATGAATATCCTCGAAGACTTATTGCTGCAGGTGGCGTTCGTCGTTACGTTGATTTTCGCTTTCCAATTATTTTATTCGATTGGCTTCGGAAGATTTAAGTATTTCAGGCTGACGCAGGCGCTTCTATTCGGAGTCGCGCTTGTGTTGTGCATGACCTTTCCCGTCCACGTTACTGATCAATTATCCATCGACATCCGTATCGTTCCGCTGCTTCTGGGGGCCTTCTACGGCGGGGTCGAGACGACGCTGTTTCTATCCTTGCTTATTCTGCTCTACCGCGCCTACCTTGGGATGGATGGCGGATTCTACGCGACGACGTTGGCCGTATTTATGTGCATCCCGATCTTCATGTATTTCCAATCCCGATTCCTGCAAGCGAATAAGAACCAAAAGCTGCGGATCGCGACAGGCCTAACGGTTAGCTATTGCATTTGCAGTTTTCTTTCAATGGCCCTCTTTATTGGCTTATTCGATACGTTCTTGAGCTCTATTCTCCTGTACACCCTGGTTATGGTGGCCGTCGTTCTGGTCTTTGTTGCGTTGAATGAGAAGGTGAAGGAGACGATCGTGAAAAATCAACAGCGGCTGGCGGAAGCCAAAGATGCGGAGATCGCTTTTTTACGTTCGCAGATTCAGCCGCATTTTCTAAACAACGCCCTCAATTCGATAGCCGTTCTCTGCGTAGAAGACCCCCCACAGGCGAAACAGCTTACGCTGGACCTCTCTCAATATCTCAGATCCGGGCTTAACTTCAAGCAAATGGACACGTTCACGACATTGGAGAACGAGTTGGAATTGACCCAGGCTTACGTCAACATTGAAAAAGCACGATTCGGCGACCGGTTGGCCATCGAGTACGAAATCGAGGCCGATTCGAATCGCCTCATTCCTCCGCTCATCTTGCAGCCCTTGGTCGAGAATGCGATCAAGCACGGTTTGATGTCTAGCGTAAGAGGCGGCATGGTCAAAATCTCGGTTCGGGAAGTGGACGGGAAGCTTCGGTTCAGCGTCGAAGATAACGGATGCGGAATGAGCGAGGCGAAACGGCAAGAAGTGCTTGGTTCGGATTCGGGGCGCAGAGGAATCGGGCTGAGAAACATAGCACGACGAATCAAGCTGCTATACGACGCAAGCTTGCAAGTCAAAAGTGCGGTCGGAGTCGGAACGAAGGTGTTCTTCGAGCTCCCCTATCCGTCAGACAGGAGGAAGTTGGATGATAAGAGCGATGATTGTAGACGATGAAGCTTTGTCGGTGCGAGGGCTACAGCATCTGCTTGCCGAATATGAGGACCTCGAAGTATGCGGCACGTTTCTGACTCCGCGCGAAGCTTATGAGTATGTGCGAGCCAACCCCATTCAAGTGGCTTTCCTCGATATCTCCATGCCGGAAGTGGACGGGATGTCGTTGTCCCGATTATTGCTGGAGCAGGATCCTTCCCTATCCGTCATCTTCGTCACGGGCTTTGACGATTATGCGGTACAAGCGTTCGAAGTGAACGCTTTAGACTACTTAATGAAGCCGGTGACGAAACAACGATTTGCCCGAACGTGGGAGAAGATCAGGGAGAAATATCGAGAGGAGGCTTCCGAGGAGGAGCCGGCCTCAACCGGCTTGCTGACCGGACAGGAGACGCGAATCGTCCAATATATGGCGGAAGGGTTATCCAACCGACAAATTGCGGAGTCGCTGCACATCACTTCGGAAACGGTGAAGTCTCACTTGAAGAACGTCTTTCGGAAGCTGGACGTCAATAACCGCGTGAAGGCGCTGCAGCGCGCCAAGGAATTGAAGATTATATCATAGCCGACAGGCGCTCCATCCAATCCCCCCCATTCGGGGGATTTTTTAATAGGATTGATTATTCTACATTAATAGACAATGGATCAATCTTAATTGGAGGAGAATTATGCGCCGAATTTTTACCTTGTTCATGTTGTGCGTGATGCTTGGAGGTAACTTGTCCCTGCCGACGGCTCACGCAGAGGAAATTCAGGATAACGATTTTACTTATGTGGTGCAATCGGACGACACGGTCACGATTACGGGTTACACAGGAACAAGCACAGAGGTCGTCATTCCGAGCGAGATCGAAGGCAAGGCGGTCACCGTCATCGGAAGTAGCGCATTGTCCAACGCTGGACTTGCCAGCGTTACGATCCCGAACGGCATTACAAGAATCGAGAGCTTCGCCTTTTACCGCAATCAGCTTACAGACCTCACGATTCCGGATGGCGTTACGTACATTGGCAACAATGCCTTCGGGTCCAACCAATTATCCCACGCCGCGATCCCGCCGAGCGTTGCGGAGATTTATGATTATGCCTTCGCCGACAATCGATTAGGCGTGATCGAGCTTCCCGGCGTAACGTACCTCGGTAAAGGGGCTTTTCAAAAAAACCTTCTACAAAGCGTTACGCTTGGAAACTTAACCTTCCTGGGTGCGTATGCCTTCGAGAACAATCAGTTGGAAAGCTTAACGCTTCCCGGCAGCCTGAATTCCATCGGAATGGGTGCGTTCCAGCATAATCGTCTGGCCAGCGTTGCCCTTCCGGAAGGACTGACTCGAATTGAGGATTATGCCTTCGCCAACAATCAATTAACGACGCTTCAAATCCCCAAATCGGTAATCGCCATCCACGTCAATGCCTTCGAGAGCAATCAATTGGGCTATGTTGCGATCCCACCGACAGTCGATTTGGGCAGCGGCGATATGTATCCCGTATTCGGTCTGAATCCGAATGTTGCGATCTATGTTCCGCTCGCCGGCGGCGTATCGGTTCAAAACCATGCCAGCAAATACGGTCTCCAGATCATCCCTTGCAAATATGAGATTACCTATGACGGGAACGGCAGCACAGGGGGCACGCCTCCCTCATCGACGCCTTATGTGTGCTATAAACAGTTTGCGGTTCCGGATCAAGGCTCGTTAACGAAGGACGGTTATACCTTCAAAGGATGGAATACGATGCCGGATGGTAGCGGGACGAATTACGACGGAGGCAACTATCCGATCATTTACGGCATTCCGTATGGGAACTTGACGTTGTATGCCCAGTGGGAGGCGAGTTCTTATCAAGTAACGTTCGATACGAGAGGGGGGACGCCCATCGCGTCCCAAACGGTTGCCTACGGAGAACAAGCAACCGAGCCACCGGTGCCGAAGAGGACGGAGTATGCCTTTGACGGATGGTATCAGGACAGCGTTTACTCGCAGCCTTGGGATTTCGCCCAGGATACCGTCTTCGGAGATATAACGTTGTATGCGAAATGGAAGTGGAACGGTTCGGCAGCTATCGCTTCACTAGAGCTGGCGGCAGATAACGTGAATGTGACGGGCGGCGATACCCTGACGGTAACCGGCGTGGTGAGAGACGAGAACAACTCGCCTGTTGCGCATGCCGTCGTGAATCTGAATAGCACGAGGGGCAAATGGAAGCTTACGGAGGGCAGTGACGTGTCCGTGACAACGGATGCGAGCGGCAGTTTAACCGCGGAATGGACGGCTCCTTGGGTCACGGATCCTGAATCCGTGACCCTCACGGCAAGCGTAGACGGTACGATCGACGTGATGGACAGTCGGACGATTCAGGTCGTCCCGTCGGAGAAGTCCAATGCCCGGTTAAGCGGATTGTCGCTAGACTCCATGACGCTCAGTCCGGAATTCTCGGGCGACACATACAATTACACCGTTGCGGACGTCAGCCATGTCGTCACGAGTATCGACGTGACGGCAAGCACAGCCAGCGATCTTTCCACGCTGAACATTAATAATGTGCCTGCCGACAGCGGTTCAGCCATCCGTGTACCGTTGCAAACCGGGTTGAACTTAATCCCGATCGTCGTAACCGCGGGGGACGGACTCCACACGCAGACGTATACACTGCAAGTACGCAGAGCCAGTACGACGACCAGCGGAGATTATGCCTACCGTCTGAAAGACGACGGCAGCGGGATTGTGATTACGAGATACGAAGGAACCGATTCGAATGGGGTCATTCCCGAGACGATCGACGGCTATGTCGTGAAAGAGATTGGAGAGGGGGCTTTTGCGAACGAGGAGCTGACTGCGGTGACGCTGCCGGACGGCTTAACTTCCGTAAACAGCCGTGCTTTCGAGAATAATCGGTTAACTTCGATTACGATCCCAAGCGGCGTTACCCAGGTGGATGATTATGCGTTCTATAACAATCTACTGGAGAATGTAATGTTCGCCGAAGACGGTCTGCAAGAGATTGGGTTCGGCGCGTTCTCCGAGAATCGGTTGTCCTCCATCATTCTGCCGGGGACGACCACTTACTTGGATTCCAATGCCTTTAAAAACAACAGGCTCACTCAAGTGATCCTGCCTGCGACCTTAGGGCTTGGGGACGAAGTATTTGGAGGGACGCAGGATGGTGTCAAGCTTATCTTTCCGGCCGTTGGCGACCGAGACATGGTCAATTATGCGACTTCAAACGGGTTCCCTTATGAAACGAGCGATGTCCGCGTAGAATATGACGGCAACGGACAAACCGAAGGGGAAGCACCGGCCGACAATACGCATTACAGTTATTATTCATCGATGGTCATTCAGCCGGGCGGGAGCTTGAAGAGAACGGGATATACTTTTCAAGGATGGAATACGGGGGAAGATGGAAACGGAAATTTTTATGAGGCGGGTAAAAGCTATAAATTCAAGCTCATAAAGGGAATTGTGAAGCTTTATGCCGTATGGCAACCTGCGCCCGCGCAATATTCCGTTTCGTATGAGACGAACGGGGGAACGGCCATCCCTGCGACGACCGCCAGCAAGGGGGCTAATCTTACTGAGCCGCCGACGCCGGGCAAGGATGGGTATCGATTTGCCGGTTGGTACAAGGACCCGAGCTATGCGACACCATGGAACTTCGAACAGGATACGGTTGCCGGGGACATGACCTTATACGCCAAGTGGGAGAACAAGCAGCTCGCGATCCAGCTGTTCGCGTTCAGCAATGTGGTGTCAGGCGGCGAGGAAATTCGGGTTACCGGTACGGTTGTGGATGAAGACGATACGCCTCAAGCGAACCTCTCCGTTCACTTGAGCAGCCCGGACGGAGGCAAGTGGATCCTGACGGAGACCGACATGGCAACGGTGAAAACCGATGAAAACGGAACTTTCGAAACCATTTGGAAAGCTCCGCATGTAACCGAGACAACCATAGTCGAGCTATCGGCGAGCCTTGATGGGTCGAGTGCGGAGCCGGCAACGGTATCGATTCGGGTTAAGCCGATGTCTGGCTCAAATCCAAGCTCGGATGCCAACTTAGCGGGCTTGACGCTGAGCGTCGGTGATTTAACGCCTCAGTTCCAAGCGGAGGTTACCAGCTATACTGCTGACGTCGGACATGCGACGAGCAGCGTCACGATCGTGCCTGAAGTATCTGATCTGGCGGCGACCATAACCGTCAACGGGAATATAGTTGAGTCCGGTCATCCTATAGAGGTCCACCTGAATGTGGGCTCCAACCCCGTAACGCTATTCGTAATAGCGGATAATGGAACGACCAAAGCTTATCGGGTTACGATCACGAGGGCTTCGGCACCGGTGGTCACGATCCCGGTTGCCAGCATTACGGTGACAAGCGTCACCTCCTCCGTTTATGAAGGGGGCACGCTGCAAATGACCGCCCGCGTGAATCCGGACGATGCCACGAACAAGCAGGTCTCGTGGTCAATCCAAGGCGGTACCGGTAAGGCGGTCATTGATGAGAATGGATTGCTGAAGGCGGAACATACCGGCACGGTGACGGTTCAGGCGGCGGCTCAGGATGGTTCCGGGGTCGTCGGAAGCCAAGAAGTCACGATCTACAAGCGTCAATCTGGCGGCGGGGATACCCCGACAACGCCAACGGGTCCGTCAACGCCGACGGGCCCGACAACGCCAACAGCCCCGGCAACACCGACGAGACCAACGACGCCGACGGACCCGACAACGCAGCCGCCAGAGAAGCCTGCGGTACTCCATGTCGTTCCCGGCCGACCTCCGATCGACGTGAATGACGCGGTAGCGATCCATACGATGCTGGAGGCTCTGACCGCCAAATTCAACGATCCTCGCCATGCGAATGTTCCCGTCTTTCCGGATACGGAAGACCACTGGGCAGCGGATAGCATCCGCTTGTTCGCAAGACTCGGGATTGTTCAAGGATACGGCGACGGGGCTTTCAAGCCGGATGCCATCATCACGCGAGGAGAATTCGCTTCGATGCTCGTAAGGCTGTTCCCGCTTGCCCAAGGCACCGCAGCAACGCCTGGCTTTACCGATCTTGAGAACAGCTGGGCGAGGGATGCCGTTCTTATGCTGGCCAGTAATGGCATCATCAAGGGCTACGAGGACGGCATGTTCCATGCCGATCGGAACATCACGCGCGCCGAGATGATTGCGATCCTCGCCAGGATTGTCAATTTGGCGGAGGTGAAGCAGGAGAAGACGGTGAAACTGCAGGATCTCGAACCTACGTGGGCCAAGGATCAGATACAGCTAGCCGCGAATGCCGGCATTATCAATGGCCGGAGCGAGAATGTGTTTGACCCGAATAACAGCGCTACTCGAGCCGAAGTGTTGACCGTCCTCTTGCGAGCGATCTCGTTAAGTCCTGAAATCGAACAACTGTTGGAGGGGATGAACTAAGCCATGGCAGCGAACGAATATTACATGCCGACCCATTGGCGGGTGAAGGGGAACATCTGGGAAATCTATGAGATTTGCTCCGACTTCTTGGACTATCAACGCTGGTGGCCCGAAGTGTACTTGAAGATTCAAACGGGAGGTACCGACAAGGAGACGGGCAACGAGGTCTATGAAATTCTCTCAAGAGGCAAGTTGCCCTACAAGCTTCGCTGGAGGTCATGCAAGACGGCGGAACAAGCGCCGCATTCTATCGCCTTAAAGTCTTCGGGCGACTTGGTCGGTCACGGGACATGGCGGTTCGAGCAGGATGGGGAATACGTGAACGTACAGTTTGATTGGTACGTGAACGCCGAGAAGCCTTTACTCAAACTATTCTCGCCAATCCTGAAACCGCTCTTCACCTCGAATCATTTTTGGGCGATGAACCGAGGAAGAGAGAGTCTGGAGAAGGAGCTGATTCGGAGGCGCGAAGCTTGATCTGCCAGATTGCAAAATAGAAAGCAGAACTTTCTCTACTTTCCAAGGTGACTATTGGCTAAGATCAGGAATACGATTCCGAAATACCCTTGAACGCATATCGTTCAAGGGTATTTTTCCTAAAAATGCACAGATTAAGGTGGTTGGGGGGGCGACCATCTCAGGAACGGTCAACAATTCAAAGGGCAGAATAAAGGAGCCCAGTAAAAGAGGAGTCTGTTTAAAAGTGAATTTAAAGGTACAGCTAACCCGCGCTTTTTTTATAAGCCTTCTGAGCGCTATAGGATTTGGAATCGTAGCCCTGCTGGTATCCGATCAAAAGATAAACCAATTTGACAGCGTGATTACTTCTTTGGTTCAAGGACGAGAAGCACCTGCACTTACGAATATCATGAGATTCTTTACCTTTATCGGCGGAGGAATTCCCGTCGTCGTTCTTACAATAATTGTTCTGTTTTTTCTATATCAAGTTCTACATCACCGTAGAGAGTTGATTTTATTTGCATCTGTGGTCGTCGGTTCAGCTCTTTTAAACGAAACATTAAAGGTTATCTTTCATCGTGCCCGTCCCACATTACATCGAATTGTAAATGCAAACGGGTTTAGTTTTCCCAGCGGACACTCTATGGCTGCTTTTAGTTTGTATGGAATTCTCGCCTATTTACTCTGGCGCCATATATCAACACCCGTTGGCCGTGGATTGTTAATCATAATTAGCATCACGATGATCACCGCAATTGGAGTCAGCCGTATCTATTTAGGCGTACATTATCCAAGTGATGTTCTTGGTGGATTCTTAGCAAGCGGCAGCTGGTTAACGGTTTCCATTTGGTTTTATCAGAGGTATCTGGAAAAAAGGAAAACCGAAGGTTTCAGCTGAAAAAACGAGGGAGATAAGGAAATGAGGGTGTTGACGGGAGGGCCCGCGAACCGAAAAAATATCATTGACATAGGGCTGAATATAAAATAACATACGTAATATAACAAGTGTTATTAAACGTAAGCGAGGAGGAAACCATATGCCCCCGAAACCGAAGGTGACGCGGGAGATCGTATTGGATGCGGCGCTGGAGCTGCTGCGTGAAGAGGGAATGGATGCCGTCAATGCGCGAAACGTCGCGAAGAAGCTGGGCACCTCTACGCAGCCGATTTTTAGCCACTTTACTTCGATGGAGGAATTAAGAGAAGCGATATCCGCCTATGCGGAGCATCTCTACAATACGGCGATGCTGGCAGCGATGCAGGGCGGCGGGAACGGCTTTCTGGAGATGGGTCTCGCGTATATCCGGTTTGCACGGACGGAGAAGAAGCTATTCCAGCTTCTGTTTATGTCGAACCGGCTGCAGCAGGAGAAGGTGACCGAGATTGCCGGCTCCACCGAAGGCGACGAACAGGTGATTGCGATGATCGGGAGCATGACCGGACTTTCGCCCGATTTAGCGCGGAGGTTATATGCCGGGATCTGGTATACGACCCACGGGATCGCCTCATTGGTCGCAACGAATAGCAGCACGATGGACGACGCGGAGGCACGAGACGTGTTAGGCAGCATATTTAAAGGCTTGCTGGTTGTACTCAAAAAAGAAGGCGAGGAGCTTTAACCATGTCCGAGAAATTCATCACCAAACATCCCTATCTTGCAGCCGTCATCGCGGCACTGATCTGCACTTTTCTGACCGCTGTCGGCTCTGCGGCAGCCCAAGTCGCCGAATTGGCGGAAGTCCCGTCTTACCTTGTCATGACAGCGTCCGTGGTTTTATCCATCTTGGTGGGCCTGTGGTTGTTGCGCCGTTCCCGGCTTTCGGCTGAAGAGATCGGCTTTCGCCGCCCTGCCTCGGGTAGCGTACGCTCCATTTGGTTAGGCGTGCCGTTGTTGCTGTTGGAGGTCATTCCGCTCGTCGCCTACGGTCCCGACGCGTATACCCGTCCGGGGGGCGAATACGCCGTGCTTGCTCTGTTCACCATTATGGTAGGCTTTAACGAGGAGCTTTATTTTCGAGGATTGGCTTTTTCCTTCCTATCCCGATTAACCCGTAAACAAGCCGTGATCGGCTCGTCCATCGTCTTCGGCGTGCTGCATGCCGCCAACGCCCTGAGCGGAACGAATCCGGTCGAGGTGTTGCTGCAGATCGTCTTCGCTTTTCTCGTTGGCCTTGTATTGGCACTCATCATCAGTATTACCCGCAGTCTTTGGATCGGCATTGTATGGCATGTAGTACATAACTTCCTTTCCTTCAGCACGGAGATGGTCTTCGACCAAACGGCTTTGGTGGTAGTTTCGGCCCAGGTACTGATTTTGTTGATCTTCACGGTTGGGTTATGGGAACGCGGAACGGCAGCAGCCTGACGCGAACTAAGGCGATGCTAATTACGGTTTATCAAGCACCTTTTTGGGTGCTTTTTTTATTTGTTCAGCAAGAGTAACTGTCTATGCATATGATTTCTTTCTGACATAGGATGTCTTGATATTGATATAAGGAGGATGTCTATGGCGGCACATGGGAAGGTAAGTCCTCAATTCAGAAGACTGTGTAACCAATTCGGCAAAATCTTGGGCGGCGAATCCGAGATCGAAGAAGGTCCGGTCTGTTTTGTTACGCGGATGACGAATCTGCGCGAGTCGATCTTGAGAAGAAGAACGCGGTCTCCTTTGGTTCAGATGCAGATGTTTTCGTTTGAATCGCTGGATAAGTCGGGGCGTGCGCTTTGTCTGGGGGAGACGGCCTTGCATCAGAATCAGGTCAACCGTTTGATCACGAACCTCCGGAAGCGGGGGATCAAAGTGACAGCCGTTCATAACCACTGGCTAAAGGAAAATCCACGGTTGATGTATATCCACTGGGAGGCTGTCTCGGATCCTATTGAGTTTGCTAGAAAAACCAAAGCTTCAATTGCCTTTTTAGGTTAGTCCGGCTTTGTTTCGTGATTTGATTATCGGATGAATGGAAAGGATGTATGCAATGGCGGCACAAGTGAAGGCTAGTCCTCGTTTTCGAAGATTGTGTAACGAGTTTTCTAGCATTTTAGGCGGAACGGAACATGAAATCACCAAAGGCCCCGTTTGTTTTGTCAGCCGAAATCGAAGAATTAATGCTGCAATATTGGGGAGAAAAACGACTTCCCCGTTGATCCGTTATCAACTGTTCTCGTTTGAGTCATTGGATCGCTCAGGTCGTGCCCTTTGTTTGGGGGAAACGGCTCTCTTCCAAAGCCAGGTTAATCGGTTGTTAACCAACTTGCGCAAAAACGGGATTAAAGTAACGGCGGTTCACAATCACTGGCTCTTTGATAGTCCGCGGCTGATGTATGTTCACTGGGAATCCATTGATGATCCGATTGATTTTGCTAAAAAAGTAAAGCGCTCTATCGCATTCTTGGGCTGATTGCGCGGCGGCGGATGGTGGATTTCAGTTCCACGGTTCGCCTCTTTTATTTTCGAATCGCCCTAGCCTAAAGTCTAGCTTCCAAACACCACCTAAGACGGTTATATCGCGCCAATACGGTAGTTATAATGGGTTTATAAACTTTGCGCGTGACTGATGAAGGTAAAGGAGTGTTTGAAAGTGAAAGCAGTAGAAGCGACGAATGTGGCGAAGGTGGGGAAGGTGAATTGGGCGCTGTTTAATCCCAAGACCTATGCAACGATGCTCTATCTCTTGCTCTCTCTCCCGTTGGGGATCATCTATTTGACGTTAGCGATTACGGGGCTTGCCCTTTCCATTGCGTTGACTCCGGTGTTTATCGGGATCCCGATGTTTTTTGGAATGGCCAAGCTGTTGAATGGGATTGTGAGCTTTGAGCAAAGTCTGATTCGGCATATTTTAAGGTTGCCGGTTCCGCCCGCGGCGGTTCCAAACTACGCACAAGCAGAGGCTGGACAAAATTGGTTTATGCGTATGGTGAAGGGGTTTGACGGGGAGTTGTTCTTCCGAAATCTGATGCTCGTGATCCTTCGTTTCATCACCGGCATCGTCTTCTTTGCGGTGATGGTTACGGCCCTTGCCCTAGGGATCGGCTTTATTGCCCTTCCCGTCGTGCATATCATTCTGATGAATGAAATGAAGCTGGATATTTTGGAAAACACCCTATTCACGTATTTCCATATCGATTGGACCTATAATCAGCAGTATCTGCTCTCCGAAGGCATTGGCCTGGTGTTGTTCTGGGTCGCTCTTCGCGTCGTGAATGGATTGATGCAGGTTCAACGCAGAATCATGTATGTGGACGAGGCTTATCTGCAGCCGACGCCAGAGCCGGCTCCAACTCAATTCCATGCGCCTGTTCAGCCGCAATATGAGGAGTTCCTGGACGAGCAACCTGGGCAAGAGAAGTTGTGGTTGGCTTAGATATGGTTTGGATATCCCCTTGATACACAAGAAGAGTTATCGGATCACTTCCGATAACTCTTCTTTGTTTATTGATCATCGGCCATTCCCAGACCGTCGTTATCATATAAGGAATACGGATAATGTGGTAGAAGAAGGGGGAAAATATTCAAAGAAAATGGGGGGCTAAATAATGACGAGAGAAAACTATCAAAACAATTTTATTGAAGAAACATTTGTTGTCGATTGGATGGCTGTTGCAGGATGGATTGCAGCAGGAATTGTTAGCAAATTGGCCGGAGATACGATTGGAGTAGAATTAGAAAAACTACTTGGCATTGAATCATCTACTGATCAATTAATACGAAGTTCAGTTGATGAAATCTGCCAACGGATTGATCAAATCGTAAATCAACAATTTATTGAGGAATGGTCTGCCGATCTTGAAGCCGTAAGAAAAGACATTCTAATGTATTTACCCAAGCAAGATACGGATATGATCAAACAACTTGAAGGAAAGGTTCATATTTTGGCGGAGCGTTTTATCATGGAGGGCACTAAAACTTTAGGACCTTTCATGATCTCTGCAAGTATGGATTTAGTATGTCTAAGATATCTATCGAGCACCAATGGAGCTTTTGTTCAAGACTTGACGAGTCGTGCAAAGGAATACGCAGACTGGGCGGAGGCAAAATCAACGGAAATTATAGAATTGGCAAAAACCTTTGTCTCTTCATCCTGTAGCAGCGGTAGAGGCTTGCCCGTAGGAGATATGGACCCTCAAAATTATGCCTATTACACTTCACAGTGGGGCAAAAAAAAACATAGATGGAGTGGATCTGAGAATTTATCTGTCTATAAGGGAAGATGTGAAGAGAATCGACTGAATCATTACAATAATACTGTGGTTCCGGCCCTGGAAAGACATAACCAGATCATCGATTGTGTTAAATTGTGGAGAAGTATACCCGCAAATACATCGATTGTATTTAGAGATGTGGAAAATTTACTTCAATATAGATGCAAAAACCATTCTTTGGAAAGGGGTGTAATTGTCCAAGGGAATGATCGAGACGGACAGTACAGCAATCCGAGTATCCACTATGATTTAATGAATTTACCAGAAAATACAACGATCCATTTTTATTCAAAAACTCGGGCGGATAAAGAGATAAATAGAATTGGTGAAATTGTGATATGGGAACTTGGTTCTGAAAATGTTCCTGTTAGTTCAGGTCAATTTAAGGTGTCGATCGATTGGAACGTAAATAAAGTTGTCGCCATAAAGAAAGAATCAAACTCGAACATTAGATGCGAGATCTATTGGCATGATAATGAGGAAGTAAACACAATTGTAGATGTCCAGGAAACAAGAATTGAAATTACTTAGACCCTGGATTTTTCGACAGGGTTCTGTCATTCATGAATGATGCATGCAGAGCCCTTTTTTTGCTATATAGGAGCGTTCATCCCCCTTTCTATAACCGAATCTATAACCGCAGTTAGATTCGATAGCCGATGAGATCTTTTATAATTTTAGAATGATTATCATTCGGTGAAAGAGAGAAGGAAGGGTTGAACGGAATGAAGCGTTTTTTCATAGGGTTGATGGTACTGTCGTTGGTGTTGGGTGTCCCGCCAATGGCCGTTTTTGCGGATTCGGAAGGATTGGCGATGGCGGGAAACGGGACGGCGGGGGATCCGTTTATCGTCACGACGCTGGATCAGCTTGATGAAGTACGGGGCAACTTGACGGCCCACTATCGGCTTGGCGCGGATATCGATGCGTCGGCGACGGCGGGTTGGGACGGCGGAGCGGGCTGGATGCCGATTGGGGAAAGAGGCAGCGGGGACAGCTCCACGCAGTTCACGGGGGTGTTAGACGGGGCAGGTCATGTCATCCGTAACCTGACGATCAATCGGCCGTCTCAGGATGGGGTGGGGCTGTTTGGAATGATTGGCACGGGAGGCATGGTTCGAGATCTAGGGATGGAGGGCGGTACCATCACGGGCGGCACCTCTACCGGCGCACTGGCAGGGAACAATAACGGGACGATCGAGCAGTCCCATGCCGGGGTCGATGTATGGGGATCTGGAGTGGTTGGGGGGCTGGTTGGTTACGAATACGGCCAGATTCTCGCCTCGTACGCTACGGGGAATGTCAGCGGAACGAATAATGTCGGAGGATTGGTAGGACGCAGCGATGGAACGGTAACGAAATCGTATGCGACCGGTCATGTGGAAGGAAATGACACGGTTGGCGGACTTATCGGGCTGAAGGAAGGGGGGGAGTTAAGTCGATCCTATTTTGCCGGCACGGTTCATGGAAGTGGTAATTACATAGGCGGTTTGGTGGGGTATCTGTCTGGTGGAATCTTAAGCACATCCTATAACATCGGGTCTGTCAGCGGAGACAAAATCGTTGGCGGACTGGTCGGCATGGCGGTAGATGGCTATATCGGTAAGTCCCATGCCTCCGGTCAGGTTACTGCTCCCGCAGGTGATGTCGGCGGTGTGCTTGGTTCCAATAACGGCACCTTTATGGAAGGTAACTACTGGGATGAAGAGACTTCAGGGCAGGCAGATGGGTGCGGCTACTTTAATTATCCTTACGAGAAGGTTTCTTGTGACGCGACAAGCCTAACAACCGCACAAGCGCTGAGCCAAGCGAGCTACACCGGGTTGGATTTCACGGCGGACTGGTTCATGATGGAAGGTTCAACGCGGCCTTTCCTTCGGGCGGAATGGTCACAGGTTGTCGGTAACGCCCATCAACTCCAATTGATGGCGATGGATCTGACGGCGGATTATACGCTGGTAAGCGATATGGATTTCGGCACGGTGTTCACGGACGATAGCCGTGCCGATATGTGGGCCACGAGCGACGAGGATGGGGCGGGCTTCGCGCCGATTGGCGATGCGACGCTCGGCCCATTTACCGGGCAGCTCGATGGCCAAGGGCATGCGGTTCGCGGCTTATTCATCAACCGCCCGGGAACCGTCCAGGTCGGGTTGATTGGGAGTCTCGGCGTTGGAGGCCGCGTGCACGACATTGGGGTAGAGGGCGGCCGCATCAACGGAGGATACTCCAGCGGCGGCTTAATCGGGGATATGAGCGGGGGAACTGTCGAGTTGTCCTATTCGACAGCCAGCGTAAGCGGCATTGAGAAAGTCGGGGGCCTGGTGGGTAATATGTATCCCGGCGTCATCACGAAATCGTTCGCGGGAGGCGATGTCTCCGGCTGGATGGTGGTTGGCGGCCTGGTGGGCCGTGCCGATCTGGGGAGTTTAATTGAAGATGCTTATGCCACCGGTTCCGTTGCGGGGAGCTCCGAAACCGGCGGTCTGATCGGACGCCATGTCGGAACGGTCAATCGGGCTTATGCCGCAGGGAATGTCCCTGGCTCCGGTTCCGAAATCGGAGGGTTGGTAGGCCGGGATTTCAGCCCGACTTCCAGCGTCACTGCGGGATATTATGATGCTGCAACAACGGGCCATGGAGGCGGGAAGCCGACTGCAGCGATGAAGAGCAAATCCACGTTCGAGACGTGGGATTTTAATGGGACCTGGACGATCGAGGAAGGGAAATCGTATCCTGCCTTGCAAGGCATTGCCGCGAATCTCGGCATTGACACCGCTCCCCCGGCGATCGTGAACCTACAAGTCGAAGTTCCCAATCACCTTGTGGTGACTTTGGATGAAGAGGTAAACCTGCTTGCAACGGGAGGGTTTTTCGTATCCGTAGACGGTGTTGGAATTGGGGTTCTTGATACCGTAAAAACCGGAGCGAAAACCTTAGAGTTGACGGTCGGCGAGGAGCTGCATAGCGGACAGGACATCCAGCTGTCCTATGACGCGAATGTGGGAAATGTCTCTGATCTGGCGGGACATCCGCTGCTTAGTGTGGCAGATCAACCTTGGCCGCCGGCGATTACGATTACGATGACCACGTCAAATGGGGACGAATATCTAGACGGAACGTGGACGAACGAGCCAGTGACGGTGAGCGCTTCGGTTTATGGAGATTCTGCAGACGTCACCGAGTTCGTTTATTCATTGGATGGCGGGGATACCTGGACGGCGTACACGTCGAGCCTTGAGCTTCGGGATGACGGCGTACATGTCCTCGATTTCAAGGCGGCTAATTCGGCGGGGATGGAAACGACGATACGGCGTACGGTGAAAATCAGCGCCAGCGGGCTGACCTTGACCCCGGAGATGGTTCAAGCGGATGGCAGTCCTTATGGGGAAGGGGACTGGACGAACCAGAGCGTTACCGTCAGTGTGTACGCTGCGGCGGGATTCGGCGAGATCGTCTCCTTTACCTATGCGGTGGATGGCGGATTGCCGCAAGCGTATGCGAACGGGACGCCAATCGAAATCACCGGGGATGGGGATCATCGAGTTGTTTTCGAAGTGGAGGATGAAGCTGGACATCGTCTGTCCGAAGAGATGAAGGTGAGGATCGATCAAACGCCTCCTACTATCGATTTCTCCCCGAACGGGCGGGAAGTCGCGGAGGGTTCGGCTTCAACCCGGACGACGGTAGGGGATACCGGAAGCGGAGTCGATGCTTCATCGCTCCAATATGTATGGACAACGGATCCCGCTTCGCCAACGGATGGCTGGGTATCGTTCGTTAGTGGCGCTAATTTGACGAAGAGCGGAGCGGACGGCGATTGGTACCTGCATGTGAGAGCGGCAGATCAGACGGGGAACGAGAAGACGGCAACGTCCCAGCGGTTCCGGCTGGTCCAGAGAAGCAATAACCCGGCGCCATCGCCCGGCAATACGTCCTCTACTAACAGCGGAGCGCCATCGTTGCCGAACAACGTATATCCGATCGGAGCTGCTGGCGGCACAGCGAAGTTCACTGGAGGGGAAATCCGGTTTCCGGCAGGTGCGCTGGATCGCCCGTTCCAGGTGACGATCGAAGAGATCACAGATACGAGTGCCCTGCCGTTGTCCGATCAGGAACGTCTGGTTAGCCGGGTACTCGATTTTAAGAAGAATGTACCGGGGAAATTCCTTGTCCCTGTGACCATCCAACTGCGTCTGAACGCCGACGTGAAGCAGGAGGATGGCAAACAGATCCTGCTAGTTTGGCTGAACGAGGAGACGGGGGAATGGGTTGCGTTGAACGATCTGCTCGTTGACTACGAAAACGGCACCGTCAGCGGCACAACCGATCATTTTACGAAATTTGCGGCCCTCTCCCGAACGCTTGAGATCCAAGAGCCAGCGGTCGAACTAACGGATATCCAAGGCCACTACGCTGAGGAAACGATCCGGCATCTTACGGAGAGCGGGATCGTCAGCGGGTATCCGGACGGCACCTTCCGGCCGAACCGTCCGATTACGCGGGCAGAGTTCGTTTCGATCCTGAACTCGGCGATGGCATGGAAAGCGGCGGGGGATAAAACGTTTGCCGACACGGAGAAGCATTGGGCACGGTCGGCAATCTCCATCGCCTACGCCAACGGGGTCATCCGGGGGATTGACGACACACTCTTTGCACCGGACCAGCCGATTACGAGGGAGCAGATGGCCGTGATAGCGGCAAACGCCTTGCATTTAGAGAAGCCGAAGAGCGTTCTGTCCTTCGCGGACGGGGAACGAATCTCGAGTTGGGCGAAGGATGCCGTCCAAGCCGTGACGGAGGAGGGGATCTTCTCCGGATATCCTGACCGCACCATACGCCCCCAAGTCCAGGCAACCCGGGCGGAGGCGGTGATGGTCATTGGCAGAATGATAAAAATGATAGAAGGATAACCCACGCTTGTCGATTCTCCTTCGAATTCCCAGCCTTCATGCAATTTCAAAAGCGAGCGACCTGCAAAGGTCGCTTTTCTGTTTTTAAGAGGGAGGAAGCCCCTAAGAGAAATCGTAATTGACGCTAAAATTTTTGTACTATATGTTATGATGAATATATTATATATAATTGAAATAGGAATATCATTTTGGGAGGGATAAAATTGAAGAATACAACCGCTCGTGCGGATCGGGATTGGGCATCGTACGTCAATACCAATATCGGGACATTGTCCTACAAAACGTGGTCCACGTCTCCAACCGTTCAGCTTCCTCATGGGATGATGGAGATCGATCCGGTCACCACGCCGGGTATCGGAGACAAGTATTTGGCGGACAAAAATTTCGGATTCTCCTTCGGACCAGCATCGGTGACGGTTTCCGGCAGCCCTTTGTCCGATCGCCCGGAAGCACATGCCTCTATCTTCGATCATGATTTGGAGGAGGCCCGGCCCTATAAGTATCGCGCCTTTCTGGAGGATCATGAGATCGATGCCGAGATGACAGCGGCTCAGCGCAGCGCTTATTTTCGTTTCCATTCCGCCGGGCCGGTCCATGTCATCCTCGATGGCGGCGATACTACGCAAATTCTCAAGCACGATGGCCGCGTGATCGAAGGGGAGCGTGCCCATAAAGGATATGTTTGCTATTTTAGCTTGGAAATGAGAGAGGCAACGTCGTCATTTGGTTTTATCGAAAACGGCCCCAAAGCCTACTTAGCCTACGGATCGCCGCAGGGGGAAGCTACGATCGAGTTGAAGGTAGGCATCTCCTACATCAGCCAGGAGCAAGCCCGTAAGAACCGACAGCAAGAGCTGCCGGACTGGGATTTCGACGCTGCCGTTTCCCGGGCCCGCGAGGCTTGGAACCGCGCGCTTTCCGCGATCGAGGTGGAAGGCGGGACGGAGGAAGAACGGACGATTTTCTATACGGCGATGTACCGTACGCTACAACGGATGCGGAATATTACGGAAGACGGACAGTATTACAGTGGCTTCGACGGACGCGTTCACAAGGCGGAGGGACGGGATTTTTACACGCATGACCAGCTTTGGGATACGTATCGCTGCGCCCGCCCGTTGCAAAGCCTCATCGAACCGCGCGTGTTTGAGGATATGGTGTACTCGTTGGTCAGAATGTACGAACAGGGCGGGTTGTTGCCGAAATTTCCCCATCCTGGGGGGGATCATGCGGTCATGATCGGCCATCATGCCGCTTCGCTTATTGCCGATGCTTGTGCCAAGGGACTGGATGATATCCAGGTTGAGAAGGCCTATGAAGGCATGCTAAAGGATGCGACGGAAATGTCGCTGATTCCCTGGCGGACGGTGCTGGCTACGGAATTGGACCGGGTGTACCACGAACAAGGGTGGTTCCCGGCACTCTCCGTAAGGGAGGATGCGAAGGTCGCGGATCCGGACGAGTGGAGAAAACGACTCTGGGACCTCGTCATGGAGAAAATGCCGAATCAGATTACCTGGGTCCCCGATGTGGGCGTTGACGAATGGGTGCCGGAGGTCGATCCCTGGCACCGCCGGCAATCCGTATCCGTTACGCTGGAGAGAGCTTACGACGACTGGTGCGTCGCCCAAGTGGCCCGTAAGCTGGGGCGGGAAGCGGAAGCCGAGCGTTTCCTTCAACGCGCGGGCAACTACCGCCACCTGTTCCGCCCTGATTTCGGACTGATGGCTCCCAAGACGGCGGAAGGGGAATGGGTTGAGCCGTTTGATCCGAAGCTGTCCGGCGGATTTGCCGGGGAGGGGTATTTTGCCGAAGTGAACAGTTGGATCTATACCTTCCATGTGCAGCACGATGTGGAGGGATTAATCCGGCTGATGGGCGGGAGAGAAGCTTTCGTTCAAAAGCTCGACGCGTTGTTTACGGAGCAGTACACGATGGAGAAGCCTTGGTTTCTCGGGCAATTTCCCGATATGTCGGGACTGATCGGAATGTATGCCCACGGCAACGAACCCAGCTTTCATATCCCGTACTTATACAATTACGCGGGGGCTCCTTGGAAAACGCAGCGGCGCGTACGCGATATCCAACACCTAATGTACAACGCCGGGCCAGCCGGTCTGTGCGGGGACGATGACATCGGTTCGCTATCGTCCTGGTACGTATTCAGCGCGATGGGTTTCTATCCGGTGTGCCCGGGGCGGCCCGTCTATGATATCGGCAGCCCGATCTTCGAGAAGACGACGCTCCGTGTCGGGGAGGGTCAAACGTTTGTCATCGAAGCGCGTCAGGTCTCCAAGGCGAACAAGTACATCCAATCCGCCGTCTTAAACGGGCAACCGCATTCGCGGCCTTGGCTTACCCATCAGGACTTGATGAGCGGAGGACAGCTTGTGCTGGAGATGGGGCCGCGGCCGAACAAGGCATGGGGAAGCTCCCCGGAGGATGCCCCGCCTTCGATGACTTCGCGTTAGGATCCCGGTGAAATGGAGGAATGTGACATGACCCTAGGCAAGCCCATTTATCATTTTACCCCGCCTGCGAATTGGATGAACGATCCGAACGGACTTGTTTATCACGAAGACCAATATCATTTGTTCTATCAATACAACCCGCATGGGGATCAGTGGGGGACGATCCACTGGGGGCATGCGGTGAGCACGGATTTGGTGCATTGGCAGCCTCTGCCGGTCGCGCTGGCGCCGTCCACCGAGCTTGGCGAGGTGCATTGCTACTCCGGTTGTGCGGTGATCGATGATCAAGGCGTGCCGACCCTGTTCTATACCAGCGTAGGTGAGGGCGAGCGGAATGCCGAGACCGGCGCGGAGCAATGGATGGCCACCAGCCCCGATGGTCTGTTGACTTGGGTAAAGTTCGAGGCAAATCCAGTATTAACCTCGGATATCCACGGCAAGGATCTGACCGTACGGGATTGGCGAGACCCTTATGTCTGGAAAGAGGGAGACTGCTGGCTGATGGTGCTGGGAGGAAGCGTGGAAGGCAAAGGCTGCGTGTTATTGTACGAGTCGGCGAACCTGCAGGAGTGGACCTTCTTGCATCTCCTGCATACGGGGGAGGAAAACCTGTGGGAATGCCCGAACGCCTTCCGCCTGCAAGACAAAATGGTTCTGATCTACTCGCCAAGCGACAAGGTGAAGTATCTTTTAGGATCTATGGGGGACGATCTCCGGTTTATGAAAGAGCAGGAGGGCTTCGTGGATCATGGCGGCTGGGAAGGGTACTATGCACCGCAATCTATGCTTGCTCCGGACGGCCGGCGTATTCTGTGGGGATGGCTCCCCGACAACGCCCGCGGAGAGATGACGGAGATCCAGGGATGGTCAGGGGTGCAGTCGATCCCGAGAACCGTGGAGCTCCGCCCAGACACGAACACCCTGCGCTTTCAACCGGTCGCGGAACTCCAGGGGTTAAGGGAGAATCCGTATGAGCTTCTGAAGACGGTCTGGACGCAAGGCCATCATAAGCTAGAGACAAAAGGTAAAGCCGTCGAGATCATCGCTGAGTTTGAGCTGACCGGTTCGGAAACGTTGTTTGACTTCGAGGTATTCCGTTCGCCGGACGGGGAAGAACAAACTACCCTGAAGTTCGATGTAGCGGGAGGACGGATCGTACTGGACCGTTCCCGATCCAGTCAAGCGGCGGGCGTTCACGCTTGGGAACTCACGGCCCTTTACGATATGCAGCAGCACAAACAACTTCGAGTTCACCTCTTCATCGACCACTCCATTGTTGAAGTGTTCGTCAATGAAGAACTTTGCTTGACGGGCCGAGTGTATCCTCTTCGCGAGGATAGTGAGGGGGTTCGGTTATTTGTACAGGGACCAAGCGTGGCGATGAGTTCCCTTTCCGCATGGAATTTACGCGGGATTTAGTGAAGACTTGGCAGCTGACGAGAAGCTCTCGGCTCAGCTGCTTTTTTTTCTGATGTTGATGTTGTCACAGAATGAATCGCCTCGTCGTTATATTTTCGTGCTTGATCAAAAATGGGAGGTAGATGAACAATGACACAACGCATCAATTACATGCAACAATCCCCGGAATTTTTCAACCGATTAATGGAACTCAGCGGGGCTGAGAAGGGAAGCTCCATTGAGGAGGAGATTCGCCACCTCGTTCACATCCGAGCCTCGCAACTCAATGGATGCGGATTTTGCTTCGATATGCACGTGAAGGAGGCGAAAATCCACGGTGAAAGCGAGCTGCGCCTGTACCACATTTCGATTTGGCGGGAATCAACGCTGTTTAGCCCCCGCGAACGGGCGGCCCTGGCCTGGACCGAGATTCTGACCCATTTGCCGGAGCATGGCGTGCCGGATGAGATGTATAATCGGGTTCGCGAGCAATTTTCCGAAAAAGAGATTTCCGATCTCACGTTCTCGATCATGACGATCAATGCCTGGAACCGGGTTAACGTTGCCTTCAAGACCGTACCGGGTTCTGCCGACGCCGCCTTCGGTTTGACGAAAGCCGGACTGAGCTAAGCGATAAGCCTCGACGTAAAAAAACAGAAGCACCAAGAATCCCTAGGGGCTCTTGGTGCTTCGTTTCATTCCTCGACATGTTTTAGTTTATCCGGGTTTCTAACCAGATAGATGTTGCGGATTTGGTCGTTCTCCACATGGAAAATTCCGACGGAATGAATCCCTTCCTCCGATCGAATCCGAAAAGCCGGCTGTCCATTCACCCGAGCAACCTCGAATTGGATTCCATCGATCGTGGTGGCTTGCCGGAACGGCCCCAGCAGGAATTGGGCAACGAGATCTCTGGTAAAGATCGGTTTGGCAGCGGCCAAGACTTTGCCTCCTCCATCGGCGACAAGGACAACCTCTTGATCCAGAATGGATAAGATTTGATCGAGGTTCCCTTGTTTGAGCGCGTTAAGGAAATGATGGACGAGCTCGGGAGCGGTTCCCTCCTGGGGAACGAGTTGATCCGCAGTCATCCCCATTTTTGCGTGGGCTCGACTGAGCAGTTTGCGACAGTTCACTTCGCTTTTCTCCACCAGTTCGGCGATTTCCTGATAGTCAAAGCCAAGCGCCTCTCGAAGCACAAACACGACACGTTCCGTTGGAGATAACCTTTCAAGCAGAACCAGCATTGCATAGGACAGCAGGTCATCACGGACGACGGCTTCCATCGCATCGTCATGCAGGCTGTGCAGCGGCTCCGGAAGCCATTCCCCATAGTATTGCTCCCGTTTTCGGCGTGCCGATTTATACAGGTCCCGGCAACGGTTCGTGACCATCTTGCAAAGATAAGCTTTGGGTTCCGTCAGCTTCTCTGGCGGCACATCGGCGATTTTCAGAAATACGTCGTGTACGACATCCTCCGCATCCGTGACGGATCCGGTCAGTTGATAAGCGAGTTTAAAGAGCAGTCTATTATATTCCTCGTACAGTTCCTTCATGGTTTCACTTCCTATCGTTTCTCGGTTTCATAACCTATTCATACTAGGCCTTAATCATAAGACGAGGTACGGGGTGTTTTTGTGACAAAGGAACGAGGGGAAGATTCCGTTGGTTCTCCCTATAGATGTTCGAATTTTGAAAGCCAATGCTCGATTTATGAATGTAGTCATCGCCCCGCTCTCCCTAAAATAGGGGTGAAACTCATTTTCCTTTAAAGGAGGTTAATTATGAAAGCGCTTCTAAACCTGGCGGTATGGGGGTGTGTTGGCTGAAGGCTGTTTTCGGGCGTTGGTAACGGCGAAAGTATCGTATGAAAACAGAGGAACCACCCAGAACCCATACCGGTTGAAGGAGGAGAACTTGTTGAAGAGAAATACGAAGCTGTTCCTGCAATCCTTTATGATGATGTTGATCGGCGTATCCTTGGTGTTTGCGAATGCTCCTGGTTCGTGGACCGAGGTTTCCGCGGCACCGAACCCAGGAAAGCCTGCACCGGGAGACAAGAGCGGGCTGGATGCCCAGGGCAGAATGGCGGCCCACTTCGGTTCGCCCGTGATTGACGGCGACATCGACAAAGTCTGGAGCAAAGTGCAAGCGGTTACACCTAAATTTGCTTCGGATCAAGCAGAGGCCTCCGCCACTTTCAAGGCTTTGTGGGATGACCGCGCCCTGTATGTCCTGGTTGAAGTCAAGGATAAGCATCTTTCGACCGAATCGGTGACTCCTTACATGCAGGATTCCTTGGAGATCTTCTTGGACGAGAATCACGACAAGACGCAGGAATACGGACTAGACGACTTGCATTTCCGCGTCAATGTTGAGAACGCCCAATCCGTGGACAACGGTAAAGTCGAGCGGTTCTTCACGGCTTCGAAACGAGTGGACGGCGGATATGTCATCGAAGCCCGGGTTGCCCTCCAATCCAAACCCGAGAACGGAAAGGTAATGGGCCTCGAATTGCAAATCAACGACGCGAAGGATGCAAATCGAATCGGGACCTTGAATCTATTCGATTCAACGGGCAACGCCTGGAACGATACGGGCAAATTCGCCGAAATCGTGCTCACGGGCAAGACTAAGGGGGATGTCAGCGGAGTTAATCCCTACGACCTTCTGAATCTGATCAAGAGCACGCTGAAGCTGGACTTTACGCTATATCAAAATCCAGCCGTGGTGAAGGACGCCCTGATGAAGGTGGTTGCCGCCAACGTTCTGAACGACAAAAAGGCCACTCAACCCCAACTCGATGAGCAATACGCGGCGATCCAGGCTGCGGTTAGCAAGCTGGAGATGACGGAGGAAGCCGCAAACGAGAAATATTTCAAGGAAGTTCCGGACGCCTACCGAACCGAGAGCGCCAAACCGGGGACGATCGAGAGCTTAACGTACAAGACGCCGAACTTAACCGGCGGAATGGATGAGAAGAAGCTGAACGTTTATCTTCCGTACGGTTACGACGCGTCCGATTCCACGAAGCAGTATAATGTGCTTTATCTGATGCACGGCGGCGGGGAAAATGAGAATCTCATCTTCGGCGGCCCCGGCCAAAGCAAGGAATTGAAGAAAATCATCGACCATATGATCGCAAACGGCGACATTGAACCGATGATCGTGGTAACCCCAACCTTCTACGGCGGGAAAAACGATACGGCTCTCTTCCACAAGGAATTAATCCAGACCATTGTGCCGTTGGTGGAAACGAAGTATCATACCTATGCGAAATCCGCCAGCTTGGACGATTTGAAGGCCTCCCGCGCGCATCGGGCGTTTGGCGGGTTCTCTATGGGCTCGGTGACGACATGGTATACCTTCATCCATAACCTCGACTATTTCAAGTATTACCTGCCGTTAAGCGGGGATAGCTGGGCGTTGGGCCAAGGAGGCGGAGGCAGCAAACCGAAGGAAACGGCGGAATACCTAGCCAAAGTCGTCAAGGACGCAGGGTTTCAACCGCAGGATTACTATATCTTCAGCGCCACGGGCAGTTTGGATATCGCTTATCCGAACTTGAAGCCTCAGATCGATGCGATGAAGCAACTCACCGATACCTTCATTTATTCGTCGGATACGACCAAGGGGAATTTCTACTTTATTGTAGGCGATGGCGGCACGCACGCCTGGAACTGGGTGAACCAGTACATCTACGATATTCTGCCGGACCTGTTCAAATAGATTCCTAACGAAAGGCGTAACTGCTGAGCCGAGAGGCCTCTTGTCCTGGTGCGACAGGGGGCCTTTTGGCCGCATCGTCTAATCTTTTCCCTACTTCCGGTTGTGTTTTCAAATTGTTTGGCTTGGCCATCTATCGATATAATGAAGGTTGTGGGATTCTAAGGCACAGGAAGCGGAGGACCGGACAGTGAAAACGCGGTTGGTGAAGAGCATACGATCTTTAAGTTACGGCAAGCCGAAAAAGCTAGCTTTTAAGATTCCGTTTGCTTATTTTCTCGTGATCTTGTTTACAGTGGGTTTAAGCTATATGGTACTGGACCAAATGGCAGCCAATTCGGCCCAGAAGAAAATCAATGAGGCCTCGCTGCAAACGGTGACGTCCATAAGGACAAACGTAGATTTAATGATTGAGAACGTCAACAACTATTCAAAAATGATCTTCTCGGATCGCAATTTGCAGAACTTGCTCCGGCAGGGAGATGTATACGCGAATCTGCAAACCCAGTCGAAGGTCAGCTCCTATCTGTACAATCTTATGCAAGCGGTTCCGATCATCGACTCCGTGCACATTTATGACCATGCCGGGCATCGCTTCACCGTCGCAACTCAAGAATTGCCAACGTACATGGAGGTGGATATCAAGGATGCCCCCTGGTATGACCAAGTGGTGAGCAATAAAGGAAAATATATTTTGAGGCTGGATAATCGACGAGGGCCTGCGGACGCCGCCGATGGCAATATCGTCTCTTTTATACGCTTGATTCGCGACATCGACAATACGGCCCCTCTCGGGGTGTTGGTCATAGATATCAAGGACGACGCTTTGGTTCAGGCTTATTCGAATCTGCAAAATGGGAGCTCCTTGCAAATCGCCATTTTGGATGAGAACAATCAGACCATTGTAGCGGATGCAACGGACGAGCAAGGCAGCGCCGTTCTGCATGAACTGCTCGAAACGAACAGGGCAATGTTGGAGGAAAAGTTTCAGCAAAAGGATTCAGGCTCCTTATCCATGAATTTAGGTTCCCTGAAATATACCGTGACCTATCTGTCGGGCGGAGCTTACAACTGGAAATTTGTGAGCATCTCGCCGCACAACTCCACGGAGTCGCGTAACCAATCGCTGGTGGTGTTGACGCTGGTCTTGCTGATTATTAACGGCACCATCTTCTTTGTCAGCTCCTTCGTGATTTCACGCAGTATCATTAAACCGATTCAGAAGCTGCTTCGGGCGATGAATAAAGCGCCTAGCGGCAATTTCATGAAGGTCACTACGGAGCCGAGCAGCTTCGAGCTGGAGCAGCTATATAACGGATACAATCGGATGATCGAACAGATTGATCAGCTGCTGAAGCGCGTCATTGAAGAGCAGAAGACGATACGCAAAGCTGAGTTAAATGCGCTTCAATCCCAAATCAAGCCCCATTTCTTGTATAACACGCTAGACTCGATCACGTCGCTTGCGCTATCCGGAGAGAACGAACAGGTATGTGAGTTGATCGAGGCGCTGGGGAGCTATTATCGGTTGAGTGTGAGCAAAGGGCAAGACGTCATTACCGTTGGCGAAGAAATCGAGATCGTACGGAATTACTTAATCATCCAGAGCGTGCGTTACCCGGACGTATTTGAGGCCCGGTTCAAGGTGGAGGAGGGCTGCGACCTAATCCCGATTCCGAAGCTGGTGCTTCAGCCGTTGGTAGAGAACTCACTCTACCATGGCATTCGGCCTAAGGGGACGAAAGGGGTCATACGGATCACCGCCAAGCAAGTGGACGAATCGGTGATCCTGTCGATTTCCGACGATGGCATCGGCATGTCGCGGGAGGAGATCGAGCAAATCCTGTTCACGGAAAGACAAGGTCAAATCAAGAGTTTTGGCTTATGGGGGACGATGGAGCGCTTGCGTATTTTTTATGAAGATAAAGACGTATTCCACATCGAAAGTGAACCGTGGTCAGGGACAACGATCACATTAATTCTACCGAATGGAGTAGATGCGCCATGGAAAAGTTGAAAGTTCTCATCGTTGACGACGAGCATTTGATCCGGAATTTGATTCGTATGCGCATGGATTGGGAGCAGGAAGGCTTCGAGATCGTTGGGGAAGCTCCGAATGCCCAGGAGGCGATGGAGTTGGTGGAGCAGCAGAAACCGGATGTCATCCTCACCGACATCTACATGCCGAACATCGACGGGATCGAGTTTAGCCGAAGCGTTCTGGAGAAGCATCCGCAGATCAAAATTGTCGTCGTAAGCGGCCATGACGAGTTTGAATATGCGCAGCAAAGCATCAAAATCGGGGTGTTCGATTTCCTGCTCAAACCGATTCGGGCGGCGGAACTGCTGCATGTCACCAGCAAGCTGAAACGGAAGATCGAGGAGGAACGATCCCGGGAAGGGGAACTTACGAGACTGAAGGAAGAGTTGGCTCGGAATCTTCCTTATCTCCGGGAGAAGTTCCTGCTGCAGTGGTTACAGGGGACGCTTTCCCGGGAAGAAATCCGGGAGCAAGCCGAATATTTTCAGTTGCCCGCCTTCCGGCAGCAAGCTCCCTACCAAATTGCCGTTGTCGAAATTACCCCGATAGCGGAGAAACACACCGAGGAGCAGTTGATTTTGCTTGGGATGGCGTGCAAGCGGAAGATGGAGCTGTTCTTTCAGGGAGATCCCTTCGTCACCATGCTGTCGGATACTCGAAACCAGTTTGTCTTGATTTCTTTTCGTCCAGAGGGAGATCTAGCTGGGATCTGTGAAGCGTTGCTCAACCGATTAATCCATGCTCCAAAAGGCATGGTCAACATTGGAGTCGGGCGGAAGCGCCAGAGCTTACAGGAAGGCCATCTGGGATACAAGGAAGCCTGCAACGCGATCCGTTATAAAGCGTTCGTTGGGAATAACCAGGTGATTTGCTATGAGGATATGGTAGACAGCAGAGAGGAAACGTACCGATCTAACCCGGAGCTATTGAGGCAACTGCAATTCTACATCAGCGTCGGTTCCTCTGATCGCGCCGCGGAGATGCTGGAGCAAATCTTTGACGTATCCTTCTCTAGCGTGTCCCAGTTTCGGATGGCGGCGATGGACGTGATTCATGAATGCCAACACGCGGCGATGGAGCAGCAGCTAGACGGTGAACAGGGACTAGACACAGAGACGCTGGTGTCGATCATTACGGCCGATAATTTACCGGAGTTGGTTCAAGCGTTGGAGCCTTACGTCCTTCAGGTTGCCAAGGCGATTTCTGCGAAAAGACAAGCCAAGGAAGGGAACCTGATCCATCAGGTGCAGGCGTATCTGGAACAGAACCTGGGCGATCCCGGGGTCGGATTGGCCAGTACCGCAGCGGTCTTCTTCGTCAGTCCGGGCCATCTGGGCCGGCTCATGAAGAAGGAAACGGGTCAGACCTTCGTAGAGTACCTGACCAACTTGCGTATGAAGAAAGCGGAATGCCTTTTGAAAACCACGGATTTCAAAGGTTATGAGATTGGCGAACGGGTAGGCATAACAGATCCGCATTATTTCAGTATCCTCTTCAAGAAGGCGACCGGACGATCCATGAATGAGTACCGTAACGCCTGATGACGAGTGAGGAATGCTTGAATTTTATAAGGGGATGCAGGTTTTATGAATGGAGGTCCCGGGGGATCTTTCCTAAAATAACGGTAGATGCATCGAATCTATTTGGGAGGTCAAAGAGATGAAAGCGTTGTTAAAAAGATCCATGAGTATCGTCCTTGCGTTAGGTCTAGCGGGTAGCTTGGCAGCCTGTTCGTCCAATTCTTCCGAAGGGAAGTCTTCGGACGGAAGTGGAAGCGGTTCCATCAAGCTGACGCTATGGGACCAATCGGTAGGGAACACGGACCCGTCGGCGAAATTGCTGCCGCAAATCATCGAGAAGTGGAACAGCGAGCATCCCGACGTCCAAATTGAACGGACCGGTACAACCGGCGAACAGTACAAGACGAAAATCAAAACGTCACTGGCGGCTAACGAAGCGCCAGACCTCTTCTACGGCATGGGTGGCGGAAGCTTTATGCAGCCTTATATCGAATCCGAAAACGTGCTGGAAATCTCCAGCTATCTGACCGATGAGATCAAATCGAAGATGGCGCCGGGGATGGCAGAAGCCATTGAAACCGACGGCAAAATCTATACGCTGCCCGTTTACACCCATATTGCCAACCTTTACGTAAACACCGAGTTGTTCGAGAAGGCGGGAGCCAAAATCCCGACGACGTACACGGAATTGCTGGATGCGGTGGAGAAGCTGAAAGCGGCGGGAATCACGCCGGCGCTGATTGGCGAGAAAGACCGCTGGCCGGGCATGTACTGGTACGACATGATCGCAATGCGCCAGGCCGGAAATGACGCGGTGATCGAAGCCTTCAAGGATCCGGCCAAATGGGATTCGCCGGATTTCGTTGCCGCCGCGGCCAAGATGCAGGAACTGGCGAAGGTAGGCGCGTTTAACAGCAGTATGCTGAGTATGAGCTACGATGAGATGCTGGGCGCATTTAATGCAGGCAGCGGCGCCATGATGTTCCAAGCGAACTGGGTGAATGCCGGGATCGAAGATCCGTCCTCGGCAACCAAAGGGAAGGTTCAAGTCATTCCATTCCCGGTGTTTGAAGACGGGAAGGGCAAAGCTACGGAAATCTTCGGCGGGGCCGTAGACGGGTTCTATGTCAGCAGCACGACGAAGCATCCGAAAGAAGCGGTTGATTTCCTGATGTATCTGAGCGAGCAGTTGGGTACGCAGGGTTATCTGGCCGGCGCAGGCCTTCCAAGCTGGAACATCGATGGGCTGGACACCTCAAGCCTGTCCTCGCTGGACCAATCGGCCGCCGACATTATGAAGACCGCAACCTCGTTTATTACCTGGTGGGATAACATTCTTCCGGCCGAGTCTGCGGAAACGCATAAGAACCTGATTGCCTCGCTCCTGGCTGGCGATATTACGCCAGAGGAGTTCTGTAAACAGATGGCGCAGCTCAAACCGACGGAACTTACGCTTTAATCCTTGAATCATCTCAAACCAGACGTGGTCAGGGGAAACCCTGACCACGATCTTTGAGAGGAGAACTTACGATGAATTCAGTGTTTTCGAACAAGACCGCGATTGCGATATTCGTTCTTCCTACCCTTCTCATTTTTTGCGGAATTGTATTGGTTCCGATCTTTGTCTCGAGTTATTACAGCGTGTTGGATTGGAATGGCGTCGGTAAAGGAACTTTTATCGGACTGGATAACTACGTGGAGATGTTCACCGATGCCAGGGCTCTGCATTCCATCCGCAATTCCTTCCTGTTCGCGGCAGCATCCATCTTCATTCAATTGCCGATTTCTCTGCTGCTTGCCTTAATCCTGGCTTCCTCGGTGAGAGGTGAAGGCTTTTATCGGACGGTGTATTTTATTCCGGTGTTGATCTCCACCGTGGTGATCGCGCAATTATGGTCCAAAATCTACAATGCGGATTACGGCCTTTTAAATACATTGCTGGACAACATCGGCCTCTCGGGATTGGCCCAAGATTGGCTAGGTCAGAAAAAAACCGCCCTCGTGGCGTCGTTCATTCCAACCCTGTGGCAATACGTCGGATATCATATGCTGCTGATGTATGCCGGGGCGAAGTCGATCTCGCAGGATATTCTCGAAGCGGCCAAAATTGACGGGGCTTCCCGGGTCCGAACCGCCTTCTCGATTACGATCCCGTTAATGAAGCCGATTCTCAAAGTCTGTCTCGTTTTCTCGGTCATTGGCGCCTTCAAGGTCTTTGATCTGGTGTATGTCCTCACGGGCGGCGGTCCTTTGTTCGCGACCGAGGTGCCAAGCACCTTGATGTACACGACGATCTTCAATACGTACCGGTACGGTTACGGCAGTGCGGTATCCGTCTTTATTATTCTGGAATGCTTGATCTTCACGGTGCTGATCAATAAATTCTTCAAGACCGAATAGGGGTGAGTTTGATGAATACTGTAGAAGCAAGGTTGCCCAAAAAGCCATCATTCCTTGGGAAGGTCCTGTTGCAATTGTTTTTGGTCCTCGTGGCGATTGTTCAAGTGTATCCCCTGATTTGGCTCGCGTTCTTCTCCCTGAAAGACAACAGCGAGATCTTCAGCGGCGATGTAGCGGGATTTCCGAAGAAGCTCCTTTGGAGCAACTATGCCAAGGCATTATCGGACGGCAACGTCATGAGCTACTTCGTGAATAGCGTATGGGTCACGGCGGCTTCCATCATCCTGGTATTGATCTTGTCCTCGATGGCGGCCTATGCCATCACGAGAATGAACTGGAAGCTGAGCAATTTGACGATGACGCTGATCCTCCTCGGGATGATGGTCCCGATTCATGCGGCGCTGTTGCCGTTGTTTATGGTTCTAAAAAACCTGCATTTGCTGAACACCTACTGGTCGTTGATTATTCCTTACGTCGCGTTCGGCATTCCGATGGCCGTATTCATTCTCGGCAGCTTCTTCAAGGGGGTTCCCCGCGAGATGGAGGAATCCGCGGTGATCGACGGATGCGGCATTTACAGAACCTTCTTTTATATCATTCTGCCGTTGATTCGTCCCGCGATCGCTACCGTAGCGATCTTCACCTTCCTCTCCTGTTGGAACGAGCTGATGTTTGCGGTGACCTTCATCAATGACGCGCATTATCAGACGCTGACGGTCGGGATGATGTCGATGGTCGGAACGTACATTACGCAGTGGGGAATCATAGGGGCTGGGCTGATGATCACGACCGTCCCTACGGTGGTCATTTATTTATTGTTGAACAAGCAAGTCCAACAAAGCATGATTGCAGGGGCAGTCAAAGGTTAGAAATGAAGGGAGAACAGAGGATGGTTGCCAAAATCACGGTCAATGCCGATCAATCCGTTGGAACGATCAGCCGCCATATTTACGGGCACTTCGCCGAGCATCTCGGCCGCTGTATCTACGAAGGCATCTGGGTGGGCGAGGATTCGCCGATTCCGAACACCCGCGGCATTCGAAACGACGTACTCGCAGCACTGCGGGGACTGAACATCCCGGTGCTGCGCTGGCCGGGCGGCTGTTTTGCTGACGAGTACCATTGGAAGGACGGCGTGGGTCCGCGGGAACAACGAAAACGGATGGTGAATACGCATTGGGGCGGCGTCGTGGAGAATAATCACTTTGGTACGCATGAATTTTTTGATCTCTGCGAGCTGCTGGGCACGGAGCCGTACATTTGCGGGAACGTCGGCAGCGGAACCGTGCAGGAGATGCAGGAATGGGTCGAATACATGACCTTTGACGGCGAATCGCCGATGGCCAACTGGCGGCAGGCGAACGGACGGGAGAAGCCTTGGCACCTGAAGTATTTCGGTGTCGGCAACGAGAACTGGGGCTGCGGCGGGAACATGCGGGCGGAATATTACGCCGACGAGTACCGCAGATACCAGACGTACGTCCGAAATTACGGCGAGAACCGGCTTTATAAAATCGCCGGCGGCGCCAATGTCGATGACTACCACTGGACGGAGACGCTGATGCGCCAAGCCGGCGCGTACATGGACGGACTCAGCCTGCATAACTACACGGTGCCGGGAGGTTTTGAAGTCAAACGTCCGGCGCTGGGCTTCGATGAAGCGGAGTGGTTCGAGACGATGAAGCTAGCGCTTCATATGGACGAGTTGATTAAGCGGCATTCGGCGATCATGGACCAATACGATCCGCAGAAACGGGTCGGCCTAATCGTGGACGAGTGGGGGAACTGGTTCCAAGTGGAACCGGGGACAAATCCAGGTTTCCTGTATCAGCAAAATTCCATGCGGGATGCGCTGGTTGCCGGTTTGCATTTTCATATCTTCCACCGTCACTGCGACCGCGTCCATATGGCAAATATTGCGCAGACCGTCAACGTGCTGCAGGCGATGATTCTGACCGAAGGCGAGAAGATGCTGTTGACCCCAACCTATCATGTCTTCGAGATGTTTAAGGTTCACCAGGACGCCGAGGCGCTTGCCCTTCATCTGGACGCAGACGTCTACAGCTTGGGCGAGGATTCGATTCCTCAGATCAGCGGTTCGGCTTCAAAACGAGCGGACGGCACGATCGATATTAGCCTGTGCAACGTTGATCCGCAGCAGGAAGCTTCCGTAACTCTGCAATTGCGCGGATTAGCGGCGGGCAAGAAGGTCACCGGGCGAGTGTTGACGCATGCCGATAGGAATGCGCATAATACCTTCGAGCAGCCAGAGACAGTGAAACCGCACGTATTTGAAGGAGTTACGAAGGTAAGTGAAAACGGCTTGTCGGCAACGCTGCCGCCGATGTCTGTCGTCGTGCTGACGCTGGTCTAGGCTAGCTGGCATCTTAAATGAATCGGAGGGGTCTCATGATGATGGCCAAGGGTTCGTTGGTACACCGGGTGCCGACCGGGGAGAAGGCGGTCGCCTTTACGTTTGACGACGGGCCGCATCCCGTTTATACGGAACAAGTGCTGGAGATTTTTCGGAAGGTGAACGGGAAGGCCACCTTTTGCATGATTGGGCAGGAGATCGATCGGTTTGGAGACATCGCGGCCAAGGTACATGCCGCCGGACATGAGATTGCCAATCACACTTACTCACATCCGGATTTGACCCGTTTGACGCTGGAGGAGGCACGGGCCGAAATCCTGCTGGGAGACGAGCGGATCCGCCAGGTGACCGGAAAGCCGGCATTCAGCTTCCGGCCGCCGTATTTTGCCGTGAATGAGGTTATCTTATCGCTTGCCGAGGAGTTCGGGTATTATTCGATCGGGTGCGTTAACGGTGAGGCAAAGGATTGGGAGCAGCCCCAACCCGGCGTGGATTTTATCTTGGAGCATACGCGCCGGTCGGTGGCGAACGGAAGTATCTTCCTGTTCCATGACGGATATGGTGACCGGGCACAGACGATCGAGGCGGTTCGGGTGCTAACCGAGGAGCTGACTGCCGATGGATATCGGTTGGTGACGGTCAGTGAGCTTATGACGATGACGAATGAACTAGTATCTTATAACACCTAAACCTCCCATGAACTCCCACCCATAAGTCGTGCATGCTCAAATTTAAATAAGAGACCCTATATCTTACAACTATTGAATAGATGAGGGTTGGGGTATGAAGGTAGCTATTATGGGGGCGGGGTTATCGGGCCTAGCTTGCGCGATTACGTTGGAGCGTAACGGCATCGAACCGGTCATCTTTGAGAAAAGGAGCCAAGTCGGCGACCGGTTCGTGAATGCGGAGGCGCTTCTTTCGATATTTTCACGGCCGGTTCAGGATGTCATTGCTAAGTTTTCCGAAGAATACGGACTGTTCCTTCACCCGACTGCGAGCATTGAACAGATGACGATTCAATCCAAGCGGGAGAAGGCCATCCTGGAGGGACCGTTAGGCTTCCTCAATATCCGCGGGAGAGAAGAAGATTCGTTCGAAGCCCAGCTCAGCCGGCAAGTGAATTCACCAATCTATTTTCAATCGGAGAACACCTATGAGCAACTGCTGGCGGACTATACGCATGTGGTCATGGCCACAGGGGACGCGGGTTACGCGAAAAAAACTCGAAACTTTCGGGAAGACCTCTCTGTATCCTTGATGGGGGCTACCGTCGAAGGTCAATTTGATCGCTACGCAGTCAAGACCTGGTTCGATTACGACCTTGCTCCGAGAGGGTACGGATATCTCCTTCCTTTTTCGGAGAAAGAAGCGAACCTGGTCATCGGCATCCCCGATATCCCCGCGAATGAGGGAGTCAAACTTCAGGACCTCTGGGAACCGTTCCACCAAACCGTTCGAACCGAACTAGGGCAGACTCTTCCCATGACGGATGAATTTCATATCACGCATTACCTGATGGGGATCTGCGAAAGGGCCCGGATCGGCAACACCTTCTATGTTGGAAATTGCTTTGGCACCATGATGCCGTTCTTGGGATTTGGGCAATATAGTGCACTTTTGACCGGAGTATATGCGGCTTACGATCTTTGCGGTCTAGGCAAGTATGAGGAGTTGACTGCCCCCCTGCGTCAAAGCTATGAGGATTCGCTGGTTCTGCGTCGGGCGATGGAACAGCTCGACAATGCCGATTTGGATCGAATCGTACGGGTGCTGGATGGTCCTCTGGCGAACAAGCTGTATTTTGCCAAACGGATCAATCCCTTGAAAGTAGCCAGTTATTTGATGCGTCCTTATGTGAAAATCAAACAAGGAGTGACCTCCTGATCAAATCCTAGGAGGGGATCAGCGTGATCACCGTATTGAATATGGATGGCCGAGAGCTAACCCCGTGCACGCTGGATCGCGCTTGGCGGGAAGTAAACCGGGAACGGGCCGTCTGGCTGGACGAGCAGACCATCCAATTGCTCTACAACCCGTTCTTATTCCGAGATTATCGGAAGAGCGCCCTAAGGCGAGACCGCTACACCTGCTTATGGTGCGGTGCTCCTGCAACGACGGTAGACCATCTCATTCCCTCAAGCAAAGGCGGTTCGGATCTACCCCATAACCTGATTGCCTCGTGCAGCGAATGTAATTCGAGACGGGGGAACCGTGCGGCCTTTAGTTATTTGAGAGAAAACGGGTGGAATGCACCCTATCCCTTTAAGCTCCGTTACCGTATCATCAGAGCGATGATCGGCCCGTACCTTCTGTCCAAGCGGAAACGAAGGAGGGAATCGTAAAAAAGGCTTCCGACCGAACCTCCGGTCCGAAGCCTTTTAGGTTTGCGCCCCCTGATCCTATTCATCCTTTCTAGTAAGCTCTAAAAGTCGAGTGAGTTCCTCTGAAAGCCGTGTGATTAATTTGTGAAAGTTACATAGCAAACGATTAGTTTCAACGGATGAGGGTATATTAATTGTGAAGACTTGGTGAAGTAGATTGACGTTGAGAATGGTTCGCATATAATAATTAATATAAATAACAGACAAACCACAGCCAAAAGGAGAGTTAAATCATGTCATTGATTGGAAAAGAAGTATTGCCTTTTAAAGCTCAAGCTTATCAGAACGGGAAATTTATCGATGTTTCCGATGCAGACTTTAAAGGGAAATGGAGCGTTGTATGCTTCTATCCAGCGGACTTCACGTTCGTATGCCCTACGGAGCTGGAAGACTTGCAGGATCAATATGCTACCTTGAAAGATCTTGGCGTTGAGGTCTATTCTGTATCGACCGACTCCCACTTCGTGCATAAAGCTTGGCACGATAGCTCCGAAGCGATCGGCAAGGTTACTTACATTATGATCGGCGACCCTTCCCACACGATTTCCCGTAACTTCGACGTTCTGATCGAAGAAGAAGGCGTGGCGGATCGGGGTACCTTTATCATCGACCCGAACGGCGTGATCCAAGCTATCGAAATCACGGCTGGCGGGATTGGACGGGATGCAAGCACCCTGATCGACAAGATCAAAGCAGCTCAATACGTTCATAACCATCCAGGTGAAGTTTGCCCGGCGAAATGGAAAGAAGGAGCCGCAACCTTGAAACCAAGCCTTGACTTGGTTGGCAAGATCTAAGGAGAGAGAATCATGAAACTGGATGCAGACATCAAACAACAATTAGAGCAATATCTTCAGCTCCTTGAAGGGAATGTTCTGCTGAAAGTCAGTGCCGGAACCGACTCGGTTTCGAACGATATGCTGGACCTCGTTCACGAGTTGTCCAGCATGTCGGATAAAATTACCGTCGAACAAACGACTTTACCCAGAACCCCTAGCTTCAGCGTGAATCGCGTAGGGGAAGAGACCGGCATCACCTTTGCCGGTGTTCCACTGGGCCATGAGTTTACTTCCCTGGTACTGGCTTTGTTGCAAGTCAGCGGAAGACCTCCGAAGGTTGAACAGCATATTATTGATCAAATCAAGGGGATTCGAGGCGAATACCGCTTCGAAACCTACGTCAGCTTGACCTGCCATAACTGCCCGGACGTCGTTCAGGCGTTGAACCTGCTGAGCGTTCTGAATCCTGGCATTTCCCATACAATGATCGACGGCGCGGCTTTCAAGGATGAAGTCGAGAGCAAAGAGATCATGGCGGTGCCAACCGTATTCATGAACGGGGAGCTGTTCGGTAACGGCCGGATGTCCGTCGAGGACATTCTGGGCAAGCTGGGCTCGTCGGATACGACGGCATTTGAAGGCAAAGAGCCTTACGACGTGCTTGTCGTTGGGGGCGGACCTGCCGGTGCCAGCGCGGCGATTTACGCAGCACGTAAAGGGATCCGTACCGGGATCGTCGCTGAACGCTTTGGCGGACAAGTGAATGACACCCTTGGCATCGAGAACTTGATTGGCGTGAAGTATACAGAAGGGCCTAAGCTTGCGGCCAATCTGGAAGAGCACGCGAAGGAATACAATATCGACATCATGATGTCACAGCGGGCGAAAGGCCTTCAGAAGAAGGACCTGATCGAAGTGGAGCTGGAGAACGGTGCGGTCCTGAAGAGCAAAACGGTCATCCTGTCCACCGGGGCACGCTGGCGCAACATGAATGTACCGGGCGAAGCAGAATTTAAGAATAAAGGCGTGGCGTATTGCCCGCACTGTGATGGTCCATTGTTTGCAGGGAAACGTGTCGCTGTTGTCGGCGGAGGCAACTCCGGTGTTGAGGCAGCCATTGACCTGGCGGGCGTGGCATCGCATGTGACCGTACTTGAATTCATGCCTGAGCTGAAAGCCGACTCTGTCTTGCAGGATCGTCTGAACAGCTTGCCGAACACCACCGTAATCAAGAACGCGCAAGTGAAGGAAGTTACGGGGGACAGTAAGGTGAACGGAGTAACCTACATCGAGCGGGAAAGCGGTGAAGAGAAGCATCTCGAGCTGGAAGGCGTATTCGTTCAAATCGGCCTTGTGCCGAACACGGAATGGCTGGAAGGCACGCTGGAACGTACCCGGATGGGCGAGATTATCGTCGACAACCGTGGGGCAACGACTCTTCCAGGCGTATTTGCGGCCGGCGACTGCACCAACTCGGCTTACAAGCAAATCATTATTTCGATGGGTTCAGGCGCGACAGCGGCCTTGGGCGCCTTCGATTACATGATCCGCAATCAATAACATCATAGGTATGAAATCAGGCCCGCTCATCGAGAGCGGGCTATTTTTGTGTACAAATCTAAAGTTTGTTGACTATAGTATCAAGTTTATGGTCTGGATGTAAGCGCTGTATTCCCGATAAAATGAGATTAGACAGAGCAGTACACAGGAAAGAGGTGACGGAACATGAAGTCGAAGGAAAACAGAAAGCGCTTACACACGCGTTGGCGCAAACAAGACACGGAGCTGACGTTATTGGCCTTGCCAACGACCCTTTGGTATATTCTGTTCAGTTTCCTGCCGATGTTCGGCATCATTATCGCCTTTAAGAATTTCAAAATAACCGGTGGGTTTCTGAGCAATGTATTCAACAGCCCCTGGGCAGGCCTCAAAAACTTTGAATTCCTCTTCAAGTCGAACGATGCCTGGATCATTATTCGGAACACCATCGGGTACAACTTGATCTTTATCGTCCTTGGGATTGTGATCCCCGTGGCTTTAGCCTTGATGATCGGGATGATCCACAACCGCCGGGCCGGGAAAGCCTATCAAACGATGATGTTCCTGCCCTATTTCCTCTCCTGGGTTGTAGTCTCCGCTGTGGGTTGGGCGTTCTTAAGTTTCGATAAGGGGATTCTCAATCAAATGTTGGTGAATTGGGGAAATGAGCCGGTCAACTGGTACATGGAACCGAAATATTGGCCTTACTTCTTGATCTTCATGAATATCTGGAAGGGGCTAGGTTATGGAATGGTCGTCTATTTGGCGACAATCGCCGGGATTGATAAGACCTACTATGAAGCGGCCGTGATCGATGGCGCTACGCTCTGGCAGCAAACCCGGTTTATCACGCTGCCGCTGATGAAACTGGTTATCGTGATGATGTTCATCTTGGCGGTGGGACGGATCTTCTACACGGACTTCGGGTTATTCTTTCAGGTCCCGAGGGACTCCAATTCCCTGTTTAATGTGGCCACGACGATTGATGTCTTGGTTTACAAGCAGCTCAAAACGGCAACTGTCGGCATGGCTTCGGCTGCGGCTTTTGTACAATCGGTTCTCGGCTGTCTGATGATTCTAGCGGCGAACTGGACGGTTCGCAAAATCGATTCGGATAGCGCGATGATCTAAGGAGGTGCGTTTATGGCAACAAGAACGGTTTACGAGAGCGGCTTGGATCGCTTTAATCGTCCAAGCAAAGGGGTGAATTTACTCCTCCATCTCCTCTTCTTCTTCCTTGCGGTGATTTGTGTTGTGCCTATGCTGGTGGTCTTATCCATCTCGCTGTCCAGTGAAGACTCGATTCGGGAGAACGGCTATCACCTGATCCCAACGGCCTTCTCGGGGGATGCCTACGGGTATATCGCGAAGCAGGGAACGATGATTTTGCAGGCCTTGGGGATCTCCGTCTTTGTCACGATCGTCGGAACCGTGTTGGGGATTCTGCTCACCACCTCGATGGGGTACGTTCTCTCTCGGCCGAATTATAAGCTGAAGGGGTTCCTGACGTGGGTCGTATTTATTCCAATGGTGTTCAACGGCGGGTTGGTCTCGAGCTACTATATCAATGCCAATTTACTGGGGCTGAAAGATACGGTTTGGTCGCTGATTCTGCCGCTGGCGGTCTCCTCATTTAACGTCATTATTTGTAAGACCTTCTTTAAAAGCACGATTCCGGACGGATTAATCGAATCCGCAGAAATCGATGGAGCCGGCCAGTTGCGCATTTTCTTCTCGATCATTTTACCGATCTCCTTACCGGTCATCGCAACGATAGGTTTGTTCCTATGTTTTGGTTACTGGAATGACTGGTTCCAATCGATGTTGTACATCAACAATCAGGACCTGTATTCGTTGCAGGCACTGTTGAATAACTTGATGAGCAATGTGGACGCGCTGGCAAGGAATGCTTCTAGTCTGGGGATTAGTTACGCGGAGCTGGTTGCCACGATGCCTAAAGAATCCGCCCGCATGGCGGTGGCTGTCGTGATTGTGCTCCCGGTCGCCTTTGCGTATCCCTTCTTCCAGCGATACTTCATCTCCGGCTTGACTGTAGGCGCAGTCAAAGGATAATCCGAAATAAACTGGGCTTGTCTCAGTTTATGTATATTAAGAACACAAAAGGGAGGAAATATCTATGACAAGGTCTTTGAAGCTCATCTCTACCCTATGTATTATGATGCTTCTCATGTCCGTTCTTGCCGCATGCGGTTCGAAGTCGAATTCTTCGTCGGCGAACAACTCGCCAGACTCTTCGACGAACACTTCTACAGAAACACCGACAACTTCGGGGGAGATCCCGACGTTGGTATGGTGGACGATCGGCGGTCAGGTTCCGGATAACTTCGAAAAGGCCATCGAAGCCATGAACGAATACACAGCCGAGAAAATCGGCGTGAAGATCGACATTAAAGTGGCAAGCTGGGGCGATTGGGATACGAAAATTAACACGATCGTAAACACGGGTGAACCTTTCGATATCCTCTTCACCAACGTTTCCAAATACAATCAGCAAGTGACCATCGGGGCGCTCGCAGACATCACCGATTTGGTGCAAAGCGAGACACCGGAACTGTATAAGTTCATTCCAGAGAAGGTATGGGATGGGACGAGAATCGGCGGCAAGCTTTATTCCGTGCCAACCTATAAGGACTCCTCTCTAACCCAATATTGGGTGTTCGATCATAAGTATGTTGAGAAATACGGCATTGACTTGAACAACATCAAAACCCTGAAGGATCTGGATAAACCGTTCCACGACATGAAAGCCGGAGAGGGCAAGAGCTTCTATCCATTGCCGATGACGCAAGGCGACGGATTTAACGGATTCTTTAACCGGTATGACGATCTTGCGCTGGGATTCCCTCCGATTGGGGTTTCGGTGGATGACGCTTCCCGCAAGGTGGTATCCGTTCTGGAACAACAGGATGTCATGGACGAATTGAAGATTCTGCACCAATGGTATAAGGATGGCATTATCAATCCCGATGCTCCAACCAAGCCGGAAGCGGACAAAGGCCGCGCGTTCTTCAGTGCTCAAGGCTTCCCAGGGGCGGACATTACTTGGCAAATCAACGAGGGCGTCGAGAAGTACGACATGACGCAGGTTTACGGACCGCTCTACACGACGGCAACGATTCAAGGTTCCCTCAACGGAATCTCGGCCAATTCCAAGTATAAGAAGGAAGCTTTGAAATACCTGGAGCTGGTGAATACCGATCCGAAGCTTCGCAACATGCTGGCCTTTGGTGAAGAGGGCGTCGACTACGTGAAAGTGGACGGCGAGAAAGTCATTGAACGTATTTCCGATACTTGGCCGCTGGCTGGATATACGCAAGGGACCTTCTTCAATATGGCGACAACCAAAGGAGCTCCGGAAGATCAATGGGTACAAGTTCAGAAGCTGAATGAACAAGCGACCGCTTCGTCCTTGCTCGGTTTCTCACTCGACACGACCAATCTGACTACCGAAGTAGCGAACGTGAAAGCGACGTGGGATAAGTACCGTTATGAATTGCTCACAGGCGCATCCGATCCGGAGAAGAGGGTGCCACAGATCATCGAAGAACTGAAAAAGGCCGGAATGGATACCATCATGAAAGCTGCACAAGAGCAGATCGATGCCTTCTTTAAATAAGAGCTAAGGCTTCACTCGATTGGCCCGGACGGTAGATTTATCTACCGTTCGGGCTTTTCAATATGATGGTATAATGAGGACAGAGGATGGCATTGGAATCAGCGCCGTAAGACACAAGGCAAAGGAGGCGCCGAATGGGCTCCTTTTGGCAGATTAAAATATACCGAAGTAAATTCATTGCCTATACGATATCTGTTGTGACCATCGGTTTGGCGCTGGGCATCATGACCTGTGCAGTTCTCATGTATCAGTGGATCGAGGGTGCTCGAGCTGAAGCAATCAGCACGTTTGCTCGAATCGAGAACGAGCTGCAGTATGATACCGATCGAATTGAAGCTTATATGCAGCGAATTTACTCTAATGATCGCCTGATGACGGATGTTCGTTTCTTTCTTGGGAACACCGCGGAAGGTTACCAGACGAGCAGGCTGCAGAATAGCCAATACAATGAACCGCTGGTCTCTTTCCCGGAAGATATGAGGGCTTTCTTACACAGTTCCATGAAGGGAGATCTGACCCAAGTCAGTCTGCATACCGATTCCGATAGCAACGTGGTGCGGTTTGATGACAATGGCAATCCTAGCTTTCTGTTTCGCGTGCCGAACACGGATGAGATCTTTCGCGAGTCTATGGAGAAGGGATTTGTGTACCGTAAGAAATTGTCCGACCCCAACCAGATTTCTCGTCAAATCGGAGAGTTCCGCTTCTTGATCGGCAGCGATCCGTTGTTCAGGAAAGTACAAGGTTATAAGTTGGACATCGCCGCGGCCATTAGCGATTCGGGTGAAGTGTATATGATCTCCGGCATGGACCATGGGACCAAGGAGATGGCGCTCAAAGCCACGGAGGAGAAACGAAGCAGCGGGTATTCCTCCTTAGGGGGGATGAAGAATGTCTTCTTCATGACCTTTACCTCCACCAAGTTTGATTACCGATTTGTGTTTCTCGTGGATTTGTCTCACCTGATGCATCAAAAGGCGGGCATCCTATTTGCTGTCGTAGGTATTGTTCTGTTGGCCATGATTAGCGTATTGCTGCTTATCGCTTACAATATGCGTGACGATGCGAGATTCCTAAGGCACATCATCCACTCCATCAAGCGAGTGAAGACGGCGGATTTCACGTCGAGTTTCCCCGCTCCCTATCGGCGCAACGAATACGGCATGATTGCCCGCGAATTGGATGATATGGTGCATGAGCTCGATAAACATATTCGCACCGAGTATTTGCTGAAATTGAAGCAGCAGGAAACCGAAATGAAAGCGCTTCAGCATCAGATCAACCCCCATTTTCTGTACAATACCCTGGAGTCGATTCGCTCCACGGCTTTGCTTCACCGTGACGTGGATACGGCGGATGCCATTGCGACCTTAGGTTCTCTCTATCGCGATATCGTTCACAAAGACAATATTATTTCGATCGGGGAAGAGCTGGAACTGTTGCAGAAGTTTCTGAGCATCATGGAGCTGAAGTATCCGGGACGGTTCTATTATCAGATCAATGTGGATGAGGCGCTATTGCGTCTCCAGACGGTCAAATTTTGGATGCAACCGCTGGCCGAGAACTTCTTCGTTCATGGGTTCAATTCAAGCAGTGAATTCAATTTACTCGTCGTGAACGGTTGGGAAGAGGACGGACGGTTCATCCTGGAATTTATGGATAACGGGAAATGTATACCCGAAGCGCGTCTGGAAGAAGTGAGGCAACATCTGATCTGTCGTGATGATACGCCTGTACGCAGTATTGGACTGCGTAACGTGCATACCCGGCTGCATTTTTTCTATGGTGAGGCCTTAGCGATGGAAATTGAGAATAATGAGGAAGCGGGAGTCAAGATTACCGTGAGGATCACAAAGGGGTGACTTCAGCATGTATAAGCTTCTGATCGTAGATGACGAACCGCAGATTCTGGAGGGCATGAAGCGAACCTTGGATTGGGGGGAATACGGCTTTCACCAAATCGAAACGAGCGAAACGAAAGAAGACGCGATCGCCAAATCCGTGGATTTATTGCCGGATATCGCCATCTTCGATGTATGTATCGGCCCTGATCTTGGGTATGAGATCATCCATCAGCTCAATGAACTGCGTCTCCCTACCAAATATATTATAATGAGCGGTTACAGTGAATTCGAATATGCCCAAGCGGCGATTCGCTGCGGCGTGAAGGACTATCTGCTAAAGCCCGTTGAGCGTTCCAAGCTGCAGAAGGTGATTGAGAAGATCATTGTGGAGGATTTGCAGGGGACTTTAAATGGGATCAGCAGGAAAGATAACACTACGGATCCGATCCTGGGAATTCCCTATGAGGAGTTATCCAAACTGACCAACCGTATCCTGCTCATGGTGAAGGCGGAGTTTGCCCAGAACATCACGTTGAAATCGGTGGCGGAGCGTTTTCGCATGAATAGTACGTACCTTGGACAGTTGTTCTTAAAAGAAACCCGCATGAAATTTTCGGAATATTTGATGGCGTACCGTATGCTTCTTGCGAAGGAGCGCATTCTCGCTACGAACGAGAAGATCGCCAACATCGCCCAGTCCGTGGGCTACGCGAATTTGAATTACTTTTACACGCATTTTCAAGGATATTATGGCATGTCCCCTTCGGATCTTCGAAAAAAAAGCTAGTGCTCCACAGGCGGAAAGGAGGATGGGATGCAGCGACGTTCGTTGTTCAATCGTGTGGCCCATTGCTTGGCATTAACCGGCATGTTATCCCTACTTGTCATGGGCTGTTCGCCTTCCTCTGACAAAGGGGAAACGATACCGCGTAAGGACATGGTCAATTTGGTCTACTATACGATCGGGGAGCCGGATCCGGACCTGAAGAAGGTGAATGACAAGATCAATGAAGTATTGTCTAAGAAGATCGGAATCACCATTACTTATATCAAGGTCGGATGGCAGGAATACGATAATCGCCTCAACACGATGTTATCGGCAGGAACACCCTTCGATATCGCCTATGCCCCGGAGTTCACGACTTATGTGAAACGTGGGGCCTGGCTGCGGCTGGATGACTATCTGTCCAGTACGGGTAAGGATATGTACGATGTGATTGACCCTATTTTTTGGCAGGGGGTACGGATGGACGACGGGGGAATTTATGGCGTGCCCACCAACAAGGAATTAGCGGTCCGCCAACAGTGGATGTATCCGGAAGAGATGGTAAAGAAGTATAACATCGATATTACGAAGTACAATACCCTGGAATCGCTTGAACCCTTGATGCGGATGATCAAGCAGAAGGAATTCGATTATCTGCCGATGGAGCTGGACAAGGATTCCCATAACTTCTTCGCTTTATATGGGTACGAGTACGTGATTGATAAGGAACTCCCATTAATGCTGCGGTCTTTAGATTCCCGTTCTCGGGTCGTGAGTATTTTCGAAACCGAGGAGGCTCGGCGGGTGCTGGATACGCTTCGGCGTTATTATCAGGCAGGCTACATCAACGAAGATGCGGCTTTACGGGAGAGTCAGGAGCTGGAGAGAGGGAAGAAAGTGTTCTGGAAGGCCTCAAGCGGCGGCCCCCTCTCTGAGAATAGCTGGAGTAAGGATCGCGGCTACAAGGTCGTTGCGCATCCCGTCACGACGGAGGTGGTCACGACCGAAGATGTGCGGGGAGGCGTCATGGCGGTCAGTTCGGATACGAAGTATCCGGTCGAATGTATCAAGTTCTTGAACCTGCTCAATACCGACCCGGAGGTACGAAACCTATTTAACTATGGGATCGAAGGCGTGCATTACACCTTGGACAAGAAGGGTCAAGTCGTGCTGATCCCTCCGAAGGATGCGGACGGACACCCCGTATCCGACGTTTCGTCCAATTACATTGGAGTTACGTTTACCCAAGGCAACTGGTTTATCTTAAAGACGATGGGCGGCGAGAATCCGGAACCGATAAATAAATGGGAGGAATTTCGCGCTTCCAACGCAAGAGCCGTGAAATCTAGTACGTTTGGGTTTACGCCAGATTTGTCCATGATGCCGATCCAGATGCAGAACATCAAGATGGTCTGGCAGAAATATTATCCGAGCCTTATGACCGGCAGCGTGGACGTAGATACCGAACTTCCGAAGTTCAATGAGGAACTGAAGCAGGCAGGCCTCTACGAGGTGCAGGCCGAGGTGCAAAAACAGCTGGATGCTTGGCGTGCTTCGAGTAAGCGATGACGACGGAATAGAAAACGGCGGTGCAGGGAGAATCCCTGTTACCGCCGTTTTTGCTGTTACTTCTTCTTCCCCTTCGGGACTTGGACCGTGGTCTTGGCTGTCGTTTTATTGCCCGCCTTGTCGGTAGCTTCGTAGGTGATCGTGTAAATTCTTCCGTTTCCTTTCCCCGATCGCTCCGCCCGTAGCTGGAACTCTTTATCAGCTGTTCCGATATCGGCGCCTTGAATATCGTTCGCTTTGTCGCCATCGCCCAGCCCGTTGTCGCTTTCGTTGCTGGTGATCGAAACTAACTTAATCGAGGCAATACCGGAATCCTTATCGGAGGCCTTCCATGTGATCCGGATCGGAACCATCTTGTGGTTTGGTGTCGAGAGAACGGCGGGACTGGCGGTAATCTTCAAAACGGGCGGCGTCGTATCGACGTTGCCTTTTCCCGTCAAGGTCAAGATGCCGTAGACAGAGGTGTCTTGATATCCGTTGCCGGTCGTGTCGTTCCAGGCGGCCACGCTTTGGCGCGCGCCGTCTTTGGCATCGTTGATCTGCGTGTCGAAGCCGATTTTTACATTATTCGCCGGTGTAACCGATTGAAACGGAATCTTCATTTCGACTGTATAGTTCGTGCCGTCGACCTTGGTCGCCGATACGAAGCCTGTGGCGAGCTTCTCTGGATTAAAGCTGGCCTCATTCGCATAGTTCACACGGAATTGTCCATCGTCATCTTGATAGAACGAGGTCTTGGCATTATTCTCGTCCAGGAACACCTCAACCGAATCCTGCTCCCATGCGTTTGGACTGTTCTTATCCAACTGCGCGTCGCTGACTTGAATCAGGACATACAGGTTATGATCGTCCCAGAGCGCTTTAGCCGTGCCGGATGCACCTTGCCAAGCCGTTTGGTAACGCTGGATCGGCATCGCCGGGGTTTTGCTCCAAACGGCATCCGCCGCCCCATCTACGGTAGGCGTACCATAGAAAGCGGTAGACTGGCTCGCTTCCGACACATCCGGCTGGTGTTCTTCAATGAACTTGGCGGGGTTAATCACGCCGTAATAAGCCGGTTTGGCCTGAAGATTCTTGTCAAACAGCAGCGGGTTAGACGAGGAGCGCCAGCTGGTGCCGTCATCCAATCCCCAGAAGGTGACGCGGGCGATGTGGTCGGCATGCGCCTTGAAGATTTGCATCAATTGCGCGTACAAATAACCTTGCGCATTCGCCAGCTTCTCGGACAGCTGGTAGTTGCTGCCGGCTTGAATGTCTAGCTCCGTGATGCTGACTTCCACGCCCAAGGAGATGAATTTCTCCAGGGATAGTCGAACGTTCTCCGGATTCGTGTTAACGCTATAGTGCGCTTGCATGCCGACGCCGTCGATCAGCTTTTTGCCCGGATGGGTCAGCGCATATTTGTCGTTCAACGCTTTGACCATGTTATAGATGGCTTGAGCTTTGTTCTGGTTATCTTCGTTGTAATCGTTGTAATACAACTTGATATCCCATTCCGGATGCCGGTCGAGCACTTCTCTGGCTGCGAGGAACGCCTGCTCAACGTAGTCATCGCCGATCGCGGTCTTCCACGGGGCTTGCCGCAAGGACGCTTGCCAATCCGCCGGGTTCCCCGGGTTATCGTTCATCGCTTCATTGACAACGTCCCAAGAAATCACCTTGTTGCCGAAATGCTCCATGACGGTTTGAATGTGAGTCCGCAAGTTAGCCAAGGCCTCTTCCCGGCTCAATGGGACCGAGTTTCCTTGTGCATCGGTGGCCGTATTCATCCAAGCCGGCGATTGCTGGTGCCAGACCAAGACATGGCCGTGCATTTGCATCCCTTCTGCCCGGACCTTATCGACCATGGCATCCGCCGCGGTAAACGTAAAATTGCCTTTTGTCGGCTGTAGCCCGTCAGGCTTCATGGCGTTGCCGGCTGTGGCGACGTTGTGGTGCATGTCGAGCAGCTCCAATCGTACGCCTTCCAAATCCTCGGCCGAGATGGCGTTACCGATCAAGAAGTCGCTTTGGTAAGCGGTTTTCAGCGGGATCAAATCCTTTTGGATGGCAATTGGGCCGGATCCAGTGCTTTCAAAACTCACGTCGTCGATGTAAAAAGAAGCGGTCGCGTTATTCGAACTTTCCACGTAAATCGTCAAAAATTCGCCGCCCACGCTGTTATAACGGTAGGTTCCTTCAAACTGAACCCAATTGTCCCCGGTATTTAGGGTCTTGGGGGATAGGGCTACGTAATTCGCGCTGCTGCCTTCGCCGATTTGAGTAGACAACTGGATTTGCGAGCTGGCGGGATCGATCAGCTTGACCCAGGCCGAAATCTTGTATTCGGCGCCTTGGTCCACGTATTTCTCTACGCGCAGCGTTGGCCCGTGCCAGGTGTCGGTACGGCCTTCAACCTTGAGCGCATAGGAACCGCCTGGTGTATGGTTCGCCTCGTTCGTCACGGTCAACGTTTCGGTACCTGCTCGGCCCGCGAAGCCGCCGGATTTTTGATCCTCAAAGGTGATCGTAGAGAAAGGCAATGCCGGGTCTCGAGGCGGCTGTTCACCACCGCCGGAGCTGGCTTGCTCCGTGATGCGAATGTCTCCGATGTAGAAAGGAACCGCAGCACCTGCAGCATTCGAGTTGATGCGCAGCGCCTTGTCTGCGCTTGTATCCACGGTAAACTCCTTCGTTAATGTCACGGCTTGGCCGGCGAGGTATGCCGCTTCGGCATAATTGCCGTAGCTGTCCACGGTTTGAAGGGCAGCTTTGGCGTCAGCGGGTACGCTAACGGCGGCGTCCACGTATACGGTAACTTGGGCCGTATAGGTTTTGCCGTTCACCAAGCCGATATCGCTAAACCGGAAGTCGGCCGCGTCCCAGTTGTTCACCCGGTTACTGACGTATAATGCGCCGCCGTCCTCGTTGCCGGTAAACGTCTTGCCAGTGACCTGCGTCAGGGTCGCCCCTCCTGATTGGACCGCTTTGCCGATTCCATTTGCGAAGTCCTCATGGTACACCGTGACCGTGCCGTCCGGAGCCGAGGTGTCGGCTTTGGTTACCGAGGCCGGCCATCCTGCAGGCAGCAGCAAGACTGCGGCGATCAGCAGCATGAGGATACGTTTCATCGATTGATTCATTCGATCACTCCCCTTTGATATTGAATATGGCAGTTAAGCGCTTACATTTTGTTGGAAGGCTCCTCCTTTCCTGCCTCAAATGATACCACCCCATTGGGAAGCCTGGCTTTCTCGAAATTAAAGATTCATTCTTGGTTATTATAGGAAATTCGGGGGTACCCTAACCAATCAAGGAGCTACGTCCTTAACCATCATTGTCATACAGGAGCGTGATATGTAATGAAAGTGGCCAAGTTATGGATCAGCCTGGGGCTCGTGATTGCGATATCCTTTGCGGTCTTGGGTTATTACGGCGGGGAGATCTACCATTCCATGCCTCCTATTCCGAAGCAAGTGGTATCTACTGACGGCACGGTGCTGATGACCGAACAGGATATTTTGGACGGTCAGAATGTCTGGCAGTCGATGGGCGGCCAGGAAATCGGAAGCGTCTGGGGGCACGGGGCCTATGTCGCTCCCGACTGGTCGGCGGATTGGCTGCACCGGGAATCGGAAATGCTGCTCCATCGATGGGCGCAAACCGAAACCGGAAATTCGTATGACCGCTTGAACGATGATCAACAGGCGCTGCTACTCAGTAGGTTAAAAAAAGAAATGCGCACGAATACATACGATTCCGGTAGCGGGCAAATCACCCTATCGCCGGACCGTGCCCAAACGTTTACCGAGTTAAGCCGGTATTATGCGGGCTTGTTCGGTCATGACCCCCAATTCGACAAGCTGCGCGACGATTACGCCATTCCAAGCAATGCCCTGAAGGATCCCGCCAGAGCTAAGGCGCTGAATGCGTTCTTCTTCTGGGCGGCTTGGTCCTGCGCGGCGGAACGGCCCGGAGAGAACGTCAGCTATACGAACAATTGGCCGCATGAGCCGCTGGTAGGCAATACATTAACCGGCTCCATGGTCATTTGGTCGGTGGTCAGCTTTGTACTGCTGTTGGCTGGCATTGGAGCTCTGGCATGGTATTACGCTACCCAGAAGCATACAGAAGGGGAGGAGCGTTTTCCTGAGAAGGACCCCTTGTTGGCTTTGTCACCTACCCCATCAATGAAAGCGACCTTGAAATACTTCTGGGTGGTCACCGCGTTGGTGGTGGTCCAGGCGGCATTGGGAGCGATCACGGCTCACTACCAGGTAGAGGGGAGCAGCTTCTACGGCATTCCTATAGCAGACTGGATCCCTTACTCGGTGACGCGAACATGGCACACGCAGCTCGGCATCTTCTGGATCGCCACGGCTTGGTTGGCCACCGGACTGTTCGTAGCGCCGGCCGTTTCCGGACATGAACCGAAGCTGCAGAGAGCGGGAGTCAATTTCCTGTTCGTCTGCTTGTTAATAATCGTTGTCGGATCGATGGTCGGACAATGGTTCGCGATCCAGCAAAGACTCGGTTTCACGGCGAACTTCTGGTTTGGACATCAGGGGTATGAATATGTCGATCTGGGCCGGTTCTGGCAGATTTTCCTTACCGTCGGATTGTTCCTTTGGCTGTTCCTGATGGCCCGGGCGATCTGGCCCGCGCTGAAAAAAGGCAGTGAAACGCGTAACCTGCTGGTCTTGTTCTTGCTGGCCTCCACCGCGATTCCGCTGTTCTACGTCCCTGGCCTGATGTGGGGGCAGCATACCCATTTGGCGATCGCCGAATATTGGCGCTGGTGGGTTGTCCATCTCTGGGTCGAAGGCTTCTTCGAGGTGTTCGCCACGGTGGTGATGGCCTTCCTGTTCACTCGCATGGGCTTGCTGCGAGTCCGAGTGGCCACCAGTTCGGTACTCTTCTCGACGATCATCTTTCTGTTCGGCGGGATCATCGGCACGTTCCACCATCTCTATTTCAGCGGCACGCCCATTGGGGTGCTGGCCTTCGGTGCGGCATTCAGCGCTTTGGAGGTCGTTCCGCTCTGCTTGATTGGATTCGAAGCCTATGAGAACCTGACTTTGACGAGAGCCCGTCCGTGGGTCAAAGCCTACAAATGGCCGATTTACTTCTTCGTGGCCGTGGCTTTCTGGAACCTCGTTGGTGCGGGGCTGTTCGGCTTCTTCATCAACCCGCCGGTGGCCTTGTACTATATGCAGGGCTTGAATACAACGCCAGTGCATGGGCATACCGCTTTGTTCGGCGTGTACGGTACCTTGGGAATTGGGTTGATGCTGTTCTGTTTGCGCGGCTTGACCACCAATTTTGAATGGAAAACGGGGGCGCTCCGCTTCTCCTTCTGGGCCATCAACATCGGTTTGTTGCTGATGGTGCTTCTGAGCCTTCTACCGATCGGGCTCATGCAGACCTGGGCCAGCGTGGAACATGGTTACTGGTACGCCCGTTCGGCGGAATTCATGACCCGGGGGATCATCCACAATTTCGTCTGGCTGCGAGTCATCGGCGACTCCATTTTCACGTTAGGGCTGCTTGCCCTAGGCTGGTTCATCCTCGGTTTGAAGACGGGATGGTCGCTCAAAGGCGAACGCGTTCCGTATCTATCGGACAAACCGAAGGCCAAAGCAGTTTCTTCGCGGAAGTAAGCGTATAAGATAGCAAACCAATAGCCCGCTCATTTGAGCGGGCTATTCTCGTTATTTCTCGTACACTCGGACCTCGATCAGCTCCGCATGCCGCGACCCGTTTGTCTCTTCCACGACAAGCCGGATGGCTTTGACCGGAACGGCGGTTTCCAGGCGATGTACCTGCTTGCGCCGTCGGTTGCCGGTTTCCGAGACCAGAGTGATCCAATTCCCGGCGGGATCCTGCGCTTCGAGCCGATAACTCTTTACCAACTCAGGGATGATTTCGAACGGCGTGCGGTGATGGTGCAGGTTGATCAAGTCCTCGTTGACGTCGTCGTTAAAAATCACATGAATTTCGCGGACGGTTTGCTCGTTCTCCCAGGCGAGCTCGACCCAAGGTTGGGTATCCTGCGCCATCGGCTTCGACAGCCAAAGATGCGGGCCGCCGTAAGGCCGCTTATAACCGTCCAGGATATGCTCAGGGCGATAGGCGTCGGTGGTGAAGTCTGCGCGGAAGCAGAACGTTTTGCGAGCCAGACGCTTCATGCTCCATTCCACCACCGGCTGGGAATCGTCATGATCTTCGAGATCCTTGGAGACGCGAGCCGCCGCGCCCCGTTCGAAGGCCAGTAGTCCCGTCAGCGGCGTATGGGACAAGTAGAGTCGGATTGATGGATTATTACGGATGATGACAAAAGCGTTCTGCGGCTTTTCCGGCGTCCAGTCAAACCGGACGGGAATCCACTGTCCCTCGCCCTGGGGTATAGCCACGGTCGCTTGGTATTCAAGAGTGGCGGGGACGTAGTTTTCCGGTTTTCCGGTGCTCCACACCTCGACGGTAAGCTCCGTGTCCTGCGCCGCGTCCAGCCGCAATTCAATCGTGCCGGCGAGGCCGGGATCGGCCGGAAGCAGCAGGGCGACGTCTCGTTCCAGCGGGTACGCCTCGTCGGCCGATTCCGCTGCCAGGCGGGACAGGAAGGAGGAGGCGCTCAGCTTCGCGCTCCGGGTCAAGTCCGCGGCGTCTTCGTTCGCGACGCCCAGCACGGAGGCATCCTGCCGCAGCAGCGTTTGCCGCAGCAGCGGGGTGTGCTGGCGCGACAGCTCCCGCGGCGTCGCGCCCAGCTCCGCGCATAGCGCCGCGGCGGTCCCTGCGGCTTCGCCGATCGTGGCGCAGGTCGCCATGACCCGCGTCGTGCCGAATGCGACGTGCGTCGCGCTGATGTTGCGGCCCGCGAACAGCAGGTTGGACACGTTCGCGGAGTAGAGCGAGCGGAACGGGATATGGTAGTTCCCGTCCGCGTGCAGATGCTTCGAGCCGCTTTCCTCGGCGTACATCCCTTGCGGCGGATGCAGGTCGATCGACCAGCCGCCAAACGCGACCCGGTCCTCGAACGGCTCCTGCGCCAGAATGTCGTTCTGGGTCAGCGTGTAGTCGCCGAGAAAGCGGCGGTATTCCCGCTTGCCGGGGATCGAGCCGACCCATTCCAGGGTCATGCGGTCGGCGTCGAACTGTCCGGAATTTTTGATGTAATTCCAAATTCCGTAGATAACGGCCGACAACTCGTCACGGATGCGCTCGTTGTCATGCACGGTGTCCAGCTCGCCGCCCCATTCGATCCACCAGTAATGGCAACCCGAGTCGCCGCTGCGGATGACGCGCCTTAGCGGGATTGGGGTCTGCGTAATATCCTTGGCGAAGGATGGCGGTACGAATTTCACCGGGTGCCCGGCGTCCTTCGTGTAGAACAGCAGCGTGCTGCCGAGCGTGATGTCGTCGGCGACCTCGGGCGCCCAGGCTTCGTCGAATTCGTGCCGGGCCTCCCTGCCGAGCCGGTACTTGGCGCCGGCCAGGAACCCGACGAGCCCGTCCCCGGTGCAGTCGAGGAAGATCGGGCTCTCAAAGCGGATGCGCCGCTCCGAGCCCATCATCCAGCCGGTGACGGATCGGATCTGCCGCGCCTCCTCTTCGCCGTCCGCCTCGACCTCGTGCACGTCGGTGTTCAGGTATAACGAGAGGTTCGGCTCAGCCAGTACCGTTTCTAACACGACCATATCCCACAGATAGGGATTGCCGTCGGGATTGCGGTACTGGTTCTCCACGAACATTTCGCCCATGATCCCGGTCTCGCGGGCGTACCGGTTCGTGCCGTGCGCGGTCGCTCCGCAGACCCAGACGCGCACCTCGCTGCTGGAATTGCCGCCGAGTACCGGGCGGTTCTGCACGAGCGCCACCTTACGCCCGAGCCTGGCCGCCGCCACGGCGGCGCAAACGCCGGCGAGTCCTCCGCCGACGACCGTAATGTCGCTACGTACCGTTTCGTTTCTCATTGGTTTGTAAACCCCTTTCGTTTGACTGAGTGAGTTGAAGGAGATGCCGAAATGATGATTCGGTGAGCCAAAAGTGCGAATGTCGAGCCAGAAATGTGAATGTCGAGCCAAAAATGCGAGTGGCAAGCAATATAGGCGAAAAACCGAGTACAATTCGTCGCTTTTGGCGATTTTGGCGGATTGTATATGAAATTTCATATATAATCAGCGCTCAGGATGTCGGGAGCTGGGAATCTGTATGAAAAATCGAATACAATTCGCATTTTGGCTCGTTAGCGACGAATTGTGTTCGAAAAACCGAATACAATTCAGCGTTTGATAGGTAACTAGTGAACTTGTAACAACGCTCCTACCCGTGGGTCGCACCTAAATGCTGCATTTGATGCAACATTCAATTCGACCAGCCGCACGCTCTTACCCCTTCACCGCCGAACTCGATACGCCTTGAATAATGTATTTCTGGCCGATCAGGAAGACGAGAATCATCGGGATAATCCCCGCGGTGGCCGCCGCCATCATGCCGTTGTAATCGACGGTATTCTCCAGGATGAAGTTTTGCAGGCCGAGCGGCACCGTGAACAGATCCTGGTCGATCAGGAACACCAGGGCGTTCTCGTAATCGTTCCAGTGCCAGGAGAAGTCGATGATCGCCAGCGTGGCGAGCGCCGGCTTGGCTAGCGGCAGGATTAGCCGGAAGAAGATGCGGAAATGGCCGGCGCCGTCGATAAAGGCGGCTTCGGAGATTTCCTGCGGTACGGTGAGGAAGAACTGCCGCATCATAAACACGCCGAAGATCGTAAACATCCCGGGCAGAATCAGCGCCCAATGCGTGTTGTAAATCCCCGCCCAGTCGAACATGATGAACTTCGGCACAAACAGCACCTGCGGCGGAACCATCATCATCGACAGGTACACCATGAACATCGCGTTCCGCCCCTTGAACTCGATCCGCGAGAACCCGTACGCGGCCAGTGAAGACAGCAACACGGCGCCGGTGACGCTGATCAGCGATATTTTCAGAGAGTTTAAGTAGTAGTGAGTGAAGCTGTTCTTGCCGGTCCACACCTTGATATGATGCTCCCAGTTGAAGTCGGCGGGAATCCACTTGATCGGAAACTGAAATACCTCCGCCGGCGTTTTGAACGAGGTGCTGATCATCCATAGGAACGGAACGACCATAAGTACCCCGAACAAGAGCATGACGCACGTGGTGACGATTTTGGTGACGGAAGTCGATGGCATGCTTTTTTCCTCCTTAAAAGTGCTAGTATTGCTGCTTTTGATCTGGACCGGAGACACCTTATCAACATAGCGGAACTTTATGGCCTTATTCTCCACAAAGTGGTACGAAATACGGCCAACTCCCGTTGACTCGCCGAAATAGCACCATTTTGTACCCTTATCTCATCGATCCGCCCAGCAATTTCTCCAATAAATTACTCGTTCTAGTAGTGAACCCAGCGTTTTTGGCCGACCCATTGAATCATCGTGAAGATCAGGATGACCAGGAACAGCGCCCAGGAAATCGCCGAAGCGTAGCCCATCTCGTAATAACGGAAGGCGTTCTGGTAGATGAACAGCGACAGGACGGTTGTGCTGTTCCCGGGTCCGCCCTGTGTGATCGCCTGGATGATCCCAAACTGCTTGATCGACATGATCAAGCCGGTGACGAGCAGCAGGAAGGTGGTCGGACTGACGAGCGGCCAGACGACGCTACGGATCGTTTGCCAGGTGCGGGCCCCGTCGATCTTGGCGGCCTCCAGGAGCTCCCCGGAGATTTCCTGCAGGGCGGCCAGGTAGATGATCATGTTATAGCCGAGCATAAACCAGATCCAGATAATGTCGATGGCGTACATCGACGTCTCCGTGGTCGACAGCCATCCCGGCGGGTTGGCGATGCCAATCGCCCGCAGCAGTCCGTTGATTGGCCCGTTCGTCGGCTGGAACAACAACATCCACACGAAAGCGACGGCGACGCCGCTGGTGATGTAAGGCATGAAGTATAAGGCGCGCAGCAGCTTTTTCATATGCACGGAGCGGTTCAAGACCACCGCCACGACAAAAGCCAACCCGATCGACACCGGCACTGATAGCAGGAAGATCAGGGTGTTTTTTAGCGCGATATAGAAGACTTCGTCCCCCAGCATGCGTTGGATATTGGCGAGTCCGATGAACCGGGTGCCCGGCTTCATGAACTTGTAATCCGTGAACATCAGGTAAAACGAATAAATGGCCGGTAAAATAAAAAACAGCAGCACGCCGATCATGTTCGGTCCGATAAACACGTATCCCAGCAATTGCTGCCTTTTCATCCACGATGTTTTCACATGGCTCCACTCCTCTTGGGCTTGAAAGTTCGGTTATGTCCTCAGCATAGCAGGAGGGGGCGGGCCGTTATAAGGAACAAAACCACCGACCTCATGCTACAGAAATACGCATTTCTCAGGCGGCCTGCAGGACGGCGTGGGGGAGATGTAGATATGTTCTATTTCACAAAAAAAGAAAAGCCCGGCTGCACCCAGCCGGACCTTCTCTAAACTTGCTATTTGTTTTGTTTCAGGTACTCATTATGACGTTTGACCATCGCCTGCACCGTTTGCTCGGCGGTTTGGTTGTCGAGGAAGAATTTCTCGTATTCCTGCGAGCGCATGTCCACCATTTCCTGCGGAAGCTTGCGGACGAAGGTTGGGGTTTGGTTCCCGTATAGGACGAATTCCAGCGATTCCTGGTCGTAGGTGTCCGCATGTTCGCCGAGCAGGCTTTGGATCGCGGCGTCTTGATCGACCGCGGACGAGGCAGGCAACCGGCCTCCGGCAGCCATCGGCATCATGCCTTCGTCGGCGTACCATTTGAGGAACTCCCAAGCCGCTTCCGTGTTCTTCGAGTTGGCATTAATTGAGATAAAGTCGCCTACACCGCCGCTGGTGATGAAATCGGCTTCGTTCTCCGCCAGTCGGGGGACGGGAGCAAACGCGATTTTGAAGTCGCGAGGGAAGTCCTTCATGTTATTGGAGCTGCGCAGCAGCCATTCTCCGATGTTGATCATCGCGGCTTCACCGCCGAGGAACATGTTTTCCACCGGCATTTTGGACGTCAGTTGCTCGCCAAGCGGCGGCGTGGTTTGGTCGTCCTTCATCATGGCGTTCATCGTTTCCAGCCATTTCAGCACGAGCGGGTGGTCCATGTTGGAGCCACCGTCCTCTTTGACGTAGCCGTTCTTCTCCAGAACCGAATCCATCGGATCGGCGAACGGTTCCATATGCTGCACCAGCCCGTATTTAAAGCCGGCAGCTTTCAGCTTTTTGGCGTATTCCCGGGCTTCGTCCCAGGTCCAAGCTTTCGGCACCGTGAGCCCCGCAGCGTCCAATGCGTCCTTGTTTAAAGCGAAGAACTGAACGTTTTTCTTAGTGGGGATGCCGTAATACTTGCCGTCGATTTTCCAGGTGGCTGCGTTGGAGCCAATCTTCTCATCAATATTGTAGTCGGAAAAAGAGCTCAAATCGAGCACCGTGCCGGACTCGACCCGTTTGGCCGCCTGCGTCACCGAGTAGTTCACGAAGAGATCGACCGCTTGCCCCGTGGCGAGCGCGGTATCGAGCTTCAGGTTCCCGTCGTCGTCATTTACGAACCGTACGTATTCGACCTGCACGTCGGGGTGCGCGGCGTTCCACGCGTCTACTACAGCTTGCGGACCGGCTTCCGGCGGAACCCCGCCCCACATCGTCAGTTTGATCGTTTCGCCCGATGAAGGCGCTTTCGAATCTGGGGTTGCCGCTCCCGAATTTCCCTTCGCCCCATTACTGTTATTGCCGCCGCAGCCAGCCAGCAGGCCGATCAGCAGCGTGTAGAGCAGCAGTGCGGCCCATCCTTTTTTGTTTCTCACGGGTAAAGACCTCCCTATATCGTTGATGGTTGAATCCCCCTCATCGTAGCAGGGGACGGGAGCGGAATTGAACCTACATATCCCTTCAGTTCACGGAACAAAACGATGCAATTGCGCGTCCGGAAACGGGGGATTTGCGCCATCGATTTCTTCTATTCGGCGGTTTTGTTCCATTGCCGGTATTTGCTGGGCGTCTGCTGGGTGAGGCGTTTGAAGATCTTGATGAAGTAGTTGTCATTGATGAAGCCCACCCGTTGACCAATCTCGTGAACGGGTAGATCGGTGTGCAGCAGATATTCCTGCGCTTTCTCCACCCGGATGCGGTGCAGGTAGTGGATCAGCGTTTGTCCGGTTTTTTTCTTGAACAAGGCACTGACGTAGTTCTCGCCCATCATGACGTATTGGGCCATCGATTTGACCGTGATGTCCTGCGCGTAATGCTCGGCGATGTAATCGATAATTTTGCACACCTCGGGATGGGAGATGCTTGCTGCGGTTCCGGCCAGACTGAGGTTTGAAGCGGCCGAAGCAGATGCCGCTGCCAATTGCATTGCAGATGCCGATACCGCCTGCGGATTCGCCTCGCCGATCTCCTGAGTCGCCGGCTCCGCGCCGCCGTCCCTAGCGAGTTCCGTGCTCACTTTGCGCAGCGTATCCCGCAGCGAGTTAACGCTCATCGACAGCTTCAGAATATAATTGGAAGCGCCGTATTCCATCGCCTGCCGTACATATTCGAATTCGCCGATGCAGGTCAGCATGATGAAGCGAGAATGATAACCCTCTTCCCGAGTGCGGCGGAGCAGCTCTACGCCGTCCATCTCCGGCATGACGATGTCTGCGAGCACCAGATCAGGCGGGTCGCGCCGGATCATCTCGAGCGCCTCACCGCCGTTGCCGGCTTCACCTGCCACCGTAAATCCGAGCTCTTCCCAAGCAATGATTTCACGAACCGATTCGCGAACGAACACCTCGTCTTCGACCAGTAGCACCTTCCACATGTTATTGACCTCCTTTCGGATCGTTGGCCGCAGCCTCCCCCGGCGGCAGCGTCAGGGGATGGCCTTCCTTCGCCAGCGCGGCTTCCCGTTGACTTTTGGCATAAGGCGTTGATAGCAATAAAGGAATCGTAAACCGAACCCGAGTTCCTTGGTCCGAGGACGCCACATCCATGCGCCCTTCTTCCTTAAAGAGCAGCCGCAGCCGCTCCCGAACATTGTCCAGGCCGATGCCCGGCCGCTTTCGGGTCTTCTTGATTTGGGCCGAACGCGCCATTCCGATCCCGTTATCTTCAATTTCAACGGTTAGTTGGGCTAGCCCCTCGCGTCGGACGCGAATCTCAATCCGGCCTGGGCCGGTCAGATGACTGACCCCGTGCATAATGGCGTTCTCGACGAGCGGTTGCAGACTCAGCTTCGGCACCAGCGCAAAGACGACTTCGTCCTCCAACGTGTAAGCGACCTCGAACCGGTGATTGTAACGAACCTGCTGAATATGCACATAGGCCTGCACCAGCTCGATTTCGTCTTGTAGATGCACCAGATCTTGTTCCGAATTCAGGCTAGCCTCCAGCAGCTTGCCCAAGGATAAGGTGATCTCGGTGATGTCTTCATTTCCCTGGCGAATCGCACTCCACTTGATCGTATTTAGCGTATTTAGCAGAAAATGCGGGTTCATCTGCGCCAGCAGCATATGAAAATGAACAGCCTCCTTCTGGCGCTCCTCTGCCTTCAGGCGATGGATCAAGGCGTCCATGTCGTCGAGCATCGTATTGAAGGTACGGGTTAAGTCCAGAATCTCCCCGCGGAATTTTTGTTCCGGCAGCCGGATTTTCAAGTTTTTGCGAACGACCGCCATCATTTTATTTTGCAAATGGGACAACGGACGGGTGATCGTTGCGGCGATTGCGAAGGTTATGACCAGAAAGGCTCCCATCAGCATGAAAAATGTCGTAAAATACTGCCGTTTCAACGCATCAATTTCATTAAACAAGATCGGCAGTGGAATCCGGTTCACGATATACCAGTCCAAGGATTCCACATAGATGTAATTGACCAGGGAGTTAGAGTCCTTGTCGATGAAGTATTGCCGGTCCGGCTGCTTGGCGATTTCCGCCATGACCTTATCCGGTAATACCGCATCCGGCACCGACTTGGAGATTTCCTCCCCCGCGCGCGTAATCAGGAAATACTGCTGCTGCAAATCCGATTGGTTATGAATGGAGCGCAGCCAGGAGGAATAGTCAATGCTGATGCGGGCCATGCCGTAAGGCCGGTTCGGGTTATCGCCCAAGTAGGCGTATAAGGACAGCAAATAGGTGCTGGTCGAGACGTCCCGCAGCACATAGTTCGGGTCGTTTGGGACCCAATGGTACGCGTTGGCGTTCATCGCCTGCTGGTTGAAGCCGGGGTGGTTTCTAAGCTTGTCGTAGACCAAGGCGTCCCGGGGCGGGTACGAGGTGTATACGCTTTCATTCATATCCAGAATCATGAAGTAGACGGAAGGGTTGTACAGGAAGAAGCTGTTGTTCAGGTTCATGAAAATATTCTCCATGATCCGTTTATTTTCCATACCATCGTGTAGCTCCGGGTTTCGAAGCACGGATTTCACGGAGTCGTCTTGCTTCAGAAAGATTAGCGTCTTGAAGGCGATGCCCATCTGATCCTCCAAGGTCCGGTACATCTGCTCCAGTTGGGAGTGGCTTTGCTGGCTGATTTTTTGCTGAACCAAGGTCTCGATGCGCTGGTAGTTGTACCAATTCAGGGCGCAGAAGGGCAGCAGAATCAGGCAAACAAACGCCATGAACAGGCGGTATTTTAACTTCTGGGGGATCAGGTAACGCATAAATCCAGCCATGCGGCATGCCTCCTGTGCGGTCGCAGGTGTCTTTTCCTCAAATTATAGCATAGGACCAAAGTTCGCAGAGGCGTCGCCGGAAATTGCGTGGATTTGTTGTAAAAAGGCGGAGGTGCAGGGTGGGATGTGTAGATTTGTTCTATTGATGTTTTAGCGATTACCTCCTTTTCCATGTGAACGAACTAGAGAAGTAATGTGTTAAAGTCATCTTGACTTTCCAAATTCGAATCGCTACGATGTTCTGGTTGTTAAGATAGAAATGCGGTAGAGAGAAGAGGATTCGAGTGGGAATGAAGAAGAGAATTGCGGATATCTTGATTATCATTGTAGGGGCCTTTTTATTTGCGCTGGCCGTCAATTTGTTTATTATTCCGAACGACTTCGGCGAGGGGGGCGTTACGGGGGTCACGATTATTTTGTACTACCTGTATCAGTGGTCGCCTTCGGTGGTCAATATCGTGATTAATGGCGTGCTGCTCATCGTCGGGTATAAATTTCTGGATCGTCGGACGACGATTTATACGGTGATTGCGGTTGCTTTTAACTCGTTGTTCCTGCATTTGACGGAAAACTGGCGGATTGATTCGCATGAACCAACCATCAATGCGGTATTCGCCGGCGTGATCGTAGGGGTCGGGATCGGTCTGATCGTACGGGTTGGCGGGACGACAGCAGGAACCGTCATCCTGGCCCGAATCGCCAATAAATATCTCGATTGGAATATCAGCTATGCGCTGCTGTTTTTCGATCTGATCGTGGCATTCTCCTCCTATTTCATCATTGGCGCGGAGAAGCTGATGCTGACGATCGTGATCTTATATGTAGGCACGAAAGTGATGGACTTCATGATCGAGGGGCTGAATCCCAAGAAAGCCGTCACGATTATCTCCGAGAAACAAAACGACATCGCCGAGAGGGTCATCACCCAAATGGACCGCGGCGTAACCGTCCTGTCGGGCCATGGCTACTATACAAAGAACCCGAAGGAAGTCCTGTACATCGTCATCAGCAAGCAAGAGGTGTCCACGCTAAAAAGAATCGTTCGCTCCATCGACCAAGCCGCCTTCCTGACGATTCACGATGTGCGGGATGTGTTTGGGGAGGGGTTTTTGGATATTTCGAAGTGAGATCGAGTTTACTCGGGATTTGGAAGGCGGCCTTAATCGGCCGCTTTTTTGTTGGTCATATTTCAAAAAAGCTGGTTGGCCACAAGCCTCGGGTTCCCCTTTTTTTGGCAGAGAAATTATTACTTACACTAACTATGTTCAATCAAATCAGGGAGGATTTCCCTGAAGTTTGTCGAAACCAACCCTTAGGAACTAGATCCTAAGACATGGAAGGATTGGGCAACCATGATGAATGTACTGAAATATTGGAGAAATAGCTTGGCCGATTCGGACCGCTTGGATCCTAATTTTCTGAAAAGGAAACCCGGGGGTTTTCTCGTTTCATACAATGCCATCGAACAAGGTTCTCTTCCCTTGGACACCGTAAAACAGTTCGTTTCCAAAATAAAAGATAAGAAAAAAACAATTTTTGATGTGATCGTGTGTCCTGCTATAACCTACGTGAAAAAGGAACATGGTAGCCATATAAACTATAAACTGCCTGAGGCCATTGCTCCATTATGGATTCCGGCCTTGCTTGACGTATCCGGGATTTTGAAGCCCCATCCGACATATTTGCCTTGGATATGTAGGGACTACTTGGAGCCTAGTGAAACAGATGTTTTGCCACTGGGAATGATTGAGCGAGTTGATCAGTATCTTTCCGCACGTTCTATTAACCGAGAATGCTGGAAAGATTATTTTGATTTTGCCCTGAACCTGTTTAAAGAGGTTACGGGATTACTTCCTTTAGAGTGGACGCATGATCAGTATCAGTTGTCGGACGAAAGTTATCTTTTTTCCAACGATCTTGTAACCGGCACATCCAAATCCATACAGGATCTTTATAACTACATCATGGAAGATCAACCTCAGTCCCCTCTATTGCGGTCATTTGCAAGTATGGAAAATACTCCACCATTGTCTTCGTTATTGGATACCGAATCCGAGATGCTATCCGTTAACCATTATGGGCAGATGAGCAACCAGTTTAGTCTATCCAACTCGCAGCGATATGCGATGCACCATACGACGCTCTTAGGCGACGGAGATTTAATTGCGGTAAATGGACCTCCCGGAACGGGAAAAACCACGCTTTTGCAGAGTATTGTTGCCACCTCAGTAATTCATCATGCTCTCAATAAAATGGAGCCACCGGTTATTGTTGTTTCTTCTACCAATAATAATGCAGTTACCAATGTTATCGAGAGTTTTGGTAAAGTCAATGAAATCGGGGGGGATCCTCTTGTAGGTCGTTGGCTCCCTGAGGTTAAGAGTTACGGGGCATATTTGAAGTCATCCTTCAAAAGCGAACAAGCGAAATCTGATTGGTTAACCATACTGAACGGAAAAGGTGGACCACGTGGATACTTCGAACAGTATGAAACCCAGGATTTTCTGGCCGAGGCTACTCCATACTACTTAGAGAAATGCTCGCAGTACTTGGCGAAAGACATCAAAGAAGTCAAAGAAGCCATTCATTCATTGCACGACAAACTTGTGGGAAAATGTTTGGAGATTCAGCATATCGTTAATATGCATGTGGTGTATCAAAAATTGGAAAGCTCCATAATAGAAAAGTATCCCGAAGGTATCCAAAACGCGATCCATGAACGCACCGAAAACTTACAGAGAGCAATGGTTGAGTGGACTGAACATGAGACACTAGGTACTGAGTGGAGAAGATTCTTAATGGATGAACCGTGGTGGGTCCCTTTGCTTCTAAAAATTCCCGCCATCAAAAATATATCGATTCGAAAAAAACAACTTAGGAATCAATATTTCTGCTCCGTAAACCGGTTGCCGGACTTGTCCGATGAGGACCAAATCAACCGGTGGTTCGGTGGCCAACATGACACTTTAAAAAGGATGAGGGACCGGGCTGAAGAACAATTAACCGAAGCAAAGAAGGAATTGGCCGAATATCAATCCGCAAAAAAGGACTGGGAAGACCTCCTTTTTTCCTTAGCCATGATCGAAGGGGAAACTTACCTGGAATGTCTAGATAGAACGAGCCGGTATGAGGCGTTTAAGCTTGCAGTTCATTACTGGGAAGGACAGTGGCTGCTGGAAACGGAAAAAATGCTTTCCGATCCCGGATATAAACGTAATAACGGAAGACAGGGACGTTCGTTATTTTGGAGAAGATTGGCCAAGATCACGCCTTGTTTTGTTACAACCTTGTACATGCTCCCCTCTTTCTTTAGCGCATGGGAAGGCAGAACGTTTCCGATGTATGAGTATATTGACATGCTAATCATTGATGAGGCTGGACAAGTGGTCCCCGAAGTAGCAGGGGCTTCCTTCTCTTTGGCCAAGAAAGCGATTATTGTGGGAGATACTTTGCAAATCCAACCCGTCTGGAGTATTCCCACGGCTGTCGATATAGGCAATTTAAAATACCATGAACTGCAAACGGATTCGTATACCTATGATGATCTTACGAACACCGGTATGCTGGCATCGTGCGGTTCGGTAATGGAAATCGCTAGAAGGCAGACCAAGTACTCCACTGCGGAAGGAGACGGAGGTTTTTGGCTAACCGAGCATCGCAGGTGCGTACCCGAGATCATTGCATACTGTAATGAACTTGCCTACCATGGAAAACTGGAACCGAAACGGAAATCGATAGGAGATTATTTTTTGCCACATATGGGCTACGCGCATATTCCCGGTTCTTCAGAGAAGCGTGGGGGAAGCGTTGAAAATAAACTTGAAGCTGAAGTGATTGTCAGTTGGATTGACAGGAACAAGGATGAACTTCTTAAATTTTATTCTGTAGAAGGGCTGACACGGATCGAAGATATAGTTGCAGTTGTAACTCCATTTGCCCCGCAAAAGAGATTATTAGTAGAAAAACTGGAGCAAGTCGGTCTGAAAGGGGTTAAAGCAGGAACGGTACATACGCTGCAAGGGGATGAACGGCCGATCGTGATTTTCTCCCCCGTATACGACAGTAATCACGCTTCAGAATACTATTTCAATCAAGGGGTCTACATGTTAAACGTCGCTGTATCTAGAGCCAGGGACAGCTTTCTAGTTTTCGGCGACATGGGAGTATTTTCAACAGCTAGTTCTACTCCTTCAGGCCTGCTTGCCAAATACTTATTTGCCAAGGAAGAGAATGAAATCAAGAACGTAGATTTGGATAACTACTTTAACACGCGTTATGGTACTCCCGTCGAGCACATTCATGAGCTAGAAGTTCATAGGGAAATCCTTAGGAATTGTATTCAATCGGCTAACAAAGAAATTCACATCATTTCTCCCTTCTTGTCATCCGCTGCTATTAAAGCTGACCAGCTCGAAGCGCTGTTTGATGAAGCTGTGAAGAGAGGTGTTACGGTTTCCGTATATACGGATGAAGCGTTGAATTTTTTTAGAAACGAACTCAAGGTGAATTATGTTAAAGCAAAACAAATTCTTCAAGACCACGGGGTCCACCTTTATTTAACCAAAAGGGTCCATAGTAAAGCTCTTTGGGTAGACTCTGATGTCCTTATCGAAGGCTCCTTTAACTGGCTATCCGCAGTCAGAGTTCCATCCAGTAGGTGGTGTCGATTTGAGACGTCATTGGTGTATCGTGGGCCGGAGGTTGTGAAGATGATCGGGAAAATCAGGGAGGATTTGGAGAAGAGGAAAGTTGAGGAGTTGATGTTAGGTAAACTAGGTTAAGTGCAGATCGTATTCAACCTGATCGAAGCCTAGAGGTTGCAGCCTTTTTGGATGACGAACAATCATTCTGAAAGTTATTCACCATTTTTAGTTGTAACACAGCTCTTATTCAATAAATATTCGCTTTGAAAATAAACCACCCTATAGGGTGGTTTATTTTACTTCAATTCTATTAGTTCAATAATCTCTCGAATATCACTGATATCCAAAGCCTCTGCAATTCGTTCAATATGACTAAAATTTATACTTTCCCGCTTACCAGTGGCAAGCTCACTCAACGCTGCATGTCGAACGTCAGATAGTCTTGATAACTCCCGCAAGGATATATTATGTTTTTGGGTTAGCTCCTTAATTTTTACGACAACTTTTTTTGTCATATTAATCTCACCTCAGAAAGCTAAGTGTTGCTTGACTATACGCAAAAGCGTAACGTATAATAATCTAAAAAGTGGTACGCTAATGCGTAATAACTATGTATTAATTCGTTTTGAAGAGATGTTTTGTTAATTTAATGTCTTGGAAAAAAAGGAGGTCTTCACATGCCTGATTTTCTCGAATCCCTCTATTACGGCAACCTTCTCCCCGAAAAGCAGGTTGTCCCCAAAGACCCGCAATACCGCCAATTAAGCAGAGAACTATCCGAAGCAATGGTGGCTTGGAGGGAGAAGTTTTCCAGCGCGGATTTCACCGAATTGGAAGCTCTAATCGATTTACAACAGAAGATTCAAGGAATGGAAATGACCGAGGCGTTTACGAATGGGTTTAAGCTGGGAGCGGGACTCATGATCGAAGTTCTAATTGGGAACGGACCGGAGAGGTCATAAACCCGAAGCAACGACCGGCCGAGTATAACGCACCTTCGCAATAGGAATCCTCGCTACAACAAGATTTATTTCCGAAGATCTTTCTTTAGATCACCCAAAGCATTTCCCCTAGCGTAACCCACTAAGCCCTCATTAGTAGCTCATCTACTGCACTTTCCTACCACAGTCGCTCCCTAAAACACCCTCAAAACCACCCACAACCCCAACAACGTCGCGAACAAAATCGGGATCGTCAGCACGATGCCGACCTTGAAGTACGTTCCCCAGGAGATGCGGACGCCCTTCTTGGCGAGGACGTGGAGCCAGACAAGGGTGGCGAGCGAGCCGATCGGTGTGATCTTCGGGCCGAGGTCGGCGCCGATGACATTGGCGTAGATCAGCGATTCGCGGACCGTACCCGAGGTGGCGGTTTCGGCGATGCCAAGCACGCCGGTCATGACGGCCGGCAGGTTGTTCATGATCGACGACAGGAACGCCGAGATGTAACCCATGGCCATCGTGGACACGAACAGGCCTTGATCCGCCGCCGCTTGGATGAGATCCGCCAAGACCTCGGTCAGCCCGGCATTCCCAAGGCCGTACACAACGACGTACATCCCGATCGAGAAAACGACGATGTTCCATGGCGCGCCTTTCATGACGGCCTTCGTGTCGACCGCTTGGCTCCGACGGGCAATCGCCCAGAAGATCAGGGCCACTGCATCGGCAAGCAAGGACACCGGGAGATGGAGGAACTCGCTCACCAGGTATCCGACCAGCAGGATCCCCATCACTACCCAGGACAAGCGGAATAAGCGCGGGTCTTTGATGGCCTCGGCCGGTGCTTTGAGCTTGGACGGGTCATAGACACGAGGGATGCTTTTGCGAAAATAGAGCAGCAACACGGCAATCGTCGCCGCCAGCGAGAACAAATTCGGTAGAATCATCCGGGCGGCATACTGCGCGAAGCCAATCCCGAAATAGTCCGCCGATACGATGTTCACCAGGTTGCTGACGACGAGAGGCAGTGAGGTGGTATCCGCGATAAATCCGCTGGCTATAATGAAAGGAAAGATCATTTTCTCCTCAAAATTCAAATGGCGGACCATTGCGAGCACGATCGGTGTGAGGATCAAGGCCGCCCCATCGTTGGCAAAAAACGCCGAGACAACCGCCCCCAGCAAGCTAACGTAAACGAACATGCGAATTCCGCTGCTCCGAGCAGTCCGGGCCATATGCAGCGCTGCCCATTCGAACAAGCCGATCTCGTCCAAGATCAGCGAAATGATAATGATTGCGATAAACGTCAAGGTGGCGTTCCACGTGATCTGCACGACTTCCCCTACGTCGTCTAATCCGACGACGCCGGCTAGCAGGGCCAGCACTGCGCCGCCGCAGGCGGACCACCCAATATTCAGCCCCTTCGGCTGCCAAATCACAAAGGTTAAGGTAATCACAAAAATGAGCGATGCTGCTAAGATGTCAAATTCCATCGGTTTCTCTTCTTCCCCCAAACTCTCTCTATCTTTCCGGGCTCTGTATTAAGCCTAAGCCGTTAATCATTGTCTCACTGCTTTCCTTTTTTGTACATCAATTTTAAATATTCCTTTACAGGAATATTCCGTATAGTGTATATTGTTCTCATAAAACCTAAATCTCTAATCCCAATGAGGAGGATTTGTCGATGTCGAATCAAACGATGGTTCACCGCGTGGAAAATGAAACGGTACTGGTACTGGAACGGGTGTTTAACGCGCCGAAAGAGCTGGTGTTCTCCATGTTTAAAGAAGCGGAGCATCTGAAACACTGGTGGGGACCAAGGGGATTTGAGGTTACGGTATGCACCGTCGATTTCCGGCCTGGCGGGATCTGGCATTACTGCATGAAATGCATGGACCCGCAAATGGGGGATTTTTACGGAACGGAATCCTGGGGCAAAGCCGTATACAAGGAAATTGACGAGCCGGACGGGTTCGTTTATACCGATTACTTCTCGGATGCCGAGGGGAACGTCAACGCTTCGTTGCCAGCCACCGTCATTACAATGGAGTTCATTGATCTGGGCGGCGGCCAAACGAAGCTAGTCAGCCGGGGGGAATACGTTTCTTCGGAATCGCTCAAAACCGTTATGGATATGGGCATGCTGCAAGGCATTACCGAAACGTGGGATCGCCTGGAAGAGCGCCTGAGCGAAGTGAAATAAACAAGAATCAAGAACAGCTGTCGGCTTGAAGTGCCGGCGGCTGTTTTCTTTTTGCCTAAGAAGCCTAAAGGCGCTAACTATTGGATCCATCCAAACGTAATTCCGATAGTACGAACCTTGTGAAAGGTGGCCTCAAAAAAGAACCAAGGAAGGTGGATCTACAGGATGGATTCAAAGTTCGATCGAGGACGGAGCATCAACCTCAGCCAAGCCAGAACAAGCCGTTGGCTGCAGGCTCTCTTTTACTTGTTATTTAGCGCATATGGTTTATTCACGCTTCAGGTGATTTTGTTTAAGACGGTTCCTTTTGCGGCGATTTTCTACCATGCGGGAGAGCGGTCGATAAGAAGCATCAATTGGATTCCTTTTTATACGATCGCAGAGTTCTTCACGAGCCCCAATATGGGTATGGGAAGAGCATTGCTCAATGTAGGGGGGAATATCGCGTTGTTCATCCCTTTGGGGATCTTGGCGGCCCAAGCAGGGAAAGGAAGGTCTATTCGCCTGCAATCGCTCTGGCTGCTGGTTACTTCGCTCCTGCTTGAGATCATTCAATATGTCCTGGCTTTGGGCAGCAGCGATATCGACGATATTCTATTGAATACTTTGGGTGGGGTGATCGGGATCGGGATCTATCGTTGGTTCCGAAAAAAAACCTCTTCGACGAATCGCCTCCTGACGGTCTTGATTGTCCTCTTTATGCTGGTTGGCTTAGCCGGAGTCGCTTCCGCCAGAATGCTGGGTTATGACAGCCTTTTGCCATTCTCCAATACAAGGGTTGGTTTTGTCGACGAGAATAAAGAGGTGATGGCAGGTTGGGATGAAGCTCGGGCCGATGTGTTTGGGAGTTTGACCGCTGTGGGAACACAAGAAGTGACGGTGCAGATGAACCTGAAACTAAGGGGAACTTCGGCTCCAGAAGAAGCGGAGGGCGAGGAGGGTCGGTTCCCAATCACAGACGCAACGAAATTCTTCGTCAGCCACATCCGTTCCCATCAACATACCGTGATCAGCAACTATCAAAAGGCATCCAGATCCGAAGTCGTTTCTTTGTTGGAAACGAGGGAGATGGCTCCCCCAGTGAAAGTCTGGCTATCCGATGAGGATCGGCAAGTGGCCGAAGCGGTGTTGGTTAGCGTGGTTGAGTAAAGAGATGCAACGGATAGGTTGGCGGGCTCCTTTGTTTTCTGAATTAAATCTTGTAAGGTAATGAAAGTGCCCTGATCAGCGGCTTCACCGCCCTCCAAGCTTTACCCTCGTCTTCAAAAAGATCATGAGCACGACCATAGGCCAATATCACCTTACTTCTTCCTGAATATTTTTATTTTATCTTTCCATCTTGTATAACGACTACTCTGTTACACATGTCTGCTACGTAACTATTATGAGTTGCGATAATAAAAGTGATCCCGTTCTCTTTATTAAGTTTTTTGAATAACTCCATACTGGCGATAGTATTTTTGGAATCCAATGCCCCTGTTGGTTCATCTGCAATAACTAATTCCGGGTTATTTATGATGGCTCTTGCAATCGCTACACGTTGTTTTTCGCCACCGGATAAGAGTCTTGTCTTTTTTGTGGCAAAATTAGGTAAACCTACTTTGTTCAATGTATTTACAATCATTTTATTGAATTGATCAATTTGAATAGCCTGATTAAATAGTAAAGGCAGTTTAAGGTTGTTATAGACTGACATGTCTTCGATTAATCCAAAATTCTGTAGTACATAACCGATATGCTTATTTTTTATTTCCGCTATTTCTTTTTTTGATATGGATTTGAAGTCTCTTCCTTGGAAATGATAGCTACCCGAGTAATTTTTGATATTTCCCCCAATGATGTTCATCAAGGTAGTTTTACCTGACCCGGATGCGCCAACAATTGCAATCATCTCACCAGTAGTTATAGAAAGAGTAACGTTATTGAGTGCTAGTTCAGTTCCGCTATACTCTTTTGTTATTTTATTCAATACAATAATGTCATTTGTTTTATTGTTATTCACATATGATCTCCTTATCTAATGACTTATCATCATAATTAACTTTCTTAAAAAAATATGAATTAAACGAAGTAATCAAGGTTACTGTAACAAAACATAACGCAAGAATTAACAAACAGTGCAACCAAAAATATCGGATACCGTAACCCGAGCATATCAAAAACCAGACGATTTCTTGAAGTATTACTGGAACTAGGAAGAATGCTAAATTCATAATATACATTGATTGGAAATAAAATTTCACGTCGATGCCGCAATTCTTTAAAATGAATAGTTCGCTTTTTCTATTATGAAATTCTAGGTAAAAGAAACTTGATATCGAAACAACGATAAGTGGGAAAATGACAATTAAAAGAGTGAGGTATATATATAAATCCTTATATGTTAATCCTTTTAGCATAAGGATGTTCTCTTCAAGATTATTAATATTTTTTAAACCCATATCTTCTAAAAATGAAGTAAACACACCTTCAGAATAAGGACGAGTATTCTCGAACATGATGGAAACCGAACCATCGAATTCACTATAGAAAAGCTTAGAAATTTCGCCTATACGATCAAATACTAAGATTGTACTATCCCCTCGGTAAATATTAGGATTCCCATAGGTGTGTTCCAAAATATAGTTGTCATTTCGAACTCCTATGATTTTAATTTTAATAGATTGCAGGCTCATCAGATTTTTATTTATCGTAATGTTATAAGCTTTTCCTAATTCGTATTTATTGCTTAATTTTTTCGGAACTATAGTTGGGTAAATTTTCTCACTATCATCAATATCTTGAAAATAGTCACCTTTTGAGATCAAATATTTATATTGTTTGATTTCATTCCGTGATAAAAAATCTACGGTAATTTGTAGATTACCTTGCAATTGATCTGTAAACGCCAGCTTTTTCGAGGGGCTGATCATTTCAATTCCATAAGGTAATTTCTTCTGCAAAACAGCTAATTTTTTAGATAGATTATTCATGTCGCTAATAGTCATCTCGGCAAGATATAGGTGACTTGCACCGGCTCTTTCCAATGTTTGTTTAATGAGTTTGATTTCTCCGACATTATTAAAAACCAGATGAAATATGAAACAAAAAACGACTAGCTCGAAAGAAAGAAATAAGTACTTGTATTTGCTGGGGGAGGCATATAGTTTAATAAATTCAAAAATTCTGCTCATATTCTCCTCTTTAATAGACAGCCGTAATTTGCTTAATATATGAACCTATTGGACCAGCTAAATAAGATCCGAGAATTACTGAAATAATTGTTAACACAACCAATATCACAATAAAATTAAAAGCAATATATTTGTCCTCATAACCAAGAACTCTGTATATTTTCATTACGTTCTTATTCCGAAAATGGATGATCCGAAGCAAATTAATTATATTAAGTGAACTGAACACGATAACTATAAATGCAGAAATAACACTCCCGGACGTATTTTTTAAGATACTGTCTTTCATCCAAGAAGAGGAGGTGGTAATTTGATAGTCAGTGTCATAATTCAGATGATTTTTGGCTGATCTGACAACTGCACGAATCTCTTTTTTATTTAATCGTTCCTCCATCAATATAAAGGCTTCATTGACGCGAAAGTTATTTTCATTGCCTTTTGAGAGTTTCAGCACAGTATTATAAGGGATTATGGGACCGCTTATTTTATCTTCATTATGAATACCAATAAATCTGAAATCATAATCTGCAAATTGAACAATATCACCTAATTTATAATTACTATAATATTTTGAGTAATCTTTCTGACTTAGTATGATTACATTTAGCCCATATAGTAGCTCGCTATTACTAAAATTTCGACCTAGAATGATTGTATTGTTGGTATGGGGATAGAGGTTGGTATGTTGATGATCAAAAGCGACATCAAAATGGCGAATGACGCTATTTTTTGCAGATAGATTCAGGTGAGTTATTTTTTTGATTCGTTTGTTTATGAATTCCTTAAAAATAGAATCAAAGGATTCAACAGAATTAGCACCCGCGAGTCTAATTTCGTAAGTCCTCACAGCAACATTCATTTTTCCATACTCTAAAAACTTCGATACGATATCTCCGGATATGATAAATACAAAAGAAAAGGTCAGAATTAAAGTACACAAGATGATTACGTTAATTTTTGCGTCATTGATAAATTGTCTACTCAAAACCTCAAGGAAAGTTCTAATTCTCCGCATAGTCCTCACTTTTAGGCGCCTTTTCATGAATAAATACAAATCTAATCATTTTTTGAATGCTCTGTGTCCTGAATAAGAAATAACCAGTCATAAAACCGATGGAATTAAGTATAATGTCATCTACATCAAAGAATCCTGTTTGGGTTACTAATTGAATAACTTCAATCACTATGATGAAAAAAAGGAACATAAATATTTTTCTTTTTAAACCAATTATCTTTGAAGGGAAGAAAATACTTATAAATAAATCCAAAGGAACAAACATTAAAATGTTACCTACAATATTTCCTAACACAATCGACTTATTTATGTAGTCACCTACAAAAGCTAAAAAATAAAACGATATTGTTTTAAAAGGTATGAGATTAGAGTTTTCAACATAATATTCTATCAGAGAACTATATTTCCAATCTACACCAGATTTGAATAATAATCCACACATCATAGTGATGTAGATTAAAAAGTAAAGAAAAAAGCTAAATTTGAATGTTCTGATTCTCAGTGTATTATTGTTAACTGCTAATAATAGCAATGAGTTTGCAATTAGAACAAATACAAAATAAAGAATAGCAGCAAGTGATATATATTTAAAAATTGTCCCGGAAAAATTAGTTTAAACAATGCATAAATGAGTAGTAGAAGAATTGCTAAACTTATGCCATAGAAAAAAAATGCTATGACTTTCTGGTAAATCATATTTTTTTTCATTTTATGCTATCCACACCTCCGGGAAAATTGTCGAAATAAAAGCATGGTATTATAGAAGACGATATCATCGCCTTCTATAATACCATTTTTTGATGTGTTCCTTTAATTATTTGTTACAGATCCATATCCGACCAAATATTGACCGTCTGGAATATAATCATTATTGATAATTTTTATCTTATAAGTACCGCCACTCGTAAGTCCTGAAATTGTTCCGGATTCTGTCCCGTCTATATCAAACTGCAAACTTTTTGTTGTTAACAATCGACGGAGAGTTATTTGTTTCGAGGCTCTTATATGCAAAATCAAAACTTGTAGATGAGGACAGTTTTGCTAACCAACATAGATTTGAGGATTTCGCCCTTATAATGCCGAGAGTAGCAGATTGGTCGATAGGGGGGTCAACAGATCGGTGACGTAGTTGTTGTAACAATAAGTATGTAGCATATGGCTGCGGCCTCTCGGGCATTTGTTGCGTTGGCCGCGTGCGGAAATAGGGTAAAAAAGGGCCTTATTCTCCTCCCGATCGGCGGTTGACTCGAAATAGCGGACTTTTTTGGCCTTATTTTGCATGGATAGGCCGGGAAGATGCGGTTTTGGCCGGCGCCCGGATCGATAAGGCCATAAAAGTCCCTTATTTTCGGCGAAAGAGCCAAATTAACAAAAATAAGGCCCCAAAAGGGCCTTATTTGCATGCGTGGAACTGCAGAGGGAGGAGGCTACGAGGCTACAAGAAGTGACGAGGCGAGGCTCATCCGCTGTTCCCCTGGTCACAACAAGAGCCAAGCGACCAACGGCGCCAGCACGGAGCCGAACACGGCGCTAAAGGTCAGAGCCACCGTGCTGGTCGAGACGACGGTCGGTCCGAACTCCGCGGCTTTGCCCGTGCCTAGCGCATGGGAGGCGGCCCCGAAGCCAATGCCCCTCCCGTTGTCGTTAGTAATTCCAAAGCATTTGAAGACGATAGGGCCCAGAATGACACCCGTAAGCCCCGCGAGCATCACCAGGGCGGAGGTAATGGATGCGTTCCCTCCCAAGCTGCTGGAGATTTCCATCGCAACCGGTGTTGTAATCGATTTGGGCAAGATGGACACGATCAGTTCACGGGGATACCCTGCCCATAGGGCAAATCCGATGCCGCTGATCATTCCAGCCGCAATGCCGACGATCGTGCCGGCGAGGACCGCTCTCCATTCTCTGAGCAACGCGTCGAGTTCTTTGTACATCGGGTAGGCGAGCGCGACGACGGCGGGACCAAGACCATATTGCAGCCAACGTCCGCCTCTCATGAAATCGCCGTAGGAAGTCCCTGTCGTCATCAACAAGCCGATCACGAGTGCGGAACAGGTGAGGACCGGAACGAGAATGGCCCATTTCAACTTGCGATACAATCCGCTCATCAGGAGGTATAAGAGGACTACGCCCAGCACTATGCCTGCTTCGTAAAGGATTTCACGCATGGGATCGCCTCCTCTTGAGGTTTCGAGGTCCGTTGGGCTACCCATTGCGTAGTCAACCCTGCCAATATCATGGTTAAAAGCGTGCTGAGCACAACGATTAGAATCAGCCATTGTCCGCCCGCAGTGAACACCTGGAAATAGTCCATGACGCCAACCGTGGCCGGTACCAGGAATAACGGGATCAACTTCTGCATAAATCCGGCCCCTTGTTCCATCCACCTCGCAGGAACAATCCGCAGTTTAAGAGCCAGGAACAACAGCACGAGGCCGAAGATGCTCCCGGGAATCGGTGCCTTGCTTACCGTCTGAAGCAACAACCCTGCACCGTAAAACCCCGTGAGCAGGGCAATCTGGAAGAAGAAATGAATGACTTTCATAGATGTGGAAGAGTGTCCTCTTCATTGCGCCTCCTTGCTGCCGAAAAATGTCAAAGTAATCTTATCCCTTCCGGAACGCACTTTACAAGGGCGAAAATCCGAACAAATCACCCGCCTCCGATTTAATAAACTTCACCATTTCCATTAATCCAGCGCAAACAGTCAAAACCTATACTCTACTTGGGTCGGAATCAACAGAAATACATAACGAACCCACAATAATCCACAGGGAGTGCATGAAAACCATGAAATTTGGGTTAAAGAAGCAGTTCACGCTGGGTCTGGTCTTATCCTTGTTTGTATTGATGCTAGCGGCTTGTGGTGCGAGTGACAATGGCGGCAATGCGGCCGCTACGGACACAAGCGGAGCGGCGCAGGCCGAGGAGCTTACGCTGGCCGATCTGGAAGCGAAAGCGAAAGAAGAAGGTTCTGTCGAGAGCGTAGGCATGCCGGATACGTGGGCGAACTGGAAAGATACTTGGGTGGATCTGAAAACCAAGTATTCGCTGGATCACACGGATACGGATATGTCGAGTGCCGATGAAATCGCCAAATTCGAGGCGGAGAAGGACAAACCGACCGCAGATATCGGCGACGTGGGGATCGCGTTTGGTCCGGTTGCCGTGAACAAGGGCGTGACCCAACCGTTCAAAACCTCGTATTGGGACGAGGTTCCGGATTGGGCCAAGGATAAGGACGGACACTGGATCGTAGGGTACCAAGGGTCTATCGCTTTCTTCACGAACACGGACCTAGTCCAACAACCGCCGCAAAGCTGGGAAGATCTGAAGAACGGCGACTATAAAATCATCGTCGGCGACGTGACCAAAGCTGCGCAAGCGCAAATGGCCGTCCTGGCCGCCGCCATTGCCTACGGCGGGGATGAAACGAACATCGAGCCGGGGGTTGCTTACTTCGAAGACTTGGCGAAAAAAGGCCGCTTGTCCAGCGCAGAAGCTTCGCTGGCCAACATCGAGAAAGGCGAAGTGCAAGTGACCTTGTTCTGGGACTTCAATGCCCTGAACTACCGCGATCAACTGGGCGGTCCGGAGAAGTTTAACGTCGCTATTCCGAAGGAAGGCAGCGTGGTCAGCGGTTACGCTACGATCATTAACAAATACGCGCCGCATCCGCATGCGGCCAAGCTGGCGCGTGAGTACATCTTGAGTGATGCCGGCCAAATCAACCTGGCGAAGGGCTATGCCCGTCCGATCCGCGAGAACGTACAGCTTCCCGAGGACGTTGCCGCCAAGCTGCTGCCGGCCGATGCCTATGCCAACGTGAAGCCGGTCGGCGACTACAAGGCTTGGGAAGAAACAACGAAGAAGTTGCCGCAGCTGTGGCAGGAGCGCGTGCTTGTTCATATGAACTAATCGGACGAATTGCGAGTCCGAGTTCTACCATTTGAAGTGGTGCGTCAAACGTCTTGGACGGAGGGCGCCCCTTTTTTCCAATAAGGAGGGTGTGGCGTGAAACGGAAAAATCGCTGGTATCTGCTTGGACTGGTTCCTTTCGTCGTCATGGTGGCCCTGTTCCAACTGGTGCCGATCGTGTCGATGTTAACGGGAAGCGTCAGCCCGGAGAAGGGTGCCGGAATCACGTTTGGGTATTACGCCCGAATTTTTCAAAGCGACTATTATCTCAAAGCCATTCAGAATAGCTTGTTGATCTCGGTCTTCTCGAGCGTCATCGGGATTGTCGTCGGATTGGCCTGCGCCTATTCCGTAACGCGGTTCGCGCCGAAGATGCGGGACCGCTTGATCATGGTGTCCAATATGACTTCGAATTTCGCTGGCGTGCCGCTCGCCTTCGCGTACATTATCCTGCTCGGGAGCAATGGGGTTTTCACCTTGCTCTTTAAGCAGTGGGGGTGGGACGTGTTTGCCGGTTTCAACTTATATAGCTGGTCGGGGCTGGTCCTGGTGTATGTCTATTTTCAGGTTCCCCTGGCTTTGTTGCTGCTGTACCCGTCGTTTTACGGGATTCGGGAGCAGTGGAAGGAAGCAGCGTCGCTGCTTGGCGCGAGCCATTGGCAGTTTTGGAGAACGATCGGGATTCCGGTGCTGCTGCCGGCCGTGTTCGGTACGCTGGGAATCTTATTCGCGAATGCGATGGGCGCTTACGCAACTGCTTATGCCCTCGTCGGAAGCAATTTCAATTTGCTCACTGTGCGAATCGGCAATCTGGTCTCGGGCGATGTCGTGACCGAGCCGCAGCTGGGGAATGCGCTGGCGGTCATTATGGGCTTGTCGACGCTGCTGGCTGTATATCTCAACCACAAGATGACCCAGCGCCTGCACCAGTTTCAATCCGGCTCATCGGAGGGTAAGGTCCGCAGTCGGCGGAGATGGCCCAAGCTGAAATCTCCTGCATTGAAGGAGGAATTGTAATGCAGACGCCAAGCAAGAAAGCAGGATGGGGCTCGCGTTCGCTGATGCTCGTGATGATGGTCTATCTGCTGCTCCCCCTTCTGGCGACGATGATTTACGCGTTCGCGAAGGAGTGGCAAGCGACCCTCCTGCCGGAGAGCTGGACGTTGGAGTGGTTCAGCGGAATGTTCCAGGATGCGCGATTTCTGGATGCGTTGTGGAAATCCCTGTACCTCTGCGCGATCAGTATCGCGCTTAGCCTGGCCGTCATGCTGCCGGCCGTTTTCATCATCACCGTTTACTTGCCCCGGCTGGAGAGCTTCATGAAAGGAATCGTCGTGCTCCCTTATGCCGTGCCCGGCGTCGTTGCTGCGGTGGGGTTGATCCGCACATATTCCACCGGTCCAATCAACATTTCGGGCACCGCCTATATTTTGATCGGCGCGTATTTCATCATCGTGCTGCCTTATATGTACCAGGGCATCCGTAACAGCCTGTTGACCGTATCGGCGCCGGAGCTGCTGAATGCCGCGGAAATGCTGGGTGCCGGCCGCATGAAAGCGTTCGTGACCGTGATTTTGCCGAACATTTGGCCGGGCGTGGTGACGTCGACGCTGTTGTCTTTTTCCGTGCTATTCGGGGAATTCGTCATGACCAATATGCTGGTTGGGGGACATATTCAGACCATCCAAGTGTACTTGTCCCGGCGCATGAATGAAAGCGGGCATTTGGCCAGCGCGATCGCGATTTCGTATTTCTTGTTTATCCTGGCGTTGTCCATGATCTTGATGAAACTCGGCAAAAAAGTAAACAGGGGGATTTCAGAATGAAGCCATATCTGAAGCTGGAAGGGATCCGTAAGCAATTCGGAACGACGACGGTGCTGAATCAGGTGAATTTGGACATTCGCGAGGGGGAACTCGTCACGCTGTTAGGTCCGTCCGGATGTGGAAAAAGCACGCTGCTGCGCTGCATCGCCGGTCTGACGGAGATCAACGAAGGGCGGATTTGGCTGGATGACAAGGACATCGTCAACCTGCCCCCTCGCAGCCGAGAGATCGGCATGGTGTTCCAATCGTACGCTTTGTTCCCGAATCTGACGGTCAGCGAGAATATCGAATACGGCATGCGGATGCGCGGGATGACCAAGGAAGCCCGTCGCCAAAGATCCGGCGAACTCTTGGAGCTCATTGACTTGACCGACAAGCGGGACGCCTATCCCGCACAACTGTCGGGAGGCCAGCAGCAGCGGGTGGCGCTCGCCCGATCGCTCGCCGTCCGGCCCAAGGTGCTTCTGCTGGATGAGCCGCTGAGCGCGCTGGATGCGAAAATCCGCAAAAACCTGCGGACGGAAATCCGCGAGATTCAAAAGCAATTCAACATGACCACGATCTTCGTCACGCATGATCAGGAAGAAGCGCTAACTTTATCCGACCGGGTCTGCCTGATGAATCAAGGGAATATCGTACAACAAGGGACGCCGGAGGAATTGTACGGCAAGCCTGTCACCGAGTTCGTCGCGCGGTTCATGGGCAGCTACAACGTGCTGACGCGGGCTGAAGCGATGCGGCTGTTCGGCACGGTCCCCGGCGACGGGGAGAGTTATGCCATCCGGCCGGAGGCGCTTTCGCTGGTCGGCGAACAGGATCAAGAGATTGACCTGATCCATGCGGGCAAACCGATTGTGGAAGGAACCGTTCATTCGGCGTCGATCCTCGGCAACGTGATCCGTTACGCCATCGATGCCGCCGGCATCCGGCTGACGGTAGATGCCTTAAATGACGGGCGAAGCCGTCGGTTGGAGGAGGACCGCAAGGTCGCCCTGGCTTTGGATCGCGCGCAATTGCTGCAGCTAGAGAAGGAAGGGGCCTAAGCAAGTTGTCGATTTCATCCGAGGAACGCAAACGATTCATCATGGAGCAGTTGAAGCAGGAGGGACAGGTGAAGGTACCGGAACTCTCGCATCGCTTCACCGTATCAGAAGAGACCGTACGCCGCGATTTGATCCTGCTGGAGAAAGAAGGTTTGGCCAAAAGAGTGTACGGCGGCGCGGTCCTGACTAAGCTAACCAGCTACGAACCGCCGTATTTGCAGCGTCAGAAGGTCAAGGCGGAGGAGAAGGAGCGAATCGGCCGGGCTGCCGCTGAGCTGATCGAATCCGGCGATACGATCGCCATCGATATCGGCACGACGACACTGGAGATGGCCAAGGCGATTGCCGGGCGGGAGCGGCTTACGATCCTGACGAACTCGCTGGCCGTGGCGTATCACTTGATGGAATCGCTGAACGGCGGGAGGTTTTCCGGGAAGATATTTGTGGTAGGCGGGGAATTAAATCCGGAGCAACAGTCGATGTCGGGAACGATCGGCGAAAGCATATTGTCGCAGTTTCGGGTCGATAAGGCGTTTATCTCCATCGGGGGGATCTCCTTGGAACGCGGAATCAGCGATTACGATGTTGACGAGACAGGGATGTCGCGCCGGATGATCGAAGCGGCGTCCCGCACGATCGTGCTGGCCGATGCGTCCAAGCTGGGCAAGGAAGCTTTCGTGGAGATCGCGCCGCTTGGGCAGGTTCACGCCATTGTCAGCGACGCCGCCGCACCAAAGGAGTGGATGCAGACGCTCCGCAGTCATCGGATCCAATGGATGGAAGCCACCAATTAAAGGGGGAGAAACGAATGTCATCAGCAGAAGCCAAGAAGCTCGTCGTGGTAGTACTGGACGGGTTAAGATATGATGCTGCCCGCAAGTATCTCGGGTACATGGAGCATCTCGTGGAGCAGGGGGAGGTTACCTGTTATCAAGTGCAGTCGCAGCTTCCGAGCTTGTCGCGCCCGCTCTACGAAGTGCTGTTGACCGGCACGCCCGTTGCGAGAAACGGCATCACGGCGAATCACATTGCGCGGCTCAGCCGGGAGCAAAGCGTGTTCCATCTCGCCGTAGCCGCGGGACTAAGAACGGCCGCCGCTGCGTACCATTGGGTCGGCGAACTGTATAACCGGGCACCGTTTAATCCGGTCACCGACCGGCATCAGCATGAGGAAAACCAGCCGATTCAGCACGGAATCTTTTATTTTGAAGACCACTATCCGGATAGCCATCTGTTCCTCGATGCGGAGCATTTGCGCACGACGTACGATCCGAGCTTCCTTTATATCCACTCGATGAACATCGACGATATGGGGCATAAGCACGGCGGGGAAAGCAAGCAGTACGAAGGCGCCGTCCGCGCGGCGGACGGGATGCTGGCTACGCTGGTGCCGCTTTGGAGATCGCAAGGGTACGAAATCATCGTCACCTCCGATCACGGGATGAATGCGGCGGGACAACATGGAGGAACCGAGCCAGAGGAGCGAAACGTTCCGCTGTATGTATTTGGCGAGTTACCGATTCCGTCGCCGAAGCTCCAGGGCGATCAGGGATTGTCCCAACTCTATTTGGCTCCGCTGATGTGCCATTATCTCGGGATCGAGCCTTCCGGGGCCATGGTGAAATGGGAGTAGACAAGGAGGGAGTTTGCGGGTGAAGGTTGACATGCATTTTCATCTGGAAGAAGGCCCGTATTCTTTGCGCTGGCTATCGCGTACCTTACAAGGATTGGCTGCGACCGAGCCGGGGCCGGATCCAGCGCTGGGGCATCACACGATCGAGTATGCCGAAGAAATGAAACAGCTGTTGTCTCGGCGTATGGAGCAGGGAGCCTATAGCGAAGAATGGTTGGATCGCTACTTGATTCGGGGGCGCGAACGCGGCATTCAGGAGTTTGGCGTCGTCGATCATCTGTACCGGTTCCGGGAATGCCGCCCGTATTACGAGAAACATATGCTGTTGGATGACAGTCGGGTTGGCAAGCTGCAGCGGACCTGGTTGGACCAAGTCTGCGTGGCATCGATCGCGGATTTCGTGAACTTCGTCACGGAGGCGAAGAAGACTCGGCCGGATTTGGCCCTCGGCATCGAGGCGGATTTCTTCCCCGGGTGCGAAGCGGAATTGGGCGAAATCCTGGCAGGCTACGATTGGGATTACGTGATCGGCTCGGTACATTTTCTGGAAGGCTGGGGTTTCGACAATCCGGAGGCGAAGACCGGCTTTGACGGCCGGGATCCCGTGCAAACCTACGCGGATTATTACGAATTGCTGCGACAGGCTAGCGTCTCGGGGTTGTTCCAGATTATCGCCCATCCGGACAACCTGAAGGTGTTTGGCTTCCGGCCGGCTAATGAGAAGAAGCTGCTGCCGTATTACCGGAGCATCGCCAAGGAAATGGCCCGTAGCGGCGTCGCTACGGAGATCAATACCGGCCTCGCCTACCGCTATCCCATCGCCGAGAGCTGCCCGAGTCCTTTGTTCCTGTCGGTATTGGCCCATTACGGGGTTCCGCTGACGTTATCCTCCGATGCGCACTTTCCGGACGATATCGGCACCCTGCTCGATACGGCCTTGGCCGACATGGTCAAGCTCGGATATAGGGAGCTGGCGGTGTTTCGGGACGGGAAGCGGCGGATGGTGCCGATTTTTAAGAATAACCATGCGGCAGCCAAGTAAGGTTTATGGCCCCGCTGCTGCATATAACGACTCCTTTCCGCGCAAGTTATCTTAAAACTAGGGAGGAGTGTAGCGTTATGCAACAAGATTACGAATTCACGGATTTGGAGGACCGGGCGTCGCTGGTTCAGGAGATTCGGAGGCTCGAGGAGAAGATCGAGCAAACCCTCGGGGAGAAGGTCAACCTGATCGCGTACTCCGAGAAAAAGGAAGACTCTGACCTATAACCCGTGTATGCGCGCCCCTTTGGGGGCGTTTTTATTTTTGCCATCCCTTCATCGTCGACATTGAAACCAATGGATCGGATTTGATGTATTATTAAGTAAATAACGGATCTGAAGGAGGACGAGAAGTGGGAATCTTGACGAGGTTTCGGGACGTGATGCGGTCCAATCTCTCCGCATTGCTGGAGCGTTCACCGGATCCGGCAGCGACGGTGGATGCCTATATTCGCCAGTTGAGGCTGGATATAGGGCAAGTCAAGGCGGAGGCGACGGCGGTGCAGGTGGAGGAAGAACGGGCGAAGCGCGCGCTGGATGAGTGCGCCGAGGAGGTCCGGAAGCTACAGCGGTATGCGGAGAAAGCGGTGGAATCGGGCGACGAATCTGCCGCGCTGAAGTTTCTGGAGCGGAAGGGGAAGCAGGCGGAGCGTCTGAATGGGCTGCAGGCGGCCTACGAGCAAGCCGCGGACAATTCGTCCAAAATGAAGCGGATGCAGGATAAGCTGGGTTCCGAACTGCAGGGGCTGGAGACGCGGCAAGCCGAGCTGAAGCGCAAACTGGCGGAGGCCGAAACGCTGAGCCGGACACAGGCTTCCGGTGGGAAGGAGACTCTTCGCGAGCTGGAGGCGAAGGCCGATCAAGCGCTGAACGAAGCGCTGGCATTGGCCGAGCTGCGAGCTGGGACGCGGGAAGACGATCTGGATGCTATCTTCGCGGAGCTGGAGAAGGGCAACAACACGGCCAGAGAGGAGTCGGGTACTCTTACGGTAACTACTCCGGAGGACGAACTCGCGGCGCTTAAAGCGAAAATAAATAAGCAAAATTCCTGAATTCTTATTCGGATGGATTGAGGTGAACGATTTGCCGGTCATTGAATACAAATGTCCGAGCTGCGGCAGCGGCATGACTTTCGATAGTACGACGGGCATGTTATCCTGCCCAAGCTGCGGCCGCAAAGACAATATCGAGCAAATTCCCGACCCGTTAAAGCAGGAGGTATTCGCGGAGGATGAGGTCCGGGAGTATCATTGCGAAAGCTGCGGCGCGGTGATCGTGACGGAACCGGAGACCAGTGCGACGACCTGCAGCTTCTGCGGCTCCGCCGTGGTGTTGAGCGATCGCCTGACCGGAAAGCTGGCCCCGCAACAGGTGATCCCTTTTGCGATCAGCAAGGAAGAAGCGATGGCGGCCTTCAAGAAATGGTGTCGGAAAGGGCTGCTCACGCCCCGCGGCTTCATGACCGCGGACCGCATCCAGAACATCACCGGGATGTACGTGCCGTTCTGGTTGTACGACTTACTTCATAATGTGGATGTCCGCGGCCAAGGGACCCAGGTGAGAAGCTATCGGAGAGGCGATTACCAATACACGGAAACGGATTATTACGAGTTCTACCGGAGAATCCGTCTCAATTATGTGCGGCTGCCGATCGATGCCTCGGCGAAAATGGACGATCAGCTGATGGATAAGCTGGAGCCTTTTCCCTACGATCAATTGAAGACGTTTAAGACGCCTTATCTCGCAGGCTATATCGCCGAAAAGTATAACTTTAACAGCGAGCAACTCACCCCGAGAGCCCGGGACAAAACAATGCCTTATATCGAATCCTATATATCTTCGACTGTTGCTGAATATGCTACGGTAAGTTATTCCGACAAGCAGATGGATACGACCGTTAAGCGGTCCGATTATACGCTGCTTCCGGTGTGGATGGTTTATTACAACTACAAGGGGAAACAATACACGTTTGCGATGAACGGGCAGACGGGGAAAGTGGTAGGAAAACCGCCGCTTAGCAAGGGGAAAATGGCGGCATGGTTCGCCGGCGTTTCGGCTGTATCTTTCCTGGGGCTCAAAATCGTGGCCTGGATGTTGGGAGGCAGCTTCATATGAACAAGCGAGGGATAACCAAGTTTTTGTTGCTAACGCTGGTTGCGTTATGGATGCTGACTCCGTTGACGGCTTGGGCAGAACAAACACCATCCGAGAAGAAGCTGATTTACGACGAAGCCGATATTCTGTATCCGGAATATATCGATGATTTGAATGCTTTGGCTAATGAATACGGGCCGAAACGGGAGACGGACTTTATCGTCTTTACGACGGATAACCCCGAAGATGAGGACGTCGTCAAGTTGACGGAGGATTTCTATGACGAGCGAGCTCCGGGGTACGACAAAGCCCATGGCAATGCCGTGATTTTGACGTTGGATATGCGCAACCGGGATTTATATTTGGCGGGTTTCTATAAAGGTGAGAAATACCTGGATGACAGCCGTTTGGATAAGATTCGCAATAAAATCGCCCCGCTCCTAACGGCAGGCGATTATCATGGCGCCTTCGCAGAATACATACGCACATCCTACCGGTATATGGGGTTCCGACCGGGAGTGAATCCGGATAACCTCCTGTTCAATACCGCCATTCAACTCGTGATCGCACTCGTCATCGGGGGAGTGGTTGTCGGTATAATGGCGTTCCGGAGCGGCGGCAGGGTCACGGTGAACAATCGTACCTACGAGGATTCGGGTGACTCCGGCGTTATATGGCGGCAAGACAACTATCTCCGTACCACGGTAACGAAAACGAAGATCGAGAGCAGCAGCAGTGGGGGCGGAGGCGGCAGCAGTGGCGGTGGAGGCGGAGGAACGACCAGCGGCGGACACTCGCATAGCGGGAGCCGGGGATCATTTTAACGGAAGGGGCAGGGTAGCCTATGAGTTTTTTCAAGAGCCAATTTGCCAATGTCGTGGAATGGGAAGAGTTCCGGGACGACATGATTTTCTGGAAATGGAATAACCGGGAGATCAAAAAAGGGAGTAAGCTGATCATCCGCTCGGGGCAGGATGCCGTCTTTATCAATAACGGGAAAATCGAGGGGATTTTCAAGGAGGAAGGCGAATATAACGTTGCCTCGGAAATCGTGCCGTTCCTGTCTACGCTGAAAGGGTTTAAGTTCGGCTTCAACAGCGGCATGCGGGTTGAGGTGTTGTTCGTGAACACGAAGGAGTTTACGGTCCGGTGGGGCACGCAAAATCCGGTGTTAATTCCTACGCCCCAGCTCCCCGGCGGGATGCCGATTCGTGCAAACGGTACGTTTAATTTCAAGGTCAATGACTATGTGACGTTAATTGATAAGGTTGCGGGAGTCAAGCAAAGTTATTTGGTGGAGGACGTCAGACTTCGCATTACCTCCGTACTCGACCAATTGCTGATGAAGTGGATTAGCCGAGAGGGCAAAGACATGTTTAATCTGCAGGCCAACGCTGCGGATATCGCGCGGGGCATTCAGGAAGACCTGGATATGCAGGTGATGGACGACGGGCTGGCGATTACGGGATTCCAGGTCATGAGCTTCAGTTATCCGAAGGAAATTCAGGATATGATCACCAAGACGGCGTCGCATGAAATGATCGGCAATCTGCCGAAATACCAGCAGGTCAGCATGACCGACGGCCTCGCCTCGGGCAAGGTGCAGGGCGGCGGGGCCGCTTCGGACATGGCGGGCATGATGATGGGCATGAACCTGGCCAAGGAAATGATGAAGAACCTGAATTCGGAACCAGACCACGGGAAGGATCATTCGCAGCCGCAGTCACCGAACCCAGGGACGAGTCAGCCGCCGCAACCCTCGGCGCCTTCCGCCGCAGGAGCAGGTTCCAAGCGCCCTAATTTCTGCCCGAACTGCGGGGCCAAGAACGATGGCGCGAATTTCTGCCCGAATTGCGGGCAGAAGCTGGCGTAAGGGATTCTGTTCTAACCATTGCTAGCTTCGCGAGTATTCGACAGATGGAAAACAAACACCGTTCACTACCGAAAAGGTAGAACGGTGTTTTTTTTGTTTAGAGTCAGTTGAAACAGGGTTGATTAACTTGTTAATTAACATAACGAAAAAACCGAATTTGGAAGTGAAATTTGATTGAATAACGAAATACATGTCATTATACCTAACATATAAACGTGAATATTGACTATATTCTCAAATGAAATGCCAAAAATAAATTTTTCTTTGTAATATAAGTTGACATAAAAGTTGGGTGGTGCTACTATTTTGAATAACAAATTAAATAGATAGTTAATTATTTTTAATCAACTAATTAAATGCATAGTGTGGTGATGAGGATTGACTTACATCAAGGTGAGCGATGTCAGTAAATGGTTTAAGCGCCGGGGTCATATGACCGAAGCACTGCGGGACATTCATCTGGAGTTGGAACAAGGCACGTTCGTCAGTCTGATCGGTCCAAGCGGATGCGGCAAGTCAACCCTGCTCCGCATCGTAGGCGGACTTGTCGACGTGGATCGGGGCGAGGTTACAATCGGGGGGCTGAGCCCGCTCGACGCGCAGAGCCGGAAGCAATTCGGTTTCGTTCCTCAATCTCCGGCTTTGTTTCCTTGGCGAACCGTCTTGGAGAACATGAATCTTCCGTTTGAGGTGAACGTAAGGGGAACCGCCGCCGTTAAGGTGGTAGAACGGGAAGATCCTGTAGAATTGCTGAAATCCGTCGGGCTTGGCGATTTCGTGAATGCCTACGCGAAGGAATTGTCCGGGGGCATGCAGCAAAGGGTAGGAATCGCCAGGGCGTTCGGCTCCGGAGCGCCTATTCTTCTCATGGATGAACCTTTTTCCGCTTTGGATGAGATCACTCGGGAGAAAATTAGCTATCAATTGCTAGACATCTGGGAGTCGCATCAGAAAACGGTGCTGTTTGTGACGCACAGCTTGAGGGAAGCCGTTTTATTGTCCGACAAGGTGGTGGTGATGTCGGCTAGACCGGGGCGTATAGCGGCGGTAATCGACATTGGCTTGCCAAGGCCGAGACGTGGCCCGATTGAGGACACCGAAGAGTTCCATCGGTATGTTGCCGAGATCCGGGGTTACTTGCGGGATGAATGGAAGTCGAATTGATAGATCTAGAAAGGAAGTGGTTCTGTCATGAGAAGTGCTGCTAGAGAAGGCGTAATCAGGGTCGCTTCGAAGCCGGGGAAACAGAAAGAGGCGTCCGTCCTAAGCAGAGTAAAGTCCCGTGTGGTTTCCTCGCCGTACTTGCCGCCCCTTGCCGCGTTCGTTGCCTTGTTTCTGGCTTGGGAACTTGCGGTGCGCCTGTTCAAGATTCAGCCGGTCACCTTGCCGGCCCCGTCATCGGTGTTATATGAGTTTACAACTTCCATTGGATTTTATTTGCCTCACGCCGGGGTGACGTTATTCGAAGCTTTGGCAGGATTCTTCCTAGGTATGGCGGTCGCGATTGTTGCCGGGATATTTATGGCCCATTCCCCTTTGCTGGAGCGAACCCTGCTGCCGATCGCGGTTCTTGCCAACGTCACGCCGATTATAGCCATTGCCCCTTTGTTTATCCTCTGGTTCGGTTTCGATGCGCTGCCGAAAATACTCATCGCTGCGATTATCACGTTTTTCCCGATGTTGATTAATTCCATCACGGGTTTTCGCTCGATTGATGGAAATCACTTGGAATACATGCAATCTCTACATGCCAGCAAACGGGAAATATTCTTCAAGCTGCGTTTGCCGAATAGCTTGCCGTATCTGTTCTCGGCAGCGAGAACCTGCGTCAGCCTTAGTGTTATGGGGGCTGTAGTAGGGGAATGGAGTGGATCGACGGAAGGTCTCGGCAACGTCATCATGATGTCCAGCAACTATTTGCAGACCGAGCGAATGTTTTCGGCGATCTTTATGCTGGCGATCATGGGAATTCTGTTGACGAACGTCGTGCGGTTTATCGAACGGAAGGTGTTGTTCTGGCACGCGATGGGCGGCGACCGAGACTAATTGAATGAGGCCGGACCAGCCACGGGCTGACCGCATAGATGAGAGATATTGGATAGGGAGATGGAGGAGCATGGAGATGGAGAAAAGCAAAAAAATACCGTTGTTATTGGTACTAATGATGTTGACTGCCATGATGTTGTCGGCCTGCGGTAGTTCTGGCAAGGCGCCAACTCCTGCGGCGAATGCCGCTGCGGATCAAGGAGCCGGAGAACCGTCCAACTCGGTTGAATCGGCAAACGGCTCTGCGGAGGACGGACCTGTCGATTGGGAAGCGAGAAAGAAGCTCAATGAAGCGGCCGGAGAAATTACGTACATCACAGGTTATTATTACGCGGCATCTCCGCCGGATATCGAGGTTGTGATGGCCCAGGAGCTGGGTTATTTCAAGGAGTTGGGACTTAACGTAAAGATCATGCCCGGGCTCGATTCGGAGGGTATGAAGTTCCTGGCGGCAGGTCAGGCGCAAATTGCCAGCGCGGGCACGCCGAGCCTCGTGATCCAATCCGTCTCGAACGGCGCGGACATCAAAGGGATCGCTACGTTCGGCTCCACGGGCACTAGCGCCATTATGGTCATGAGTGATTCCGGCCTGAAGGAGCCCAAGGACCTGGTTGGCAAAATGCTTGGTTACCACGGAGCCATGCCGGCGAACGTCGTCGCGATGTTCAAGAATTCGGGCGTGGACCCGACGGAAGTCAAAGGGGTTTCCGTAGGATACGATCCAACGGTGTTGAGTTCTGGCCAAGTGGACGCATTAACGGTATACAAGTCGAACGAGCCTTATCTGATGCAGCAAATGGGTGTTGAGGTTTCGATTATCGACCCCGGCCAGTTCGGAGCGGAAACCTCCTTTGGCGTCTTGACTGTGAACAACAAGTTCGCCGAGGCACACCCGACAGCGGTGGAAGATTTCCTGAGAGCTGTATCTCGGGCGCACGACTATGCGGTGTCGCATGGCGAGGAAGCCTTAAAGGTGATGGCATCCAAATCCGATTCCGTATACGACTTGCCGACGGAGACGAACCGTTGGTCGGTCGAGAGCAATCTGGTAAGGCAATCCCGTATCCCAGGTCACGGCGTAGCCTGGCAGGCAGAAGAGCAGTGGTCGCGCGAAATCGAGATGTTGTCCTTAGCCGGCGTCATCAAGGAGCAGCTCCCCGTCGATCAAGTGATGAACAATGCCTATATCGATTCGATTTATGACGGTGAAATGTTGATTTGGCCGGAATAAGCCTATGAATTTCATAAAATACAAGGAGTGACGAACCGATGACGACGATCGATTATAACAAAGTGGATTTCGGGGTGTTTTTGCCGGTGACAAACGGAGGCTGGATCATTTCCGAAACCTCCCCGCGATTGGACGGGAGTTATGCCATCAATAGGAAAGCGGCGGTCATCGCCGAGGATTTGGGTTTGGATTTCATCATGTCGATGGCGAAATGGAAAGGATACGGCGGTACGACCAACCATTGGGGGACGTCCCTGGAATCGATGACGATGATGGCCGGGCTGTCGGAAGCGACGACCCGGGTGAAAATCTATGCGACGGTGCATACGCTCCTGTTCAATCCAGCGGTAGCTGCCAAAATGTTTGCCACATTGGATCAAATCAGCGGCGGACGGGTTGGCATGAACGTCGTTTCCGGTTCTTTCGCCGGGGAATTTCAGCAAATGGGCATGTGGCCGGAGGAGCTGAGCCACGATCAGCGCTACGATTTGGCGAAGGAATGGATGCAGGTCGTGAAGCGGCTGTGGAGCGAGGAGAAGGTCACCCATCAGGGACAATACTTCCACCTGGAAGAATGCGAGTCCTTGCCAAAGCCGCTGCAAAAGCCGAGACCGGAAATCATTTGTGCCGGCCAATCGGAGAAAGGCATGGGCTTTACGATTGACGAAGGGGATGCTTGCTTTATCGGCGGCCGGGACTTGGAAGAACTCGCCGCAGTAAGCAAACGCGCTAAGGAGATGGCGGCCGAACGCAACAAGACGATCAAAACCTACGCGATGTTTACCATTGTGCCCGGGGATACGGACGAGCACGCGGAGGAGCGAATCAAAACGTACCAGGAAGGGGCGGATTTCGGCGCGATCAAAGGAATGCTCCGCAGCTATGGTCTTGAGCCCGACGGTCGGGAGAATTCGATGGTGCACCGTGCCAAGAGCGCCTTCATGACGGAGACGATCGCGGGCAGCGTGGACACGATCCAAGGCAGAATCCAGGAAATCATCGAGACAACGAACATCGACGGAATGATGTTGACCTTCCCCGACTACGTGGAAGACCTGACGATCTTCGGCAAAGAGGTGCTGCCGAGACTGAGAGGAACCTTCGCCGTCAAATAGGCAAGGCTTTAGAAAGGATGGATGCGCAATGGGGATGGGGCTGAATGATCATGCGGCTTTGTTGATTGTGGACGTGCAGCGGGATTTCTGCGGGACGGACGGAAAAATGGCGGACTTTGGCGCCGATTTGTCATCAGTTGACCCTGCCGTCGATCGCATCGAGGAACTCATTCAGGGTGCGCATGATCATCGGGTTCCGGTCATCTTCATCCGTCTGGTTACGGATGCGGAGACCGATTCCCGGGCCATGAAAGCTTGGTATGCGCTGCAGGGGTTCGATCCGGAGGAAGCGGTTGCGGTTTGCCGGCGGGGGACCCCTGGCAGCGAGGATTACCGGATCGCTCCCGGCCCCGGGGATTATGCGGTCGAGAAACAGCGTTACAGCGCTTTTGTGGGCACTCGCCTAGAGTTGCTGCTGCAGCAGCTGGACGTTCACAAGCTGGTGGTTACAGGCGTCACGACCGAATGCTGCGTGGACTCCACGATTCGGGACGGATTCATGAAAGACTATGGGATCTTCGTCGTTGAGGACGCCTGCGCGGCGTATGATCAGAACATGCATGACATGTCCATCCGAATTCTGGGGATGAATTTCGCAACCGTGCTTTCCGCGGAGCAGGTTCTCTCCGATTGGAAGGGGGCGTAGGTAGAATGAGCCTATTGAAAGGGCAAACATTGACAGACCACGATCGTGAGGTTATGCAGCTCATCCGCAGCCACATCGACGGAGAAGAACTAACCCGGCTCCTGCTGGAGCTTGGCAATATCCGCAGCCTTGCGGGTTATGAGAAGGAAGCGGGAGATTATGTATACAACTGGTTAAAGGAGGAAGGTTTCAATCCGCGTAAAGCGGGGATGGTCGAGAATCGCTTTAACGTGATTGGGACTTTCGGCGGAGCGGCGCCGGGAGAAGGCAAAAACCTGTTGCTCACCAGTCATTTGGATACGGAAGCCCCGCAATATAACGAACGCGATCAGTGGCGTTACCGGCCGGAAACTGTGGAACGCCCGGAATGGCTGGAGGCAAAGTTCGAAGACGGCGTGTTCTCGGGCAGGCCGGTCGAGAACGATCGCGGGCCGATGACCTGCACGCTAATGGCTGCCAAAGCGTTGAAAAAAGCAGGGCTCTCTCTCAAAGGACGCTTGTACATCACGGCTTGTCCGGGGGAGATCGGCCCCGAGCAGGTGGAGGAATTCCGCGGTAGCGAGTTTCTGGGGAAAGAGATCGGGGCCCAGTATTTGTTGTCTCATGGCGGCGTTGCCCCAGATTACGCGATTGCGGCGGAAGGTACCGACTTCGGCATGACTTGGATGTCTTGTGGTCATGCGCTCTACCGGATTGATCTATACGGCGAAGAAGTGTTTACGCCGCTATTGGAGCATTCTTCGGAGCTGGTAAGGCATCCGAATCCGCTGGTGAAGGCGGCGGTGCTGATCGGTAAAATCCAGGAGTGGGCGATGGCTTACGAGAAGGAGAACACCTACAGCGCGAACGGAGGGACCTCGGTCCCGAAAGCGCAAATCTCCGCGATCCGTGGCGGCGACCCTCATATTATGGGGGCTGGCAGCGAGGTTTGTTCAATCTATATCGAAGTCAATCTCACGGCAAAGCAATCGATCGGGCCGATTCAGCGAGGGCTGGAACGACTCCTTCATGAGGCTAACCTGCTGGGCCAAGTTCTGCCCCTTGTGTATCGGCAAGGGTACGAGGCGAATGATGAGGAGATTGCCCCATTGGCCGAAGCCATCGAGGCGGGGAGCCAAGCCGCCGGCCGTGGCCGGTTACCGATTGCGCATCCAGCCTACTCCAGTATGTGGCGGGACCATAATGTGTTCAACATGTACGGTATCCCGTCGGCCACCTTCGGTCCTGCTCGATTTAGACCGACGCTTGACGATATGGTGGACGCGGCGGCGATTTATGCCTTTACCGCATGGAAAATATGTAACGGGCCGAGTTAAAGCGGCCCGGTGAACGGAGGAAGCGAAAATGGATCCGATGGTTTGGAGAAATACGATGGGGCAATTTGCCACGGGGGTCACGGTCATCACGACGTTGGACCAAGAGGGGAATCCGCTGGGCATGACGGCAAACGCTTTTACTTCCTTGTCGCTTGACCCACCGATGGTGTTGATCTGCGTTGACCGCCATAGCGCCACACTAACGGAGTTGGCGGCAACGGGGAAGTATTGCGTGAATATCCTGGAGAAATCCCAGGAATCGATTTCCCGGCAATTCGCCAAGAAAGGCGGTAACGAGAAGTTTTTGGGGATTGCCTATCATGCCGGGGAGACCGGCCTGCCGGTGCTGGAAGGCTGCTTGACGAGCGTGGAATGCGTTGTCGAGGACGTGCTGGAAGGCGGGGATCATTTGGTCCTGCTGGGCCGGGGACTCCATATCCATACCCCGGAAGGGGCGGCGGAACCGCTGCTATTTTATCGCGGGAAATATGCGGCATTGGATAAGGCGGGTGCGTAACCATGCAAATCACGACGATTGTAGGCAATCCGAAGCCGCGCTCGAAAACCTTTGCTTTCGCCGAACAAACGGCCGAGCTGCTTCGTGATATACTTAAGCGGCATATTTCCACAGAGGTGACGCATGAAGTCATCGATTTGGCGGAATATGCATCTGCTCTAGTACAATGGGATCAGGAGACGATCCAATCGCTGCAAGCCCGAGTGGAAGCGTCCACTTATCTTGTAGTGGCAAGCCCTACGTACAAAGCGACCTACACCGGGCTGCTTAAACTATTCATGGACTTGCTCCCAATGAACGCCCTGTCGGGGAAACTGGCTTATCCGCTGATGGTCGGGGCGGGGTATCAGCATCAATTGGCGGTCGAGCTTCACTTGAAGCCTTTACTTGCGGAATTGGGAGCGATTTGTCCGGGGCGAGGACTGTATGTCCTCGATACCGAGGGGGATCGCGGCCGCAATGCGATCGAGGAATGGATAAGGAGTACTGAGCCTGTCATGAAATCCCTGCTGTAAGCTTTCTTCGGAGGAGTATTCTTGACGGAAGCGCCCAGTAGCTCCAGCTCGAATATTCTTCCAAGTTAGAAAGGTGGACATGATATGTCTCAAATGACGAAATCGGATGAGCAGAAGACCAACGTGCAGGAACGGATTCTAAACTGTGCGGAGGAGCTGTTTGCAAACAGCAGTTACTCCGCAACGCGCATCAGCGATATCGCCGCGAAGGCCGGAGTCAACCAGGCACTCGTACACTACTATTTCGACACCAAAGAGAAGTTGTACCAGGCTGTGTTGATGCGCCTGTTTAGCCAATGGGAAAGCTATGTTGAAGGACAATCGTGGGAGAACGTTCATCCGGAACTTGTCTTGAAACAATATATCAAGACGCATTTTGACATTAAATGCAAAATTCCAAATTTGTATAAAATCTTTCATAAAGAATCCCTGGAGGGTGGAAAACTGTTCGACCGGTATGCTTCCTCCAAGTGGTTTCAGGACTTCTTCGACAAGAACGAAATGTTCAAGGAGTGGAAGCGGGCCGGTATCCTCAATCCGCACGTTAACGTTCAGGTCGTTCTGTTTTGTCTCTGGGGGATGATGAATCAATTCTATTATCGCGATACGGATTCCCTTGCGATGATTACGGGATATACGGGTACGAAGGAAGAACTGCAGGAAGTCATTGCCGATCAAATGATCGGAATCGCGCAGCACGGCCTGCTGATGCACAATCCGGTCAAGGAGGAAAATGGCGCCTCCGACGGGAAGGGCCGCAATATTTGCGTATTCTTCGATCCAGCCGCCGGCGAGGCGGAACAGGATGGAGAGCTTTCCGCCATCCTTGAGGCGATGCAGGGATGGAATGGTTGTTCCGTAAACGTTATCCGCAGCTTGGAGGGATGGCGGGACCGGGATGGGAGTGAGGATTTTCTCTTTGTGGCGGTTTCCAGCAAATACGGCGAGTTATCGGAAGATATCGTACATTTGCTGCGCTATTGGGAGACCAACTCCGGGGCCATTGCCGACCGGTTCGTGGGGATCTGGACGAAGAGGGAAGGGGCGGCATCCGATGCCGTGCAGCGAGTGCTGGAGGAACAGATCAATCGTTATGGAGGTTTTGCGGTATCGCGAATTTCGGAACATACCGTGCACGGTTATCTGAACCGCTGCGCGAAAATGGCCGGCATTTGACGTACCTAGCGTAATGAAGCGGGTGATGGCGGAATGGAAAGCAGATTTGGGGGGCTTACGGCCAGGCGGTTTCATTGGCTGTTTGCCGGACTCCTGTTAAGCATACTTTTAACGCAATTGGATCAAACGATCGTTTCTACCGCATTGCCGACGATTGTGACTCAATTGGAAGGATTTACTCAGATGTCCTGGGTATTTACGATATACATGCTGACTTCGACTGCGATGACTCCCATCGCCGGCAAACTATCCGACCTATACGGACGAAAGGTGTTCCTGGTGTTGGGGTTGACGATATTCGTGATCGGGTCCGTGCTTTGCGGGTCGGCCCAGTCGATGCTGCAGCTCATCATTTTCCGCGGCATTAAAGGAATCGGTGCAGGGCTTCTGATGCCGATCACCTTCACGGTGGTCTTCAGCCTGATGCCGCGAAACGGCAACAGCGTATACCAGACTCTATACATGAGCGTGTTCGCCCTCTCCTCGGTGATCGGGCCGACGGTCGGCGCGCTGATTACGTCGCTGTTGAGTTGGAGATATATATTCTACATCAATCTGCCGCTGGGACTGGTCATCTTCGTGATTATATTGAAGCTGCTCCCTCGAAACGCGGCAACGCCGAAGCCGGACGCATCGATCGGTTATGTCGGTCCCGGTTTGCTGATTCTGGGTACTCTATCGTTGCTGCTCGCCTTGAAGACGGGCGGCGTACAATATGCTTGGAGCTCCCTGCCAATCCTCGGCTTGCTAATCGTCGGAGGAATCGCCACGGCGTGGTTCGTCCTTAGTCAATTACGAGAGAAGGAGCCGGTTATTCCTTTTCGCTTGTTCCGAAACCGAGTGATGGCGAGCACCTATGTCGCGACCCTAATGCAGGGAATCATGATGTACGGGGCGCTGGTGTATATTCCGTTATTCGTGCAGGGCAGTCTAGGTGGCGGCGTGACCGGGACGGGCGGCGCATTAACCCCGCTCATGTTATGCGTCATGTTTGGTGCAACTTTGTGCGGAGCGCTCATTCAACGCTTCACTTGGCGCTTTAATATCGCTTTGTCAATGTTGTTGTCAGGTACAGGATTCCTGATGATGATTTTCCTCCCGGTTAACGTGAGCTATGTCGTCTTATGCCTGGTGATGATGCTCATCGGCCTCGGCATCGGCATGATGATGATGGTGGGGCAAACCGCGGTCAGCATGGGGGTAGACGATTCGGTTAGAGGAGCCGCGACTTCGTCCGTTAGTTTCTTTCGCTCCATCGGCGGCGTTTTCGGCACAGCGGTACTAACCTCTCTAATCAATGCGAGGCTGTCCGTCCTGTTGGAGCGCCACTCGGGGGATTTGTCGGGAGTGGCTGGCGAGCTGGGGGTCGTCACCGACCCGTTGGCCGCATTGAACTCCCATGCCGGTTTACCGGCGGAGCAACTGGAGTTGATGCGTCAAATGCTGGGGGATGCCGTGCAATATGGTTTCTGGTTCATGGCAGGCGCAGCCGCGATCGGCTTCATCGCGGCGTTTTGGGCGGGGTCGTCAAGGCAAGAGGTTTTGCCTCCGCCGCTGGAAGCAGCGCCGGCCAAAGCTGACGCGATAACCATCCGTTAGCCAAGTTGCAAGAATCCGTCATTCGAAGAAAGCCCGAGCCGCAACGCTTCAGTTGCGGCTCGGGCTTTGATGCTTCGGTTGGAGTTACTTCTCCTCCAATGCTCTTTGCTTCAGCAAATCGCGGATTTCGGCCAGCAGCTCTTCCTCTTTGGAAGGGGCGGGTGGGGCTTCAGTCTTTGGCTCCTCTTTCTCTTTGCGTTTCAGTTTGTTAATTCCCTTGACGAACAGGAAGATGGAGAAGGAGACGATAAAGAAGTCGATGACGGTTTGCAGAAAAGCACCATATTTCAGTATGGTGTCGCCATATTGAAACTGCATCTCTTTCAGATCGATGCCGCCAACCAACAAACCGACGACGGGCATCAGGATATCGTTGACCAAAGAGGTCACAATCCCTCCGAAGGCTGCGCCGATAATCACCCCGATGGCGAGATCAAGCACATTTCCTTTGAGCGCAAAGGCTCTGAATTCTTTCCACATGATGGGTACCTCGCTTTCGGCATATTAGTAGCAGTATAACATGAGTGAGCCTAGGGTAGTCCATCGTGAGGAAATGTCATGAGCCGGGCTTGTCTAACGGACACCAGAGACGCTAATGGGAGGCGAGCGGATGCATCGTGACCGTAACGGACGGAGAGGACGCTATTTCCAGAAAATCACCGTGACATGCAGCTCCGCAGGCCGTATAAGACCCGTGGAGTCCGTTACGCTGGGAAATACCCGGGAAATAGGCCAATAAGATCATTACGGTCCGTTACAGCTCGTCCGCCAAGCCGAGCAGCGCAATCCCCGCCAGAACAAGCACAACGACGGCGTATTGCAGCCGGCTGAGCCGTTCCTTGAGGAACAGGCGGGACAAAATTACCGAGAATACGCTGTACGAAGCGATCAGCGGCGCGGCCACGATGGCATTGCTAGCCATGGCGAATACGTAGAAGAACTGGCCCGCCGTCTCGAAGATCGCGGCAACGCCTTTGACGCGCTCTCCCCAGAAGTTGAACCGTTGTTTTTTGACCGCGACCAAATAGAGAAAGACGACCGCAGCGCACAGGAAGAAGGTGAACTCATAAGCCAGCAGCGCGGCGTCCTCTCCGATCAGCTTCAGCTCGTCCAAATAAATCCCGTCGGCAAACGTACCTAATCCGTCAAGCAGACAGTAGAGCAGCGGAAAGGTAATCGCCATTACGCCGATTTGATATTTCGCATCGATACGCTCTGTTCCCGATTTGAGAGCGACCCTTTCGCCCTGCTTCTCCAGAACCGCCAGCCCCACTACGCCGAGGGTGATGATCGTTACCCCCGCAATTTCGACCCAGCCGAGGTCATGGGGAAAGAACAGATACAGCAGGATCGCCGTCACGGCCCCGGACGAGTTCTGCACTGGCGAAGCGATGGAAAGCTCGATGTACCGGAGCCCGAAATAACCGATCGCCATCGATAGGATATACAGCGCGGAGACCGGCAAGTACCGGATCATATCCATCGGATCAAAGGAAAGCCCCTTAATCATCAGGTAAGCCGTACCGTGAATCCCCATCACGAGTCCAACCATCACCACGATTTTCAGATGACTGTATCGATCGTGGCTGTCGCTGCCTTTTTTATAGAAAAGATCTGCGCCCCCCCACGCCAAAGACGTAAGTAGTGCGAATAAAAACCACATGTCGTTGCTCCTTCCGTGTAAATGGCAATCTTTTTGATTATACAAAACAGAACGCCGGGAATGTCTATGACAAAATTTACCGGAGGGAAAATCGCCAAGCTCGGAAATAAAGCGAAAAAATCCCCCTCTGCCCATAAAGAGAGCCAAGGGGGATTACAGCCTTTATCCTTCGATCTTCACCACCGGCGTGCACAAGAATGTTAATTGCAGTTCCGGCGGGACGCACTGGTTCTGATACCACTCGTAGTTCGGCCGCGTAGGATCGGCCCTCCAGCCGCTGTCCGGGAGCCATTCCTGGATCCAGCGATCCCAGGTCGGGCCGATTTCTTCGGACGAGCCGAAGTGGACCGTCACCGCGTACAAGCCTGCCGGAATCACGTATTCCATCAACCCATAGTTGGCTTCATTCTGAAAGTCTGCGCCCACGGCGATGGCGGCATAAGACCGTTTCTCCGGCATCGGGATATGGTCTGCATGGTCAGGAAATACCGACATCCATTCTTGGGCTTGCGGGTACAGTTGATGCTCTTTCAAGACGGCGTGGAGCTTCTCCCAGGCTTTGGGCAGTCCCCAATAATCTCCTACGTTCTCCACACCCACAATTCGTTTGGCGTCAAAAGCGACGATTTTCGTTTCCAATCGATTCACTCCTTCAGGATTGAGGTAGAACCAATGGGACGGCTGGCTTTCGTTGTAATGCAGGCCGACGGAAGAGAATACGGCGCCTTCCCAACTCGGCAGTTTCCGGGCATCGGTCGGAGTCAGTCCGAAGATGCGCTTGAACGCCTTGGTGAACGCTTCCGGCGTTTCATATCCGGAGTCTAGCGCGATATCCAGGATCCCCCTATCGGTATTCCGCAGGAGGTGCATCGCCCTTTCCATACGCAGCCGCTTTAGGCATTCATGTACGTTCTCTCCGGTCAACTCGCGAAACTTCCGGTGGAAATGATACGGCGACGAATGGAGCTCTTTGGAGATTTGCCGGAAGTTCAGCGGCTCATCCAAGGCACCTAGAATGCGCATGATCGCTTCTTCAACTTTTCGATGCCAGTCGATCTTGGTATTGGTTCTCATAACAACCTCATCTTAATCCCCGAAGGGAGGTTTTGACCTGTTCGCGGTTGCGTTTTTGTGGGGTAACCCGCGGATCCCTTTCTATTTTCGACTCGGTTGACGCCGGTACCTCCCATGCGAAAATGCAAACGCTCTCTAGTTATGTTAAAATGCTTCTAATATGAAATCATAGGTTCGATTATTAAGAGAGCGGGAGTGTCGCTGAATGAGAGGATATAACTTGTGGCGTCCGATATTTTTGATTTTAATCGCGCTGCTGACGAATGGCCTGGTCACCAACCTTTGCATCTTGTTTGGAATGACGCCTGAAGCTGCGGGGAACATCGGGTTTGTGGCGATGATGCTTGCCGCCTTGATTGTGTATACCCGGTTCGCGAAGAACCGCCGTAAGTAGGTAAGGAAGAGACGCGCCCTGCGTCTCTTTTTTTGTTTATCCCCGTCTCGATTTATAGCAGGGGTTCCCGAATCAGCGGCAGAGTACAGCAGTGGATGCCGCCGCCCAACTTGGCGATTTCAGTGATCTCGACGGGGATGACCTGAACGCCTTGGCTGGAGAGCAGGTCGATTGTATGCTTCCCGTCCGCGGAGAACAGCACTTTCCCGGGGGCCAACGCTAAACCGTTGATGGTTAAGGTCGGATCGCGGGGATCCACGTGCAGCAGCTCGAAACCGCGTCGATGCAGTTCGTCCAGGAACCAATACGGGAGCAACGCGATATTCACCAGTGCTTTGCGGCGATCGACCACCAGAAACGCCTCGTCCAGATGGATGATCGAGGCGGGGAGGTCGATGACGATGAGGTCGATCTGCTGTAGCGAAAGAAGATGACGCACCTGATCAATTCCCTCGGTATTCACCCGTTCCGACCGGCCAAGGACCGCCGTTTGCGGGTCCAGCATGATAAAGCTGCCGCCCTCGGCAAAGCCGTTGCCTTGAATCATGCCGAGGATCGGTACGCCGGCCGCACCGAGGGTACGGGCGGCCAGCGGAGTTTCCCCATATCGGACGTATAACGCAAGGCGAGACAAAATAACGCCCCCGGGAATGACCATCCCTAAGTCGCGGGTATACATCGTTTCCGGCCAGGGCTTGTCCGGCTTACCCAGCCAGAGGATACGAACGCCCTCCTTCTCCAGGGCGGCGACCAACGCTTGATGCTGGGCTTGCAATCGCTTGAGCTTTGGGGCTGCGGTGCCGTTGTTTTTGCTAAGCTTCCCCCGGATATGTTGAAGCAGAACGGGGCCGGATTCAATCGCGCCGGCCGAGTCATGCAGCTGCAATACCTCCTCACCCGGTGCGTGCATGAGCACCAGGCGAATCGGGCCGATCGGATTCTCGGTGCCCCAGCGGGATTTCCAGACCGCCTCCAGGAGTTCCGGATCATGAAACGGCGTATCGACCATTTTTCGCGATAAATAAGGGTAAGAAGACGACATGCGGGTGCTCCTTTCCGAATCTGGGGATAAGGGATCGTCCATGATAGCCCTTAATGCCATCCTTCCCATTGAATCCCGCGACAAAACAGGCAGCCTCCCAAGGGAAGACTGCCTTACCGTTTAGACCATCAAGGCTTTGATGCCGTTAAACAAGGGAATAATCGATTTGATGGCGTTGTAGCCCATTTTCATCAAGGGCATGTATTTCTGCACCTTTTGCACCATGCCGAAAATTCCCGCCCGGCGAGGCCTTTCCGGCGATTCGCCTTCCGGAGCCTGCCCCTCCGGTCCGCCGGAACTTCCGCTTGGGCCGCCAAAGCCGGTGAATCCTGGTCTTCCCGGCCCCGGGCCTCCAGCAAAGCCATAGGCCCCCGGTCTTCCCGGATTTCCGTTAAAGGAGCCGTAACCTAACCCCGGCCCACCGCCAAAGCCCCAGCCAGCAAACGGGGGCCGGATGCCGGCACTTGAACCGGGATATCCGGGTATACCTCCGCCGAATAGCGGCTGGAAGGCCGATACCCGGGCTTTTTTGCTGCGTGCTGCCGCCTTTTTCTTCGACTTCTTCTTGCCGCGCGGGGGCACGGAGAGGAGCAGGCCGCTCGAATCCAGCCCGGCGATCCATCCGATATAAGAACGCCCATCGTGCATAAGAACGCGAACCGGCTGGCCTTTCAGCTGCTTCGCTCGATTGCGAATGTTTGCCGAACTTGCCATGCTAGGATCACCTCAGTATTTGAGATTTTTTCGGGTAGACGTTTTGCTCGATATATCTTACTCGGATTTTGGCGCGCTGCCTGTGCTTGTTCCTTAGTTTTTTGGACGATTTGTGATATTTGCCGGGGCCTGCATAAATTTTGGGCAACATGGAAATTTAACTAATGAATAAAAATTTTTCGACCGAGGAGTTGGCCCGGAATGAAAACGTTGAACGTTGTAGCGCTCACTTTACTGATTGTGGGCGGGTTAAACTGGCTACTGGTAGGGCTCTTTCAATACGACTTGGTGGCAAGCATTTTTGGCGGCCAAGACGCGACCCTATCGCGAGTAATCTATACCATCGTTGGCATTTGCGCCATCTACGCGTTTAAATTCTTCAACGACGTCACGGAAGACGAAGTCGCCAGATAGGCCGGAGAGTCCGTGCGGGTATGCAACAAGTCCGGGATGCGGAATGCGCGTCCCGGTTTATTTTTTTTTCGAAGAGACGTTTGATTTGGGAAAAAGATAGGGCGAAAGCCCGTTCGCAATGACCCGGTGGCCTCGGTCGTTTGGATGAATCGGAAGCGTCCCGCCAAGGATGTCCTCCAGTTGCCCTTCCCGGTAACCATCGATCAGCTCCGCCTGTTTCCCCTCGAACCACTTATGCGCCGGGGCGATTTTGGCGTCGTATGCGGCGGCGATGCCTTGGGTCGTTTGGTTCAGGCGGCCGATCCACTCAACCGCAATCGAGCTGTTCGGAAACGGATTGTACTGCGTGCAGCATACGATCCGGGCTGAACTGGTCTTCCGGATTTGCCCCAGGATGGCGTTCAGATTCCGGCGAAACTGCACGAGCATTGCCATATTCGGAAACGGACCGCCATTCACAAGCGGAGTAATGGCCGCATTCGCCAAGTCCACGCCGCCGATCCAGACCGAGACGACGGAAGAGCGCTTGATCATCTCCGAGCCCTGCCACAGGACGGCATCCAGTAAATTGCTGCTGGTCCAACCGGACCGAGCTAATACATAACCCTTAATGGTACGGGGGTTTGAACGATTATAAGCCGTTACGGTTAAATGAGGATATGCCAACTTCGGCGAGGAAGCATTGTCGCCAAACGTAATGGAATCCCCCAGCGCGGTGTATATCATCTGCAGGTCACCCACCCAAGATAGACTTTACAACCATAGTATTGCGAACGAGGTGGGGAGGTGCAGTTTATCCAAAAGAGGGCCGGCCCGATTGAACGGGCCAGCCCTCCAGTTCTTATTATCGCCGCTGCGCCAGCTTCTGCGGCTCCGCGCGGCTTTGCCGCGAGTGGCGTACCAGCTCCGCATAGTAACCGTCGCGGGCAAGCAGCGCTTCGTGCGTGCCTTGTTCCGTGATGCGGCCATCCTGGATGACGAGGATGCGGTCGGCATGCTGAACGGTGGACAGCCGGTGCGCGATGACCAGCGTCGTCCGTCCGGTGGATACCACGTTCAGCGCGTTCTGGATCAGCTGCTCCGTCTGCGAATCCAGGTTGGCCGTCGCCTCGTCGAGAATGAGGATGTTCGGCCGGAAGGTCAGGATCCGCGCGAAGGAGATCAGCTGGCGCTCCCCGGCGGACAGCCCGCTGCCCCGGTTGGACAGCCGGGTGTCGTAGCCGTCCTTCAGCCGCGCGATCATGGCATCGGCACCGATGCGCCGACAGGCTCGGATCACCTCTTCGCGGGGGATGTCTTCGCGGAAGAGGCGGACGTTGTCGATGATCGACCCAGCGAACAGGAACGGGTCCTGCTGTACCAGTCCGACGATGCGATGCAGCGAGGCTTGCGGCAGGCGACGGATGTCCGTGCCGTCGATTTCGACGCTGCCCTCGTCCACGTCATAGAACCGCGTCAGCAGGTTCACCAGGGAGCTCTTGCCTGCGCCGGTCGTGCCGACGATGCCGATGAACTCGCCTTCCCGTACGTGGAGGTCGAGGTTGTGCAGCACCTCCTGTCCGTCCGTGTACGAGAAGCGGATGTGATTGAAATCGATCCGCCCGCGCACGGTCCGGGTTGGCAACTTCTTGGCCCTCTCCGGCGCAGGGTCCTGGACTTCCGGTTCGGCGGCGAAGATCCGCCATAGTCGGTCCACCGACACGATCGTCGATTGCAGCGTGTTCCACTGCTGGGTGATTTGGTTGATCGGCTGGAAGAACTGGCGGATGTAGCTGATGAAGGCGTACAGCACACCGAACTCGATGCGGTGACCCAGCACCGCGAAGCCGCCGATCCAGACCACGAAGGCCACCGATAAATTGCCGAGAATATCGAAAGAGCGGTTGAACAGCACCGTCGCCCGCACTTCCCGCAGATTGGCCCGCAGATACGCGGTGTTCCGCTCCCTGAAGCGGGAAGACTGCTCCCCCTCTTGATGGAACGATTGAATCAGGCTCATGCCGCTCAGATTCTCGGCGGTAAATGCGATGAGCCGGGACAGCAAGGAGCGGGCCCGCTGGTAGCTGGTGCGCAAATACTTGCGAAAGGCGATGGCAATCACGGTAATGATCGGAAAGAGAACCAAACAATATAAAGCCAACTGGACGTCCAGCGCGAACATGAATACGACAACCAGGATGAGCGATAATCCGTCGCGCACCAAGCTCAGCAGCACTTGGGTGAAGAACTGGTTGATCGTTTCCGTGTCACTCGATTCATTCGTAACAAGACCGCCGGCCGAGTTGCGGTCGAAGAAGGACATCGACTGCCTCGTAATCTGCTTAAACAGGTCCTTGCGCAGCAAGGCGACGATGCTTTGCCCAGCCCGTTGCAGCAGATTGGCTTGCCAATAGGAGAAGACGCCGCTGACCGCCTCAAGCAGGAGGTAGGCCAGGGCCAGGCCAAGCAGGATGCTTGGGCCGTGGGCGCCAAATAGCACCTTCTCATCGATGGCATATTTGATCAGGAACGGCTGCAGCAAGTCGGCGGAAATCGCCAGGAAGGCAAAGCCGAATACGGCAAGAAAAGCTTTTCGATGCGGTCTCGCATAACCGAGCAAAGCCGTAAATGCCTTCCGCCGCTGCTCTGGGGTAACCTCGTACTTTTTGCGGCTATCCGCGGTTTCCGGTTTAGACGGCATCGCTATCGCCTCCTTCCTGGAGGTGATGCATTCTCGCGTACAAGCCCCCGGCTTGAAGCAACTGCTCGTGTGTTCCTTCTTCGGCGATCCGCCCGCCCTCCAATACGAGAATGCGGTCGGCATGTTTGACGGCGCTGATGCGGTGGGCGATGATCAGGGTGGTCTTCCCCTTTCGGGCCTCGCGCAAACGCGATAGGATTCGCGTCTCCGTCACGGCGTCGACCGCACTAACGCTGTCGTCCAGCAGCAGAATCGGAGCGTCCTTAATGAGTCCTCGGGCCAGGCTGGTCCGCTGGCGCTGGCCGCCGGACAACGTCAGGCCGCGTTCGCCAAGCTCGGTATCGAACCGTTTCGGGAAGCCGGCGACGTTGTCATAGAGATCGGCCAACCTAGCGGCCTCCTCGACTTGGCCCAGCTCTGACGTCCGGTCGAAGAAGGCGATGTTGTCGCGAAGCGTTGTGCTGAACAGGAAGCCGTCCTGCGGTACATAAGCGATGCGGGTGCGCAGACTCTCCAGCGTGAGGCTTCGGATGTCGCGGCCGCCGATGAAGACCGTGCCGCGAGGCGGATCGTATACCCGCAGCAACAACTTGACGAGCGTGGTTTTCCCGCTGCCGGTCCGGCCTACGACGCCCAGCGTTTCTCCGGGCTGCAACCGGAGACGGATGTCCCTCAACGACTCGCGTACGGCGTCTGGATAGGTGAACGTCAATCCGCGGATGTCGATGCAAAGACTTTGCAGATCTTCCGGCATCGGCAGGGCCCCGTCTTCGTCGCGGATGTCCGGCTTCACGGACAGCAGTCGGTTCAGCCGATCCAGCGAAGCCCGCGAGCGCTGCATGAAGTTGATGACGTTGCCGATCAGCCGAAGCGGGTTCATGATCATCCTCAAGTACAACGTTAAGGCAACGAAATTGCCGAGCGACAGCTCGCCGCGCGCGACGAGCAGGCCGCCGTAGGCGATGGCCACGGCCATCGATATTGCACCGGTAAACGGCAGCAACACCTGGAACAGCGAGCTCATACGCACCAGCGACAACTGGCTGCCCAGGATGCGGTCGACCGTTTGCCCGAACCTTTCGCGGGCGATTTCTTCGGTCGCGAAGCTTTTCGTCACTTTGATTCCCTCAAACTGCTCTTCCGCCGCTTCGGTCATTGCCGCCAACGACTCCTGCACTTGCCGCGAGTTGTCGCGGATTTTAGGGCCGAACCCGATTACGATAAACGGAATGGCGAGCAGCGGCAAGACGCAAACCACGATCAAAAGCGCCGGAATATCGCTGACCGTCATCATCGTAATGACGGAGATCAACAACACCGACGCATTGGTCATTTGGTTCAACCCGTTGGCGATCGACTCCCTCACGCCGGTGACGTCATTCATCACGTAGCTGAGCAGCTTGCCGATCCCGTGTTTCGAGAAGAACGCTTCGCTTAATTGAGTAAAATGCCGGAACAGCTGGCTCCGGGCACGAAATTCAAACATCCGGCCCAGGCGATGGTTGATGTACTGCCCGATTCCGAAGCATAGGCCGTAGACGACGGCGATGGCAGCCAGAGTCAGCGCGTACCGGCCTACTCCACCTCTCGTCAGCCCGCTTTGCTGGAGGTGGTCCGTGAAATCCCCCAGTACCTTCGGAAAATACGAATACGTCACATTGGCGGCCGTCAGGCACAACACTGCTGTCAAGTACAGCGGTATATGCGACTTGATGTGGCCAAGCAGCAAGGTTTTTCCCCGCATCGGGCATCCCGTCCTCTCCCAGAAAAGTTAGCCGTTTCTTTCCACCCTCCTTGTATCCGTTCTCAACATGATTTATCATACTGCGAATCGCTTCATCCATCAAACCGTTGGACGCGCTATTTTGCATATTTATGCAGGGAGGCTTACTAAAATGGAGGCGGTTAGGGAAACGCCGTTAGGCTATGCTACAATACGAGGGCATATAACAAAGAAATAGCAGGAAGATGTCAACTATCCACCCTTTTCAAAGGCATTCGATATGCTATCGTAGATTCATAAACCCATGAATAAAGAAGGTCATTTCTAATATGAAAAGACTAAATGTTCTTCCCCGTTCGATTCGGGGGAAAATCTTGGTCTCTTTTTTTGTTTGCATCGTGATTCCGATCGGGACGATTTTTTACAACTACTATATGTCTTCGGGCAAAGTCGTGATGGACGAGGCCCGTCGCGGCAACGAGGAAGCGCATCGCCAAGTGGTCGGCAATATGGACGATCTGACCGAACGCGTGCTAAAGGCTTCGAACCTGATCATGAACGATCCGGAATTCATTGAATTCTTGGAGTCTGACGACGATTGGGAGACGAGCTATTTATCACTGCGTCGCTATAACAACATTCAACAGAAGCTGGTCAATATCCGCGACATTCTGCTGGGCAGCGATGCGATCATTGCGGTAATCGACGACCGAGGCTACGTGCATTCAACGGCTTCCGGGCCCAATAACCGCAGCAAGGAGAAGGCGCTGTTCGAAGCCTTGAAGAAGGAGTCCTGGACAGAGGCGGCGATCGCGCGAAAAGGTTGGCCGGTCTGGCAATATCCGTATGCCGGGGAAATCGGGAAGCTCACCGGAGTGGATGAGCCTTATTTCACATTAAGCCGGTGGATCGGGGGCAGTCAGCGGGAAGGCGCGGACTTGCTCATGATCGGCATTCCCGGATCCGTCTTTTTCGGTACGCAACCGAAAGGGGGCGGCAGCTTTCTGCTGACCGATGGACAGGGCAACCTACTTGGCGGTAGCTCGCCTTTGAACGTGGAGCAAACGGCGCGGCTGCTGCAGAATATAAAGGTGGCCGACGAGCAACCGGACGCGGGTACGAATGATTCGATAGGGGATTATTCCGTTACCAGTCGGGAAATCCCCCGGTTGGGTTGGCGCGTGATTCAGCTTGTTCCGGAGAAGCTGTTTTGGCAAGAGCTCGGGGGGCTGCGCAATCAATCGATCCTATGGCTGATCGGCGTTTCCTTTCTGTTCTCGATCGTCTTTATCTATTTTATGATTCGCTTCACGAAGCCACTGCAACAATTGGTCCGCTCGATGAACCGGCTGGGAGATGGGGATTTGCAAGCTTACGTGGAGGTGCGCGGAGACGATGAGGTCGCCATCGTCGGAAAGCACTACAACCGAATGCTGAAGAGGCTGCAGCAGTTGATCACGCGATTATCCAAGGAGCAGCAGCGCAAAGAGGAAGCGCGGTTTCAGGCTCTGCAGGCGCAGATCAACCCGCATTTCCTGTTCAACACGCTGAATTCCATCAAATGGATGGCTACTTTGTCCGGTGCAGACCATGTCAGCGGGATGATCACCAACTTGGGCCGCCTGCTGGAATATACGATGAGAACGCAGCAGGAGGTTGTCACCTTGGAGGAGGAATTGACCCATCTGAAGGTGTACCTTGACCTGCAAAAAATTCGTTTTCATGACAATGTGCAGTTTGAGATCAATGTTCGGGACGAGTTAGTGTCCAACGCGATCCTGAAATTTACCCTGCAGCCAATCGTCGAAAATGCCATCATTCATGGCGGGCGGACGCCGCTAACCATCAGGATTCGAGGTGAAGAGACGGAGCAAGGACTGGAGCTCACCGTATCCGACGACGGGATAGGTATCGCCGAGGCGAAGCTAAGGGAACTATCCGGCCAGTTGAATCAGGAACACGCTCGATATAGCGGCATCGGTATCCATAACGTGAACGAGCGGATCAAACTGCATTTCGGACGGGAATTTGGCCTGCGGATGAGCAGTGTCATCGGAGAAGGAACCATTGTGGAGGTCCTGCTACCAAGGTTGGATAACCCGTCCCTTGCGGATGAGGTCTCCTTCCCTCGGACGGCCGAACGAAAGGAGAACGATTCATGATCAGAGTATTGATTGTCGACGATGAAATCCTTGTGCGAATCGGATTGAAGACGATCATCCCTTGGGAAGAGAACGGCTTTGAATTGATTGGGGAAGCGGCCAACGGCGAGGAAGCGCTGCGGTTGCTCCGGGATACCCCTTGCGACATCGTCCTGACGGACATCCGCATGCCCGGCTGCGACGGGCTGCAACTGATGGAGGAAATCCGCAGACTTTCGCCGCAGACGAGGTGCTTGATCCTCTCGAACCACAACGATTTCGAATACGTCCAGAAAGCGCTGCGGCTCGGAGCAGCCGATTATATCCTCAAGCTGACAATGGAGCCTTCGGAGCTGCTGCAGAAGCTGAACTCCATGAAAGAGACGATCCGCCAGGAAGCAGAGAAGTTCCTGGAGGCTTCGCGGCTGCAAGTCAAAGTCAGCAGATACGGCAAAGAAGCCAAGGAGAAGCGACTGAGAGAACTCCTGGTCAAGCGGCAGGGGACGCGAGCCGAGGTGGAGGAAATCATGCAGGAATTCGGCCTGCGCGCTTACACGCCGCCCATTCTCGTAATCAACCTCCGGTTGGACCAGTATCCGAAGGTGCTAGAGCAAAACAACTTTCGGAGCGAGCATTTGCTGCATTACACCGTCGCCAATGTCCTTGGCGAGGTATTCAAGAAATACTCCGATGGCGAGCTGATCGACATGGGTGGCGGCCTGTTCACCATCTTGACCGATCGCTATCAGGAAGTGCTGATTCGGGATATGCAAGATGCCGTCGCCACCTTCCTCAAGCTGTCGGTCAGCGTGGGGGTATCCAGTCCGTTCGAGGATATCTTGGACCTGCACCACGCCTACGACCAAGCGGAGAAGGCCCTCGGCTTTCGTTTTTACACCGGGCCGGAGGCGCTGGTGTATTTTGACCGCATCGATTATGCCGAACCGGATGAGATTCCGGCGCCATGGCTTCAGGAGCAGTGGGAGAGGCTGTTGGACATCCGCGACGAGTCGGCGTTGCTAGCTTACCTGGACGGCTGGTACCGCATCGTCCTTGCCGGCCCCAAACCGCCCCCGGATGTGGAGCGGGAGAATTGGGTGCACTGGATCCATCTGATGGACGGTTTCGCCCGCCGGCTCGGCGGGGATTTGTATTCGGCCCCGCTGCACGAGGAAATGTATCCGTATCATGCCGTTCGTAGCCTGGAGACGCTGGAGGACATCTACTTGTGGTGCAGGGGCTGGATGCCCGTGTATCTGGAATATGTTAAGTCACTGTCCCATCAGCAGGTCCGCCCGGAGATCCAGGTCGTGCTGGAGACGATCGGCAAGCAGTTCAACCAGCCGCTGAAGGTGTCGGAATTGGCTAAAGCCGTGGGTTTCACGGAGAACTATCTGAGCATCCTGTTCAAGAAAGAAACCGGGCATACGATCATGGACCATCTCACCCGGATTCGTATGGACCGCGCCCGTGAACTGCTCAAGGACCAAACCTATAAAATCTATGAAATTTCCGAGATGGTCGGGTACGGAGATTCCAATTATTTCAGCAAACAATTCAAGCGCATGGAAGGGGTGTATCCGTTGGAATTCCGCCGATTATACCTGGGAAAATAGATTCGATAAGAATTACCCTGTTTTGCCGAGGATTAGGCCATGTTCTCCCCGGACGGGCTTTGTTACCTTATTCATAGCAAGAGAAACAATCCACTACCTGGGGGGACTTAAGAATGAAGCAATGGTTTAAAGGCATATTGTCCATGGCGCTGGCGGCTACGATCGTGGTTACCGGTTGCTCGAACGGCAATGAGAACGGGAACAAAGACGCGGCTGGTGCAGGGAGCAACGGCGACAGCGACGTCGTTAACCTGACGATTTGGGGGGCGGTTCCGGAGGAGAACGGTCCGCAGACGGTGGTCGACAAATGGAACGCTGCCCATCCCGACGTTCAAGTGAAATACGTGCGTTACATCAACGACGACGCCGGCAACACCAAGCTGGATACGGCGCTCATGATGCAAAGCGACGCACCTGATATCTTCTTCAGCTATGGAGAGAACAACTTGTTCCGCCGCGAAAATTCGGGCATGACGGCTCCGCTGGACGAGATGATCAGCACGCAGGGCTTCGACGTGGACGGAGTGATCGGCAGCGAAAATCTGCTGAAATTCAACGATCAAACCCACTACCTGCCGGGCTATAAAAATATCGATTTCGTTGTACTGAATAAAGCCGCTCTGGATGAAATCGGCCAGCCCGTACCGACGGATTGGACCTGGGATGAATTTGCCGATTTGGCGCTCAAGCTGAACAAGGACGACCGCAAAGGCGCGTTCGTCACGCCGGGCGCGGATCTGTTGATCGGCAAGTTTACGCTGGTTTCTAGCCAGCCGAAGGATTCTTTCTATACCGCTGAAGGCTTGTCCAACTTCAACAACCCGGCCATGAAGAAAGGCCTGGAAATCCAGAAGAAGCTGTATGACGAAGGCGCCATGGTCGGCTGGGGCGAAGGCATCGCCAATAAGCTGGATCCGGCGAACGAGCTGCTGACCGGCAAGGCGGCAATGGTTTACGGCGGAGCTTGGATGATGAGAAGCTTGAAGGATACCGACACGTGGCCGCGCGACTTTGCCGTTGCTTTCGCTCCAGCGCCGCAATACGAAAAAGGCACGAACGTCAACAACGGCGGCATGAACGACTTCATGTCCATCAACAATAATAGCGCCCACAAGGAAGAAGCTTTCCAATTCATGTCCTGGTACTTGAAGGAAGGCAACATGGACATGATTGCGGGCGGACGCATCCCGACGAACAAAACCGCCGATTTCGACCAAGTGACCCAATTGATCGTAGGCGACAAGCAGGACGTCATCGACCAGGAATCGCTCGGTAACGTGCTGAAAGCGGATTATACCTTTGCGGTTCGCGAGAAAGCGACGGCATTCCCTCAAATCACCACGATTTCTAAAGAAGAGGCAGAGAAATATTTCATGGATCAGCAATCGGTAGACGACACGCTCGCGGCGATGCAAGAGCGTGCCGACAAGGTGATCCAATCCGAAAGCAAATAATGCACGGGACAAGGCAAGCGAACACAAAGCGTAACAAGGCAAGGAACCTGAACCAGGATCCTTGCCTTTTTGTTTACAAAGGGGAGAATTCTTGACTGCCTCCGGGCATTTCCTCACGGAAAGAATTGGACGGAAAACGCCAAGTCTTGTCCATTCCGGGCGAAGGCGATTTTTCATACTATACGGTTATGAGAGAAGGGAGCTGAACCAACCGTGAAATACGGAATCCGCAAAAACCGTTATAAGGATAACTTGGCTGGATATTTGTTCATTCTGCCGAATTTTTTGGGCGTCTTCATCTTCATCCTGTTTCCGCTATTGATCAGTTTGGCCATGGTGTTCATGGACTGGGACTATCTGCGCGGGTACGACGGGATCGATTGGATCGGGCTCGATAATTTCAAACAGCTGTTCCAGGACAATTATTTCTGGCAGTCGCTGAAGAACAACGTCATCTTCACCGGGGTCACCGTTCCGGCTGCCATGCTCGTCGGCTTGATCGTGGCTGTTTTCTTGAATTCGTTCGTCTATTTGAAGAATTTCCTGCGCGTATTGTTTTTCCTTCCGTACGTCAGCAGCATCGTGGCGATTTCCGTCGTGTGGAGCGTCATGTATAACCCGTCGGAAGGGCCGATCAACCAGTTTCTGCGGGGGCTCGGCATGGGCAGCGTCCCGGGATGGCTGGCCAGCCAGCACTGGGCGCTGCCCGCAATCATTATCATGGTGGCATGGACCTACACGGGGTATACGATGGTCCTGTACATGGCCGGGATTCAGGGTATCCCTAAGGATTTGTACGAAGCGGCCGAGGTGGACGGGGCTTCCAAGCTAAGACAATTTCTCAGCATCACTATTCCGCGTCTGAAGCCGACCAGCTTCATGATTGCCATCACTCTGATCATTTCGACTTTCCAGGTGTTTGCCGCTGTATCCGTCATGACCAAGGGGGGGCCACTCAACTCCACGATGGTGTTGTCATATTACATCTACATTCAGGCCTTCCAGTATTATAAGGTCGGCTACGCGGCAACCGTGTCCTGGGCACTCTTCCTGATCATCCTGCTGATTACACTGGTGCAGTGGAAGGGACAGAAGAAATGGCAGGACGAGTTCTAAACAGGAGGGGAAGAAAGAAATGACATTACAACGCAAGTTTATGAAGTGGATTCTCACGATTGTGTTCGCCGCGCTGGCCGTTTGCATGATTCTGCCGTTCTTATGGATGACTTCGTCGTCGTTCAAGCTGCAGTCACAAATGTTCCAGACGCCGATCGACTGGATTCCGAACACTTTCCATTTTGACAGCTATCTTGAAGTGTGGGCCGGGAAATACCCGTTCGGCCTGTATTATTGGAACTCGATCAAAATTACGGCCATTAGCGTGCTCGGCACGATCGCAACCAGCGCTTTGGCCGGCTTCGCCTTCGCCAAGCTAGATTTCAGGGGAAAAGAAGTAATGTTCCTTCTCTATCTGTCTACGATGATCATCCCGACGCAAATTTTGCTCGTGCCGCGATTTATTTTGTTCGACAAGCTGCATTTGGTGGACAGCCACTGGGCGATCATTTTGCCGGGCATGTTCTCCGTGCTTGGCACGTTTATCATGCGCCAGTTCTTCAGTACCTTGCCGAACGAAATCCTCGAAGCGGCCAAGGTGGACGGCGCCGGCGTGTTCCGTACCTTCTGGCAAGTGTCCCTGCCGCTGACCAAGCCGGCATTGGTCTCCCTGCTAATCCTCAGCTTCACCTGGCACTGGAATGAATACGAGGGGCCGCTTATTTTCTTGAGAACAAACGAGCTGTATACGTTGCCGTTGGCGCTTACGAACTTCGTGGACGAAAATACGACCAACTATACCGCAATTATGGCGGCTTCGGTATCAGCTTTGCTGCCGCTGATCCTCCTGGTGGCGTTCTTTCAACGCTGGTTTGTGGAGGGGATCGCCAGTTCGGCGGTCAAAGGCTGAATTCAGATGATTTACAAGACAGTCCAAGAAAGGGTGAAACTTATGCATCATATTTTGGAAGCTGATGTCGTCGTGGTCGGCGGCGGGCCTGCGGGCATCAACGCCGCTCTTGCGGCGGGGCGACAGGGCGTACGGACGGTGTTGGTCGAGCGATACGGATTTCTCGGCGGCATGTCCACCATTGCTCTCGTGTATCCGTGGATGACGTTCCATACAACGGAGGGCAAACAGGTGATCGCTGGTATCGCCCAGGAAATCGTCGAGCGGTTGACGGCGAAAGGGGCCTCGCCGGGCCATGTTCGCGACACCTGCGGGTTCGTACACACAGTGACGCCTTACCATCCGGAAATGTACAAACTGCTTGCTTTGGAGATACTGCGGGAAGCCGGGGTGAAAGTCCTTGCCCACAGCTTCATGCATGAAGCTGTGACCGAAGCCGGAGCGGTCCGGGCCGTCAAGCTGGCCACCAAGTCCGGGCCGGTGGAACTGCGGGCCAAGCAGTTCGTCGATACGACGGGCGACGCCGACCTGGCGTACTTCGCTGGCGCTCCCGTCCGGCAGGGCCGGGAATCGGACGGCAAAACCCAGCCGATGACGATGAAGTTCCGCATGAAGGGCGTCGATCTACAGGTCGTCAAGCAGTACATGATCGAACATCCGGACGAATTCTACCGCAAGACGCCGTTCGATGAACTGGTGGGGCTTCCCTTGACGGCGGTGCAGGGCTTTTATAAGCACTGGAAGGAAGCCCGCCTGCCCATCAACCGCGATCAGGTGCTGTTCTTCACCGGGCCGGGCGAGGACGAGATCGTCGTGAATATGGTCCGCGTGCAAGGGCTGGACGGGACCGACGTAGAGCAACTGACCGAAGCTGAGGAGCTGGGACGCCAGCAAGTGCTGATGATCGCAGACTTCATGAAACGTTGTCTTCCGGGCTTCGCCAGAGCAGAAATCACTCAGGTGGGCACGCAGATCGGAGTCCGGGAGACGCGCCGGATCGTCGGGCGCTATGCGCTGGCGATGGAGGACGTGGTGCAAGGCCGCCGCTTCGAGGACGTGATCGCCCGTAGCGGTTATCCGATCGACATTCACGATCCGTCGGGCAAAGCTGTCCAAGCGGCCTGGATCAACGGTGACGGTGCCTACGACATTCCTTATCGTTGCTTGCTACCGCTGGACATCAATAATCTCCTGATCGCGGGCCGCTGTATCTCCACGACGCATGAAGCATTGGCAACGACCCGGCTGACGCCGAGCTGTATGGCGACTGGGCAAGCCGCAGGCACGGCCGCGGCGATGGCGGCGGCAAGGGACATTTCGCCGGCGGACGTGGACGTCCGGGCTCTTCAGGAGACGTTGGTGCAAAGCGGAGCGATTTTGTCCTAGCCTTGAGAACAAGAACCCGTCTCGGAAGCGGGAGAAGAGAGGAGAGAAGCACATGCGGTCAGGTCAGATCATCTATCCATTCGAACCCTGGACGGTAACGGAATCGTCGTTCGATACGGAGACGAATCAGCGGGATGAGACGGTGTTTGCCGTCGGCAACGGGTATATCGGGATTCGCGGCAACTTTGAGGAGGGATATGACGGCCCGCCGGGAACGTCGCTGCACGGCACCTATTTGAACGGGTTTTACGACTCTTCCCCGATCGCATACCCGAAGGCGCGTCATTACGGCCATCCCCGGGTGCACCAAACGATGCTGAACGTCACGGACGGCAAACTTGTCGAGCTGTACGTGGACGGCGAGAAATTCAATTTGTTTTCCGAGCGGATCGGTGAATACAGCCGTAGGCTGGACATGCGGAAAGGGACGGTCATACGGACTCAGGTCTGGGAGACGGCAACGGGCAAAAAACTGCGGATTCGAATCGAGCGGTTTGCCTCGTTTGCCCGCAAGCATTTGGCCGCGATCCGGTATGAAGTGACGCCGTTGAACTTCTCGGGGGAGATCCTGCTCGCGTCGTCGGTCGATGGGCGAGTGGCGAATCAGGCTGGGGGAGGCGACCCGCGAGCGGGTTCCGCCTTCAACGGGCAAGTGCTGCAAACGAAGGAAGCGTATGAGCATCGGACGTTCGGCGCTTTGCTCCAATCGACGAGCATGACGAATTTCGCTCTGCTCTGCGGCGTCGAACACGCCCTCAGCCACGCTTACGAGTTGGAAACGGCTGCGGGGGACCAGTGGATCGAGAAGCGTTTTCGCGTGCAGGCGGAGGAGAACGGCACCGTTGTCCTCGATAAATTCATCGCGTATTATACCTCTAGGGATAACCCGGAGGAGAAGCTGCTGCAGCTGGCCACGGATGAGCTGGAAGCCGCTCTTACGGCGGGCTATGCCGAGTTGGCGGCCGCGCAGCAGGCCTTTCTGGACGAATACTGGAAGTCTGCGGACATCTTGGTGCAAGGGGATGCCGAGCTGCAGCAGGCGTTGCGCTTTAACGCCTATCATCTGCTGCAGTCCGTCGGCCGGGACGGCCGGACCAACATCGGGGCGAAAGGAATCACGGGGGAAGGCTATGATGGCCATTATTTCTGGGATACCGAAACCTATATGCTCCCTTATTTTCTGTACGTTCAACCGGACATCGCCAAGCAGTTACTAAAATTCCGGCATTACATTCTCCCGAAGGCCAGGGAACGGGCACGGGAAATGGGCGAGGCCGGGGCGCTTTACGCCTGGCGGACGATCGGCGGGGAGGAAACTTCGGCGTATCCGTCCGCCAGCACGGCCCAAATCCATATCAACGCGGACATCTGCTACGCGTTGAAGAAGTACGTGGAAGCGACGGGAGACAAGCCCTTTTTGTATGAGGAGGGGGCGGATATCCTGTTCGAAACGTCGCGTTATTTCGCCGGCGCGGGGGCGTGGATCGAAGGCCGCGGTTTCTGTTTTACCGGCGTGACCGGGCCGGACGAATATACGACCGTCGTCGATAACAATGCCTACACGAACCTGATGATCAAGGATCAGCTCGAGTATGCGGCGCAGGTTGCGGCTGCTTTGCGGGAGGAGCGTCCGGAGCGCTGGGCGGCGCTTGTCGCCGCCATGGGGATTAGCGAGGAGGAGGTTGCCCGGTGGAGCGAAGCGGCGGCCGGCATTTACATTCATCGGCAGAACGGGCTGATCGGCCAGGACGATTCCTTCTTGAACAAGCCGGTATGGGACTTCACGGCGACGCCCGAAGAGAACTACCCGCTGATGATGCATTATCATAGCTTGCGGATCAACCGCCATCAGGTATTGAAGCAGGCCGACTTGGTCATGGCGATGTATACGCAAAGCCCGCGGTTTGCGACGTGGGAGAAGCAGCGGAACTATAACTACTACGAGCCGCTGACGACGCATGATTCCTCCCTGTCCACCTGCATTCACGGGATCATCGGCGCCGAACTTGGTTATATGGACAAAGCTTACGGCTTCTTCCAGCAAACGGCCCGGGTCGATCTGGACGATTACCACCTCAACGTCAAAGACGGGATTCATACCGCCTCGATGGCCGGCAGCCGGTTGATGATCGTCGACGGGTTCGCCGGGATGCGGCAGGTGGATGGAGAACTGCAATTCGCGCCGGATATCCCTGCCCAATGGACGAGCTATGCGTTTAATTTGCGGTTTGCGGGCAGCATGCTGTCCGTTCAGGTCACGAAGGATCACACCGTCTACCGGCTGGCGGAAGGCGAACCGCTTACCATCTGCCATTTGGGCAACCGAGTCGAGATCGAAGGAGAAGTTACCCTGCCGAACCGGGCCCTGGAGGCAGTCATCTTCGATTTGGACGGCGTCTTGACCGATACGGCCGAATTCCATTACGAGGCCTGGCTGGAGTTGGCGAACGAACTCGGGATCCCCTTCGATAAGGCGTATAACGAAAACCTGAAAGGCGTCGACCGCCGAACCTCGCTCGAATTTCTGCTGCAACGTTCGGACCGCCGCTATTCGGAAGTTGAAAAAGAACGGTTCATGCAGCGCAAGAACGAACGATACCGGGAGTTGATCCACCGCATCCGTCCGGAGCATCTGCTGCCGGGTATCGGGGAGCTGCTGGAAGAGCTGAAGGCACGCGACATCCGCATGGCCGTTGCTTCGGCAAGCCGTAACGCTGCGGCCATCCTGGCCTCGCTGGGGATTACCGGCTACTTCGACGAGATCGTGGATGCCGGCATGCTGGAACGGGGCAAACCCGATCCGGAAATTTTCCTGCGGGCGGCCGAAGCGCTTGGCGTTCCCCCGAGAAATTGCCTCGGCATCGAGGATGCATCCTCCGGTGTGGAAGCGATCCGTTGCGCCAATATGGTGGCCATTGGCATCGGAGACCCCGGGACGTTAATCAACGCCCATCGAGTATTTTCTTCTACAAGGAAGCTGAACCTGGCCATATTGTCGGATTCGTACCATCTCGCTGCTAATTAACGTGACCGGCACCCCATTCGGGTGCCGGTTTTGTGCATAAAACCCGACACGCTGCGGCATCTTATAGGAAAATCATAGAAATCGAGGAAGATGTTTGTGGGCATTTCCGGCGAAAAGGGGCGGCAACACGCAGGTCGGTTAACCCTGACCCTGGCTCAAAAATCCAGCGATTTTCATGAATTCTCTCCCTTTGAGGACGATGAAGGGTTGATTCGAATCGCCTATTTTCGCTCCTTGGTGTCGGCGGAGAAAGTCACGCATTTCCTGCTGCCAGCGATTCAGAAGCATCGAGATCAACTCGTACGCCCGGATGATATACGAGGCTTGCTGCCGTTCGCCGAGGTAAACCAAACGGAACAGGAGCAGGAGGCCGTCGCGAAAATCATGGAGGGGTGCGTGCTCCTCCGGATGAGTTCGGCGGAAGGTACGTATATCCTGGCGAACCTGGATAACGGTCAATTGGGGCAGCGGCAGAACAACGATACCGAGAACGAGTTCAGCGTGGTTGGACCCAAGGCCGGATTCGTGGAGAACTTGGATACGAACCTGCATCTCTTACGGCAGAAGCTTCCAACCCCCGGGTTGATCATTGAAACGCTGACGGTCGGTTCGCGTTCGAAGACGAAAATCGCCGTCGTATATCTGGAGGACGTCACCAATCCGGAGTACGTCCATGCGGTGAAGCAACGTCTCCAAGATTTTGATTTCGAGGTGTTGTACGATACCTCCCAACTGGAAGAGATCCTCGCGGATAATTCGAACACGTTGTTTCCGTTGTTCTTGTCTTCCGAACGGATCGACCGAATCACGTATGCGATTACCTCCGGGCAGGTCGCTGTTTTTTCCAACGGTTCTCCTTACGCAATGGCGGCCCCAGCCAACTTTCTGGGGTTTTTCGTGTCGCCGGAGGATTATTATTTACCTTGGGTATTGGGATCCTTCTTTCGCTTTATTCGCCTGCTGAGCGTGATGTTCTCCATCTTTGCCACCCCGATTTACGTGGCGGTCATGACATTTCATTACGAGGTGATCCCTGAAAGCATGTTGGGGCCGCTGATTGAGTCGCGTATTCATGTTCCGTTTCCGCCGGTGGTGGAGGTGATCTTTCTGGAGATTACGATCGATCTGCTCCGGGAAGCGGGAGCGCGCCTGCCCTCCAAAATCGGACAGACCCTCGGGATCGTCGGCGGGATTGTAATCGGCGAAGCTTCGGTACAAGCGGCGTTGACCAGTAATATTTTGCTGATTATCGTTGCCCTTTCCGCATTGGCGTCTTTTACAACTCCGATTTTTAAGATGGCCAATACGATTCGGCTGTTGCGCTTCCCTTTTGTCTTGTTGGCAGCTTTCTTGGGAGGGTTTGGCATCACGGCGGGTTTTCTTGTACTGATGGGTCATTTGATCCGTCTTAAGTCGCTGGGAATTCCTTATCTCGTACCGCTTTATCCGTTCCGGAAGGGGAACCTGGACGACAGCGTCATTCGGGCTTCCTACCAGTACATGGCCCATCGCAGCTTATTCCTCCGTCCCTTGTCGGCGTTTCGTTACCGTCCTCGTTCCCGGAAAGAGGATAACGATGTTGAATAAGCCGCTGCGTCATCAAATGCCTGTCGTTTTGGGTCTCCTCGTACTGGTGTTGATCCTGGCTGGCTGCAGCCAAAACCGGATCGTTGACAATATCAAAATCCTCTCCGTACTTGGGGTAAACCGGGACAAGGAGGAGTACCAGGCGGTCGGATTGTACGTGGACCATTTGCGTGGCGACAAGATTATGCCCCTTCAGGGAAAAGGCGAAAATATGGAGCTATTGCTCAGCGAGATGAACATGCAGTCGCCCCATCCGATCCATTTGGGGAAGCTGCGGCTGCTGGTGTTTGATCGGCGAATGGCTGAACAAGGGGTGGCCCATTTCCTGCACACCTTTTGCCGGAACCCGCTGATCAGTACGAGTATGATTGTGGCGATATCGGAGCAACCGCCGGAACGGTTATTCCGGAATCTGGAAGGCGAACACCGGGAGGCGCTGCCCTATTATTTGATCGAACAGAACATCATGTCCGATAACGTGCCGCTGAATAACTTGCAGATTTTCCTGTTCAATTATTATGGGGAGGGAAGAGATCCGTTTGCCCCTTACTTGAGTGAGAATCACGACGGCAAGATCGAACTTACGGGTCTCGGTATCTTTCATGATGACCGCCTCAAATTGGTGCTTGGCGCCAAGGAGACGCTGCTACTCAAAATGTTGAAAGGCCGGGGGACGGGCGGGATTCTTCCTATCACCGTTTCCACGGAGCCGGGATATCGGACGGCGGCCTTTAACGTGTTCAAGGGGAGGCCGTTGTTAAGATTGTCCCGGGATGCCGGTGCGACGAAATTGACGATCCACTTGCGTCTAGAAGGGATGTTGAAGGAACCGCCAAGCGGTGTGAACATGCGGGACCCGGTGGTTTACAGGGAGATCGTGTCCATGCTGGAGCGGCAAATCGATTTAGGCGAGACAAGACTGCTGAACAAGCTGCGGGACCAGGGGGTCGATCCGCTTGGCGTCGGCGACTTCGTCCGGGCGCATCGCCGATCGTGGGATGAGGAGGCTTTTTATAAGAGGGAATACCCGAATATGCGCTTTGAACTTCATACCCAAATCACCCTGAAAGAATCGGGCATCGGAAATTAGAAGAAGGCGGGGAGTCGGATGAGCGGTACCGTCAAGGAAAGCAACCAAGTCTCGGGTTACCTCGTCTGGTTCCTCATTCATGGTGTCCAGACGGGGATAGGCATGTTGAATTTTCAGCAAAAGATCGTAGACGGCGCGGAGCAGGATGCCTGGGTATCCGTCTTGTTTGTCGGCGCTTGCATGCATTTGTTGATTTGGATGCTATTCCGCTTGATGCGGATGGCCGAAGAAGGAGATATCTTCTCTCTTCACCGCCAACTGTTTGGTCCTATCGTCGGGAACGGTTTATCCGGGATGCTGTTCTTCTATTGCGTCTTGATCTGCACGGGGCAGATCCGTCCCTATGGGGAAATTATTCATGTGTGGGTGTTCCCCGATGCGCCGCTTTGGCAAATTTCGATCATCCTATTAGCGGTGGCCGGGTATATCGTATCCGGAGGGTTTCGCGTCGTCGCGGGGATCTGTCTGCTCTGTGTCGTGATTCCCAGTTTGGTCCTGCCGTCGTTGTACTTCCCTCTGAAAATTGCCCACTGGCTCAATTTCTTTCCCCTTTGGAACCATGGGCTGGGCGATTATGCCAAATCGGCGGTCCAATCCATTTACATCTTTCTGGGGCCCGAGTTCCTGTTGTTCTATTATCCGTTTATCAAAAATAACGCCAAAGCGCAGAGATGGGCGCATCTCGCGGTTGCTCACACTACCCTGCTCTACATGACGATCCTTGTGACCACGATCAGTTATTTCAATATCCGGCAATTGAAGCACACGCTCTGGCCGACCTTGATTCTCTCGAAAATCATTCGTTTCGCTTTCCTGGAGCGCTTTGACTATATCTATATCTTCAACTGGCTGCTCGTTATTTTTCCCATCTGTTGTATGTCGATCTGGGCGGCGGTGCGTATTTTGACCCGGACGCTGAAAATCTCGAGGAAATGGGCATTAGGGACGACCACATTTGTCATTATCGGAATGGTGCTCTCGATGCGGACTCCCGTGAGTATTGAGCGGATGGAGCATGTCATCTCGTTGGTTGGCGGCGCCTTCACCTTTGGTTATCTTCCGCTGCTGTTCCTCGTTGCTCTTGGGCGAGAAGCATTGAAACGCAGACGCTCGGCCCGAAGTAGTTGACGACGGGCGGTGCGTATTTTTTTTATTGTAATATACAGTCAAACTATATATAGTGTAACTATACAGTTGTACGATATATCGAGCGTACGTAGAGGGAGGGACGAAACCGATGAGCAGGGACAACAAGCACTTGCCCCTAACGGAAACGGTGTACTATATTTTACTCGCGTTGGCGGAACCGGCGCATGGTTACTTGATTATGCAGAAGGTGGAGGAGCTCAGCCGCGGGCAGGTACGGATGGCGGCCGGCACCTTGTATGGGGCAATCGACAATCTGGTGAAGCTGAAGTGGATTGAACCTGTGGCCACGGCGGACAGCCGCCGTAAGGTATATGCGATCACGGGCCAAGGCCGAGAGATTTTATGGCTGGATTACGAGCGAATGAACCATATGAGGAACGTCACGAAGGAAATCATGTCTTGGGAATAAGGGGGACAATGACTTGCAACAATTTAAATTTTTCATCGATTTTGAAAAAGAGGGGCAATGGCTGAACGAGATGGCCAAACGGGGATTCGCATTGGCGGGGAAGTCGATCGCCTATACCTTTGAACGGACCGAACCGGAGGATGCGGTGATCAAAATCGATTTCCGCCCATTTAGAAGCCTGGCTGATTTCGAGGACTATTTGGCCTTGTTTGAGGACAGCGGCTGGAAGCATGTGGCTGGCAGCAAATCGTCCGGGTCGCAGTATTTCCGCAAGATGGACGAGACCGCAGGCGATGATATTTTCTCGGACGCCGATTCCCGGGCGGGGCGTTACCAGCGCTTGTCCCAGATGTGGTTTTCGCTCGCCTGCTGCTATATCCCGATCTTTGCGGCGATGGTCTCAACGGGACTGGTGGATGCCACAGCGTTCACCAATCCGAAGGCATTGTATTATACCCCGGGCCTATGGGAGAAAGCGGGCGCTGCATTCTGGGAGGCGTTTCTGTTCGAAACACCGTTCGCGTTGGGACGTGGGTTCGCTTGGTTGTTGTTCCCGCTGCTGATCGGGCTTTATCTGATCTTCTCGGCCCTGGCTAAAAGTCGGTACCGGCAGGTGAAATCGTAAAAAAAATACCTGCAAAAGTGCAGGTTATTGAAGAGAAACACGATAAACAAAAGAAATACCTGCAAAAGTGCAGGTATTTCTTCGGATTATTCCGGATTGGGCCATCTCTGGCCGAAATAAGTGTACTTTCGCAGTTATTTGTGCTTGAAGGCCGTTTGGCAGAAAAATAACTGCACTTTTGCAGAAATTCACATGCAGGCACATCTTCCCGCGTATCCGACCCACCCACCGCAGTGGTCGTCCCCTTTTAGGCTTTGAACCCGCCGGTTAAATGCTTCTCCGTCAGGATGGCCAGCATTTGAATGCCAACTTCGTTATGCCCGCCTTCGGGGATAATGAGGTCGGCGTATTTTTTGGACGGCTCAATAAACGCTTCATGCATCGGCTTCACCGTTGCGAGGTACTGCTGATGGATAGAATGGATCGAACGCCCCCGTTCTTCCATGTCACGCAACACGCGACGGAGGATACGTACGTCGGAATCGGTATCCACGAACACCTTGATGTCGAGCATCTCTCGCAGTTTCTCATCGTACAGGACAAACAAGCCTTCCACGATGATGATGTTGTTCGGCAGCAGCTTGACCGTCTTCTCGGAACGGGTATGGATCGTGAAATCGTACACCGGCGCATAGGCGGCTTGTCCGTTCTTGAGTTGGGCAAGGTGCTCCACCATCAGCTCGTTGTCGAAGGCGAAGGGATGGTCGTAGTTCGTTTTCTCCCGTTCGGCCATGCTAAGCTGAGACTGGTCCTTATAGTAGTTGTCCTGCGAGATGAACGTCACTTTATCCGTGTCCAGCTGGCCGATAACCGAGCGGGCGACCGTCGTTTTTCCGGACCCGGTGCCGCCGGCGATACCTATGATTAACATGAAATTAAATACCCTCCTAGAAATACATCCCTCTAAACGTTCCCGTTTAACATTTCAGTATTGTAGCATAGCCCGGGCATTTTTTCATCTTGATAAGGCTTAAATGGGATCCTACATATTATGGCAAATTTGTGGCGGGATATCGAAGAACTCAAATTTTGAATTGAGATAATTTCTCCAACAGCTCCTGGACCATGTTGCTCAGCGCTTCGCTGGAAGCGGAGATCTCCTCCATGGAGGCGAGCTGCTCTTCGGAAGCCGCGGCAACGCTTTGCGACTCTGAGGACGATTCCGATGCGATGTCGGCTAAACGGATCACGCTGTCGGAGACTTGCTCCGTACTTGCGGTCATCTGCTCGGCCGTGGCGGACACCTCTTGCAACTGGTCGTTGACGTTGCTGATTTCCGCGAGAACGAGCGACAGCATGGCGTTACTGTCGGATACGCTCCTTACGCCCCGTTCGACCTGCTCGCTGCCTTTGGCCATGGAATCTGCCGCTGCGCTGGTATCGGTGCGTACTTGTTCCACCAGCTCCGTAACCTGCTCTGCAGCTTGTTTGGTCTGATCCGCCAGCTTGCGAATTTCTCCGGCAACGACGGCAAAACCGCGTCCATGCTCGCCGACTCGGGAAGCCTCGATCGCCGCATTCAGCGCGAGCAGGTTCGTTTGCGTGCTGATATTCGCGATGAGCTCGATCATGCCGCCGATCGCCGTGGACCGCTCTTCCAAGCGAACGATGGAGGAGGCGGTTGCTTCGGTCGCCGCCTGAAGTTCTTTCATATCGGACACCGCCCGTTCCAGTTGGACGCTGCTCTCCTTCGTTTTCGACGTCACTTCGCTTGCGGAAACGGAGATCGCGGAGGAAGAGTCGGCGATTCGTCGTACGCCCATGGACATTTCGGATACGGCCTGAGACGAATCGGAAGCATAGCCGTTTTGCTCCTGTGCCCCCTCGGCGACACGGTTGATCGATGTGGCTATGGTCTCGGCAGCCTTGCCGGTTTGTTCGGCACTGGCGGTCAATTGCTGGGACGTCGCCCCGACGGCCATGGATAAGTCGGCGACCAGTTGGAACATGTCGCGCAGCTTCTCGGTCATTTCATTGAAATGACCGGCCATTTTTCCAAACTCGTCGCCGCTGCGAACCTGCAGTTTCTGCGTGAGATCGCCTTCTGCCATGAGTTGCAGCTTCGCCGTCAAGAGGCGTAACGGCACGATAACCATACGCCAAACCAGCAACGCGAGAATGGCCGCAAGCACAACTAGCGCCCCTACGGACATCGCGATCGAAGTTGTTTTCGCCTGCGTGAATTCTTTCAGAATAACATCCTTATCTACGGCCGTCTGCGCATACCACACTTGATCGCTCCCCGGCATGGTTACTGGTTCGAATGACCGAAGTACCTCTCGGCCCGCGGAGTTCAGGGTGTAGCCTTTGAGGGTTGCCCCGCTTTTCACCTGCTGCCACAGCGCTTCTTTTTCCGGATTATCGCCGTAAGGTTGAAGGACCGAGTCGGGGTCATGCGGGTTGGCTGCATAAACTCCGCTTTCCGTCACCAAAGCGACATAACCGCCAAGCGGGGTGTATTGCTCCGCCGCCGTTTGCAAGTAATCCATCAACACGTCCACTTTGATGACGCCGAGAAAATCTCCCGACGCATCGAGAATCGGATAGGCTGCCGTCATCATTTGGACCGGATGCCCTCCGATCTCATTGGTATAAGGTTCGAGGTAAGTCGTCTTCCCGGTTGATTTCGTGATTTGGTATTCCTCATGTTCGTTGGGGGATCCGTAGTCCGCCAAAGGAGCCAGCTTCGCTTGATCCCCTTCCTTATAGAGGTAAGGGAGAAACCGACCTTTCTCATCGTTATATGCGGCCTGATTCACGTTCTTTGCATCAGCGCCGTCAAAGGCATTGGGCTCCCACACCATGCCGATTCCATATACTTCGGGATGGCTTAACAGCTCTTTTTGCAATAAGGAAATAGCTTCCTCCCGGGACAAATCGCCTTGCTTACCGGTTTCGACCAACATCTTGGCCAGACTGTCCGAGGAAGCCTTGAGTCCGATGAAAGTTCTTTCGAAATCCGCTTCGTATTGTTTGCCGGCTAACTCCGCTTCTAATTCGCCCTTGGCCATGCTGGTCTTCATCGACTGGTTTAAATTGACGAGTAACAGGAGGGATAAAGAAATGATAACGACCAAGCCAGCGGTCGTCATAAATTTGACTGCTAATGACAGTTTACGGAACATTTTATTCAATCTCTCCAATCTAAGGTGTTTCTACAAATATCGACAAAATTCGCTGTGATTTGAATAGGCTGACCCAAGTTCTAAATATACAGAAGATTGCATCATAATTTCCCGTGGATGTGGTTTACAATAATGGTAAGTCATTGCCTGTCAAATTTGAGTAAAGAGGTGCTGCTGCATGTGGCATACCAAAACCCGGGAAGCTGTCCTGCAAGAGCTGCAAGTGGATAAGGCTGCCGGACTTTCCACGGGAGAAGCCGGAAAGCGGCTGTCTACGTATGGACCGAACCAAATTAAAGGGAAGCCGAAGCCTAGCTTATGGTCGCTGTTTTTCGCCCAACTCAAGGATATGTTGATTTACGTGCTGCTCGGTGCCGCCGTCGTTACGCTCATCGTCGGGGAGTACATGGATGCCGTCATCATTTTGGCCGTTGTCCTGTTGAATGCGATCATCGGCGTCATCCAGGAGCAGAAAGCGGAGAAAGCGATCGAGGCGCTGCAGCAAATGACCACCCCCAAAACGCTGGTGCGGCGCGATGGCGAGGTGAAGGAGGTTGATTCCGGAGAGATCGTTCCCGGAGATATCGTCATTTTGGATGCCGGGCGGTTCATTCCAGCCGACTTGCGTCTGTTTGAGAGCGCTAACCTGCAAATCGAGGAATCTGCGCTGACCGGAGAGTCCGTGCCCTCAGACAAAAACGCCGAAGACCTGCACGAAGAAGCTCAGACCCCAATTGGGGACCAGAGCAACATGGCGTTCATGTCGACGCTCGTGACCTACGGGCGTGGTGAAGGGGTCGTCGTTGGAACGGCCATGAACACCGAAATGGGCAAAATCGCCAAAATATTGGACGAAGACACGCATGAGCTGACCCCGCTGCAAAAAAAGCTTGAAGAGCTCGGCAAAATGCTCGGCTATATCGCCATCGGAATTTGCGTCGTGATCTTCGTGATCGGTCTGATTCAAGGGCGTGATCTGTTTGAGCTGTTCCTGACCGCGATCAGTCTTGCAGTAGCGGCCATTCCGGAAGGGCTACCGGCCATCGTGGCCATCGTATTGGCGCTTGGCGTGACCCGAATGTCCCGCATCAACGCGATCGTCAAGAAGCTGCCGGCCGTCGAGACGCTTGGTTCGGTCAACATTATCTGTTCCGATAAGACCGGAACCCTGACCCAGAACAAAATGACGGTTGTGAAGCATTTTACCGCGCAGCCGCTGGGGGATGAGGCGCCGATCGAAATGATCAAGACGTTTGTGCTTTGCTCCGATGCGACCTACGAGAACGGTCAGGGCACCGGCGACCCAACCGAGATCGCCCTAGTCGCTTACGGCGAGCAGCAGGATATTTCGAAGAAGTCGCTGGAAGCCGAATACAAGCGGGTGTCCGAGAAGCCGTTCGATTCCGACCGCAAGCTGATGTCCACGCTGAACCAGACGCGGGAGGGATACCGTGTTCATACCAAAGGGGCGATCGATCAACTGCTGCGAATATCGAACTCCGCCGTGGTTAACGGGAAGGCCGTACCGTTGACCGAGGAGCTGAAGCAGCGCTACATAGAGGCGGCAGAGGCGATGTCGGACGATGCGCTCCGGGTGTTGGGGGCCGCCTATAAGGATGCGGACCGTATCCTGTCCCCGGAGGAAATGGAGCAGGATCTAACGATCCTTGGCTTCGTCGGTATGATCGATCCGCCGCGGACGGAGGTGAAGGACTCGATTCGCGAAGCGAAAGCGGCGGGGATTACGCCGGTCATGATTACAGGCGACCATCGGAACACCGCGGTAGCGATCGCTAAAGAGCTGGAAATCGCCAGCTCCCTGGAGCAAAGTATGACCGGGGCGGAAATCGACGAGCTTTCGGACGAGGCGTTTGCCGAGAAAATCAACAACATCCGCGTATTCGCCCGCGTCTCGCCGGAGCATAAGGTGAAGATCGTCAAAGCCTTCAAGGCGAAGGGCAACATCGTTTCCATGACCGGGGACGGCGTCAATGACGCGCCTTCGCTTAAGACGGCGGACATCGGCGTGGCGATGGGGATTACCGGCACCGACGTATCGAAGGGCGCCAGCGATATGATTTTGACGGACGACAATTTTACGACGATCGTCCAGGCAATCCGGGAAGGGCGGAACATCTACGCCAATATCCGCAAGACCGTGACGTTCCTGCTGGCCTGCAATTTTGGCGAGATCGTGGCGATCCTCGCTTCGATTCTGTTCTTTTGGCCGCTGCCGCTCCTGGCGACTCAGATTCTCTGGATTAACCTGGTCACCGACACGCTTCCAGCGATTGCGCTGGGGGTTGACCCCGGCGAGAAGGACGTGATGAAACGCAAGCCGCGCAACCCGAAGGAGAGCTTCTTTGCCGGGGGGGCGGCCATGCAGGCGGTCTTGGGCGGGTTGTTGATCGGGGCGCTGACGTTGGTTGCTTTTTACGTGGGGCTTCGCGAGCATGGATATGGTTTACGCTCCGCGGATATTCCCGAAGAGGTGATGACCTATGCGCGGACGATGGCGTTCGTCGTGCTGGCGGCATCGCAGTTGTTTTATTCGTTTGCCAAGCGCAGTGCGACCAAATCGATTTTTGCCATCGGTTTGTTCTCCAACCTGATCCTCGTCGGAGCGGTCGTTGCCGGATTGCTGCTGCAGTTTCTTTCGATCTCCATCCCGTTTCTGGCTGCGGCGTTTAAGGTGGAAAATCTCAGCTTGGCCGATTGGGGGCTCGTCATCCTGCTGGCGCTGATTCCGTTGCTGCTAAATGAGATCGTCAAGATATTCATGCGGGCCGGGAAGGCGAAAGAGGCGGCGTAAGCCATAAATATGAGAATTTTGATAGAACAGAGGAGAATTTTGAATTCCCCTCCTGCCATGGTTTGGTAGATGATACAAGTGAATATACAGAAGGAGCATAGGCCGCAGATGACAAGTCTGGCGGCCCTTGTTCGTTAAAGCAAACCAAGGGGGGACAAGGGATGAAGGATAAGGGGAATTCTCCTATGAATCGAAACGGGAGGCTGGCGTTCTCGCTGGGACGGAAGCTGACGGCGGCTTTTATTACGGTATCGCTGCTGGTTGGAGTCATTGCCGGAGTCGCTTACGTATTCTTGAACCGGCTGGACCATAACTATTCCGAATTGCTTCGGCAAAATACAGCGGCTCTGGATCAAGTGGCTAAGTTGGAGATCGAGACGCAGCGTCAAAACAGCCTCCTGTTCGGGTATATCGTAGAGCCGTCGCCTGAGAAGGAGCAAGCGCTGACGGAGGCAAATGAGCTGCTGAGCGCGTTGATCGATGAAATCGTAAGCGCTTCCGCGAGTGAGGAGCAGGGGGCGGTTGCTACCTCGTTGTCGGAGTCCAACGCTACATTTGCCCGACTGCTGGTGAAGGTCCGGGATTACGTCCAATCGGGCAAGCCGGATTTGGCGAAAGCGGAAGCTCTGATGTGGGCGATCCCGACGTCGGATACGATGATTCAGGGGTCGGGTGATCTGCGGATGCTGCAGGAGAACCAACTCCAGGATAAATTAAGGGAGTTCCAGAGGGAATCGACGTTGACGATGTGGATACTGGCGCTGTGCGGTACCGTAGCCATCCTGTTTGCGATCTTGACCGGCGTGATGTTGTCCCGGCAGATCGTAAAACCGATGCGGGTGATGGTGAGTGGCGCGCGTGAACTAGCGGAAGGCAATTTGACCCTTACGGAGACGGTCGTGAGAAACCGCGACGAAATTGGCGAACTGGCGGCTGCATTTAACCACATGAGACGCAGTTGGCAGGACATGATCGGCAATTTGGGACGGCATGCTGGCCGAGTCGCCGATTCTGCCGATCAGTTGCGAAGCCAGTCGGAGCAGTTCCGTGCCTCCTCCGGGGAGATTTCGGGAATTATGGGCCAAATCTCGGCCGGGAGCGAGGAGCAGGTGCAAAGCGTGGAGCTTGGCGTGGCCCAAGTGACGAATGTGGCTGCCGGAGCTCGGGAAATGGCCGAACTGGCGGATGATGCCCGTCAACAATCGGCGGCTGCCGTGAATGAAACTCGGGCCGGCGAGGAGATCGTTGCTTCGGCAGCGGCTCAAATGGCTACGATTCGGCGGCAGATGGACGAGCTGCGCGCGTTCATCGAGCGCCTTGGCGTCCGCTCCGGCCAAATCGCGGAAGCGGCCGAGCTGATTGCCGGCATCGCCAAACAGACGCAGATGCTGTCGCTGAACGCCTCGATAGAAGCCGCGCGAGCCGGGGAAGCCGGCAAAGGGTTTGCCGTAGTCGCCGGTGAGGTGCGGAAGCTGTCGGCGGAGACGGGGGCAGCGGCGGCGGACGTGGCCGAGATGGTCGAAGGTGTGCGTAGTGAGATGGAGATGGTGATCGAAGCGGCGCAAGCCGGGTCGCACGAGATTGCTTCCGGTATTGCCACGGTCCAACAGGCCGGCGAGGTGTTTACCAGCATCCGGCAGGCCGTCGAGCAGGTGGCTGGCGGGATCGGCCGGGTGGCCGGTCAGGTAGAGCAGTTGTCTTCCCAATCGGAGGCTCTGGTTCAAGCGATTACCACGATCGATCGGGTGGCGCAGCAGACGGCCGGCGGCTCGCGCGAGGTATATGCGCATACGGAGGAGCAATATGCCGGGGTACAGGAAATGATGGCTTCCATGGAAGGACTCAGTCAGTTGTCCGAGGAATTGCAGGCGCTGATCGGAAAATTTAAAGTATAAGCGATATCCAGGTCCCGACGGACAACAGTAATGACGTGATCAGCATCGCGATCAGAGGCAGAAGCGCTTTGGATCGGAGCTCGCGCAGGTTGACGTTCAGTCCCAGACCCACCATGGCCATCGTCAGGAGAAACCCGGTCAGAGTGGAGATATCGCCAAGAAAAGCATCCTTCACAGGGATCCAGGTACCCAACGCATAGGTGCCAATCACGCTGGCCGAGATGAAACCCAGCAAGAACCAGGGGAACGGGATGGCGGCCTTCGGTTTAGGTCCGAATCCGGCAGCCGGTTTTGCTGCGCTTGGGTTCAGCGACAATGTCCCAGCGGTACGCTTCATGCCATACATCAGCAGGAAGCTAAGCGGAATGAGCAGAAATACACGGCCCAATTTGGCTAATATAGCGACGGCCAGAGCGTCTGGCCCGGCCGGCTCAGCGGCTAGCACCACATGGGCGATTTCGTGCAGGCTGACACCGCTCCAAACTCCATATTGAAGCTCGGACATCGGAAGCAATGGTCGAAGCAGCGTATATCCCACGGAGAATAGCGTGCCGACGAAAGCCACCAATCCTGCACCGATGGCGGTATCGTCTTCCTTGGCTTTGAGAATCGGTGAAACGGCGGCGATCGCTGCCGCTCCGCACACCCCGGTGCCGATCCCCAGCAGCAAGGAAAGGGAGAAATCCGCCTTTAGCCATTTGCCGATCAGCAGGGTGACGATTATGCTAAAGGCGATGGTTGCGGCATCTCGAGCCAGAAGAGGCAGGCCCTGTTGCAACACGATGTCCAGGTTCAGCTTCAGCCCAAACAAAACGATTGCTAAACGGAGCAGCTGCTGGGAAGCAAACCGGATGCCTGGACGCAAGGATTCCGGGTATCCGACGAATTGCCGGTAGAGGACGGCTAACAAGATCGAACAACCAAGCTGTCCGATCCGGTTGAAGCCGGGTAGTTGAGCAAGTCCAAAGCCAAGCATGGCGATCACAAGCGTAAAGCCGATGCCTCCGAACAGGAGCTCGGTTTTTTTTGCGGTTTCTGGTGTTGTCGGCAAGACTGTTTTAGAGGGTAATAAGGAAGTTGACATGTGATTTCACCTCCGTTGATTTGCCCTTTTAGCTTAAATCCGCTTTAATAATAAGTAAAATAAACCATATATATTATTATGATAAGTATTTGATTATGAATGAGATGATTGATCATAAGGAGGAAGCAAAAATGGATCCGGCTCTTGAGGTGTTTATTACTGTCGCGGAGAAGCAAAGCTTCACCCGGGCAGCCGAGATGTTGCATATGACACAGCCGGCAGTGAGCCAATATATCCGTTCTCTGGAGCAGGCTCTTGGAACGAAGCTGCTTGATCGCAGCAATAAATATGTGCGTTTGAACCCGGCGGGACAAATCGTCTATCATCATGCCCGGGAAATCTCCGGATTGTACGCGCGAATGCAGTATCTCATCGACGACATGAAACACGCGGCGCGGGGGGATTTGTCGATCGGCGCCAGTTATACCTACGGGGAGTACGTGCTGCCGCATGTATTGGCGGAGATGATGGCGGGGTACCCCGACATCAAGCCGACGATCACCATCGGCAATTCCAAGGAGATCGTGGAGTTGGTGGGAAGCCGCCGGCTAGACGTAGGAATCATCGAAGGGGAGGTTCGGGATGAACGCTACCGGATCGTGCCGATCGCCGATGACGCGATGTACGTAGTCGTCCCGGCGGGACACCGTTATGCCGAGCGCAGGGGACTTCGACTAGTCGATTTGAGCGAGGAGACCTGGATCGTCCGGGAAGCTGGCTCGGGGACACGCGAAGCAGTAGATCATTTGTTTGCCCAGCATCGTTTTCACCCGGAGCGATTAATGGAATTCGGCAGTACACAAATCATTAAGGAATCGGTAGAGGCGGGGCTTGGAATTAGCCTGTTGTCCAAAGCGGCGGTGCGAAAGGAAATGGCACTTGGAACACTGAGGCTGTTGGAGATGGAAGGCTTGCCGTATTCCCGTCAATTTTCTCTAGTTACACAGGCCTCTCCCTTTTACACCAAGGCAATGGAAGTGTTTATGGAACTGGCGCAGGAACTGCGGTCATTTTAGACAATTTGCATTGGCGAATGTTATAATGGCACTTTATTTTTAAGGAGGTGCTATATCGATGAACGATGGGGGAAGATTCTCAGAGTCGTTCAGTGAGCTTGGATGGACAGATGCCGGGATTGCTCTCGGCATAATGGCGCTATTCGCGTTGTTTAGCAAAGGGTTCGTAAAATTGTCCTTTGTCCTGCTGAATCGTGGGAATTCCTCGACGTCTACCAGGGGAGAACTATGGAGACAGGTACTTGAGCGTCCCTTTCGGTGGTTGTTTACTTTAATTGGTATTTACATGGGACTGAAATATCTGCTTCCGCGTAGTTGGGAAATCGCCGCTGGCTTAGATCCCTTGTTCCGGAGTTGTGTTATCGCCCTAATCGGATGGGGGATGTATATACTATCTGCGCAATCCTCAGTGATGCTGGAGGGGCTTAGCCGTAAAATTAAATTAGACGATGCGAGCATGCTCATTCCATTCTTATCCAAAGTCTTGCGTATCGTCGTGGTTATTTTAACCGTGACCTTAATTGGAGCGGAATGGGGATTTAGCATTAATGGACTGGTGGCAGGCATGGGCTTGGGTAGCCTGGCCGTCGCGCTGGCAGCCAAAGACACGTTGGGCAATATTATTGGAGGCATCGTCATCATTCTGGAAAAGCCTTTCGCGAAAGGCGACTGGATTTTAACGCCAACCGCCGAAGGCGTGGTGGAGGATATTACCTTTCGCAGCACCAAAATCCGCACGTTCGCGGATGCAGTGATCACCTTACCGAACGCTGCGCTGGCGGATCAGCCGATCACGAACTGGAGCAAAATGGGCAAGCGACGAGTGACCTTCACGCTTGGCGTGGCTCTGGATTCGGACCGGGAACGACTAGCAGCTGCCATCAACAGAATCGAACAGTTGCTCCATGATAACGAGCATATTGATCCGGGAACGATTCTGGTCAAGTTTACGGATTTCAACGAGAGTAGTTTAGGCATTTTTATCTACTATTTTACGCGTTCGACGGTTTGGGCTGAGTATCTAACAGCGCGACAGGAAATGAATTTAGCGTTCATGCATGTGCTGGAGCAGGAAGGCATTAAGTTGGCATATCCATCCCATCGGGTCTTTCTCGAAACGGCGGCGGAAACGTCCGGCGAGATGAACGCCGCCGGTTCTAGGCAATATGAAGCTTGAGCCTGTGTAAACGATAAATGGTCTTTAATTAAGAAACATCCCGCGGGCCGCCGCGGGATGTTCTTGTTATATCGTATAGGGTACCGCTTCGAACGTCTCTGCCTTCGCGATAGCTTCCTCCAGCGACAGGCCGGTGAAGCTTTGCGCCGGGAAGTAGCGTCCGCTCTTCTTGTCGTCGACGAAAGCGCCGACCACGATCCCCGGCAGCACGCTTTCCACTGAGTTCGGGGCCTGCGGGCCACCCAAATCGGTCCGGCACCAGCCTGGATCGTTCAAATTGATCATGACATCGGTGCCTTCGAGGCGAGAGGCCAAATCCTTGGTGAACTTATCGAGCGCTGCTTTGCTAGCCGCGTAACCGGCTTGCTCCGGCTCGTTTTTGATCCCGCTGGTGGTGTTGATGACTCGGCCAAAGCCGCGTTCGACCATCTTGGGGATCAGGCGGTTGCAAATCGTCGCGATGGAAATGAAATTAATTTGAAAGCTTTGTTCGAAATCCGAGACCGGGGTCTGCCAATAATCGGTACGGTAGGCGATTTGGACTGCAGCATTATTGAAGACGATGTCCACCGGTGTGCCTTTGGCTTCGATTTCATCCAGCATCGCCACGACTTCCCGGTGGTTGGCCAGCTCAGCCTGAACGGAGTAGACCTGGACGCCGAATGCCCGGATCTCCTGCACCATCTGCCGGGTATGCTCCTGGTTGCGGCTGTGCAAGATCAGGTTGCATCCCTGCTCGGCCATAAACATCGCTGTTTGATAACCTACTCCGCGGCTGGCTCCGGTAATGAGCGCCCATTTTCCTTTCAAATTGACCATTCCGATATCCTCCCTGTTTGCGATTCTTCTACATTGATGTCATAACCCATCTCATTTTACTAGAATTGAAAGCGGTTTACCATCATCCACTCTTATTTGACTGTAGTGATTTGGGACTATATAATGGACAACACATGTAATATTTGGAACTTATGACCTATCTAAATACTAGGAGGAGATCCCTGAATCGCTTCAAATTTTGCTAGAGGAAGTTTAAATTATACCCTACTACGAACAAGACAGGTGATGCTAAGATGAATCGAATTCGTAACATTTCTATCCGTACGCGGATCATGGTGCTCGTCTTTTTGGCGATGTTCGTCTCAAATACCGCTCTAGTCGTAACGTTATCCTATAGCCAACATCATGATTTTTTCAAGCTGATTACGCCATCCTTAGGGTTAAAGGCATTGATCATTTTTATTGTTTTTGAAATTTTCGCGGTAATCATCTCCGAAGTGTTGTTGGTTCGTCCGCTCAAACAAGGGGCGAAGCTGGCTAATTCGATGGCTGAGAACGATTTGTCCGCTGAGATTCGGGTGACCCAGCAAGGAGAAGCGGGCCAGATGATTCAGTCGCTTCAGAAAGCCAGAGATAACTTGAAGCACCTGATTGCAACGATTCAGTCCTCTTCTGAACGGGTGACGTTGTCTGCGGAAGAGCTGAACCAGATTATTGAGCAGGCCAATGGGCAAGTGCATGAAATCAACGAAGGGGTCAAGCTCCTGCTGAACGTGTTTACCCAAAACGCGGAAAGCATGAAGCAAACCGCCGTTGCCATTTCAGAGATTACGAACCATTCGCAGACGACGGCAGAACTGGCCAACCAAATTGCAGAGCGAGCCCAGTTGGTCATAGATTCCGCGGAAGACGGAAAGAATTCGGTGGACTCCATCGTTGAAGCTATTAATGATCTGGCGGCGAATACGAAGCACGTCAGCGGCGAAGTGCTCGGGTTAGAGGAACAGAGCCAGAAAATTACCGAGGTTGTTAGCATTATTAAGCAAATTTCCGAACAAACGCATCTGTTAGCCCTCAACGCTGCCATCGAGGCAGCCCGGGCCGGGGAAGAGGGGAGAGGATTTGCGGTCGTCGCCGGACAAATTCGAAAGCTGGCGGAGGATACGAATCAATCCTTACAGGAAATCGGCAGCTTGGTCGAAGATATGACCGTTCGAACCGGCAGCGTCGTGGTTGCAGTCGCCCAGACCGAGGAGAAGGTCCAACAGGGCGTAACGCAATCAGGAAACGTCAAGACGATGATCGAACAGATCATGGACAACATGGAGAACACCTTTGCCATGCTGACCGAGATTTCCGATGGAGTGACCACCCAGGCGGCTTCGCTCGAGGAAATGAGCGCAACGTTGGAGGATGTGAATGGCACCATCGAGTCGGGGCTAGAGGTATCCGGCGAGATTCAAGGGCAGCTGGGTACACAGGAGAAGATCTTCGGCGATATCGGGAAAACCTCCGGTAAGCTGGTAGAATTGTCCGAGAATATGAACGGATTAACGAACGTGTTTAAGCTTTAATATTCAACAACCATATGAAAAGAACGCTTGTAGATGACAGGCGTTCTTTTTTATATGCAAAATGTCGAATAGTGTCAGAAAATAGCGGAGATAAAATGAATTTTATGTCGAAATAAGGCGTTTTGTGTCTATATTGTCTCGGGATTTTAACCGATATAGTAATCAACCTACTTGATTTTACAGAAAATAAATAATAGGAGGGGTTATATTGAGCGCCTGGATCCATCGACTAAGAAACATCAAGATCGTGCATAGCGTCGTGATGTTGTGGGTGTTGTCTCTGCTAGCCACTACGGCAATTGGGGTTGTAGGGATCAACTCGATTTTTCAAATGAATTCCACGACGGAGGAGATTACCTCTGAGATTATTCCCAAGCTGAAGGATTGGGAGGACGTGAACGGTCACATGGGCAACTTGCGCAATACGGTGACGAAAATCATCGACCGCGATTACGATGAGGCCATGATCCAAACGTATGAGGATTTGAACGGTCAAATCTCGGCCATCCTGGATCGGAATGTGGCGGCTTCCCAAGATAACCCGGAAGAAGGAGAGTTGGCGAAGAAAGCCGCTCAAAGTTATGAAAAATACGTATCCTATCTTCCTACCTTGATCGAACAACGAAAGCAAGGTCTTGTCGCCGATCGGAACTTGACGAACGTGGAAATGGCCGAGGCAGGCAATCAATTGACCCAGGATATTCTAAATATCGTCGATTACCAGAAACGCGTGGCTGAAGAGAAAAGCGAGGCTTCGAAACAGCTCTATGAAGCGAGTATCCGGTTTTTTGTCGTGATTTTCGGCGTGGCACTTCTACTCGTTAGCGCCATCTCCATTCTCGTCGTCGTGATGATCCGCTCCTCCATGAAGGACTTCATCTCCAGGGTCGAACGGGTTGCGGAAGGCGATGTAACCATACAATTTAACGGCAAACTCAGCAATGAATTCGGGATGATGAACCGGGCTTTAAACAAGACGATTAGCTCGATTCGCACGATTTTGCAAATCATTGGGCAAGATTCACAGAAGTTAACCCAGCAAACCATTGCGCTGACCGCCTCCTCCGAGGCGATGAAAACGAGCGTTGGCGAAGTCTCGACGGCCATCCAGGAGGTTTCTCTCGGCTCCGTCAATCAAGCGGAGGAATTGGCTTCGATGACAGAGTCCTTCCAGGCATTCGGAGACCGATTGGACGAAATCACCCGCTCGTTGGAGACGGTAGATGGGGCAGCAAAGCAAGTGAACGATAAAGCACAGAACAGCAGTGGCAAACTGGCCGAGTTGGTCACCTCCGTGAAGGGGATTGCCGACTCGTTCGAGGAGACGCAAAGCAAGGTTCATAACTTGACGGGGAGCCTGGCTCGCGTGACGGAAATTACTCGATTGATTAGCGACATCTCCACGCAAACCAATCTGTTATCGCTGAATGCGTCTATCGAAGCTGCACGCGCTGGTGAGGCGGGCCGGGGGTTTGCCGTGGTAGCTGGAGAAATTCGCAAATTAGCGGAACAAACGCAGCATTCTTCACAAGGAATCGACGAGCTGCTGCAGGAGATCGGATTGGAAATGGACGGAGTATCGGCAACTTCGGCCAGAACGGGCGAAGTGCTGGCTCGGCAATCAGAGGTCGTCATGACGACGATGGAGGTTATTCAGGAGATTATCCGTTCCATTCGGGAAATGATGCCGCAGATCGAAGATATCACCGGTTCTGTGGTCACCGTCAACGAGGATAAGAACCGGGTTCTTCTGACCGTGAGCTCGGCTTCTGCCGTAGCAGAACAAAACTCAGCCTCTTCAGAGGAAATCTCCGCCTCGGCCATCGAGTTGAACGGCACCACCCAGGATATTGCCCAGGCGATTAAAGAGCTTGAATCGCTTTCGATTGAAATGATTCAAGAAGTGGAGAAATTTAAATTGGTGTAAAGAAGAGACAAGTCCTACCGGGCGATCATCGATTCCTGCTCCGAATCGAGCTATAATAAGCATGAATTCACAGTTTATGCAGACAGCTTGGAGAGAGGAGCGGCGAAGAACGATGTATGGAAACGAAGGATCATCGGACAAGAAATCGTTAAAGGCGGCTTTCGACCGGACGGTCTATCAAGTGGTGGGCCACGGTAAACGAAATGTGGGGGTGCTGCAGCAGGCTTTTTCCGGGATCGATGGTGAGCTGGACAGCGACATGTACGGTATGGGACCGTCCCTGGAAGCATTCGAAGCAAAAATGGCCGGGGTGTTGGGCAAATCCTCGGCGGTGTTCTTTCCCAGCGGTACGATGGCCCAGCAAATCGCCTTGCGAATCTGGTGCGATCGCAAGGGGACGAAACGCGTAGCCTATCACCCCTTATGCCATTTGGAGATTCATGAGGAAGACGGCTTGAAAGAACTGCACGGGATCGAACCGATTCTTCTGGCGGACAAGGACCGGCTTATTGGATTGGAGGACGTACAGCAACTTGGCGAGGACGTTTCGTGCCTGTTGTTGGAACTGCCCCAGCGCGAGATCGGCGGCCAGTTGCCGCCGTTCGAGGAGCTCGTGGCGATTTCCGAGTTCTGCCGGGAGAAAGACATCAAGCTCCATCTGGACGGAGCCCGGTTGTTCGAAGTTCTTCCCTACTATCAAAAAACCGCGGCGGAAGTGTGCGTCCTGTTCGACAGCGTCTATATCTCCTTCTACAAGGGCATCGGCGGGATCGCCGGAGCGATATTGGCCGGAGAGCCGGAGTTTACAAAGGAATCTAAGGTGTGGAAGAGACGCCACGGCGGTGACCTGATCAGCTTGTATCCGTATTATCTCAGCGCAGATTACTACTATGAGCAGCGCGTTGGGAAAATGGATTTATATTATCGGCAGGCGCAAGAGCTGGCGGGGTGGTATAACCAATGCCATCAGATGAAGACGGTCCCGACCGTCCCGGTTTCGAACATGTTCCACGTCCATGCGGACGTGCCCAAGGACCGGCTGGAGCATACCCTTGTTGAAGTGTACCGGGAAACCGGCGTTGGGTTAACCGCCGTCCTCAAGGAGAAGGCGGATGGAGGCTGTTCCTTCGAGGTGAGTCTCGGAGACCGTTATGGCGAGGTGCCGAAAGACCGGCTACAGTTGACGTTTGAACTGCTCGATCAGAAGCTGAGAGGAGTATCGCTTTGAACCGAAAAGTTATTTTTCTAACGACCGACAGCTTCGGGGACGGTGATCGGGAGCTGGGGGTGCAGCTGTTGGAAACGTTCCTAACATTGTTGAAGCAGCGGGAACAGGAGCAGCTTCCGGCGGCGGTATTTTGCGTAAATCGGGGTGTTCTTGCCCTAACGGAGCAGTCGTTTGCTTCGTTGCACCTGAAGGAGCTGGCGAATCGCGGTGTGCCGGTATTGGCTTGCGGGACCTGCGTTAACTATTACGGCATCCAGGATCAACTCGCAGCTGGCGAGGTGTCCAGTATGGGGCGTTTTATGGAACTGGCTGCGCAATATGAGGTCTTGACGCTGGCTTGATCTCAGCTGAAATCATCAAAGAAACACCGTAAGAAATACGGCATTTGCCGTTTTCTTACGGTGTTTTTTGTTGATCCGGGCTTTGAATTTCCTGTAAGTATTCGTCAAGCCGGTTAAACCGCTCTTCCCACAAGTTTCGGAACGAGGCGATCCACTCGTCCAACTCCTGCAGGGGTTCCGGCCGAAGCCGGTAAATCCGGCGATTCGCAACAGGTTGAACCTCGACGATGCGGGCTTCATTCAGCACCTTGAGATGCTTCGATACCTGCGGCTGCCGGACTTGGAGCCGATCCGCGATTTCTCCTACGGTTAGGGGGCCGTATCGCAGCAGTTCAACCATTTCCAGTCGATGGGGTTCGGCAAGCGCGCTCAAAGTTGCAGTGTTCATCGGTCTCACTTCCTTGTTTCGAGTATAACTTATTTAGCCGCAAATATTCCAGTAGGGGAATATGAATAATTCACGTCACTATCGGCCATCGTCTTATTTCCTCGTAATTTCAAGTCCGTACGAAATAATTAGCGCAGAAGAGCGATGTATACGCTTACCTCGACAATGCGGATCGCATTTCGTTGCCAATCCGCCTTAAACTCATCTTTACACTTTTTAGGGCGGGGAGTATGATTCATCAGTGGTAATTTTTATATGGCAAATACCTGATCGCTGAATTCTTTATTCAGTAAGAAACGGGGGAACCAACCGAAACGGGGCCTTGAGGCTTCGTTTCTGGGGTGAATCGCTTGTTTTGGCCATCCTGGCTATGAGCGTAGGGCTGCTTTCGTGCCCGAATCCGTCAGCTAACTCCGTAAGCGTCCGAAAGAGGGAATTGTCGCGGATATTCGCTTGAGTTTCAAAAAAGCGGCCGCGGGAAGGTCCAACTTTCCTGCGGCCTTTTTGTGTTGTTCTCTGCGGGAATGGGGAGCCTATAGAACCACGAATGGATAGAGACATAGGGCTATTTAGGGGAAGAAGAGAGGAAATCACCATGGTGAACAAAATTAAGCGAGTACTGATCGGCAGACCGATGAAAAGTGCAGAAATTGAAGGGGAGAAACTGAGCAAGCTCAAGGCGTTGGCGGTACTGTCCTCGGACGCGTTATCGTCTGTGGCTTACGGGACGGAACAGATTCTGATCGTCTTGATGGCGGCGGGATTTTCGGCCGTTTGGTATTCCATCCCGATCTCGTTTGCGGTTCTTGGGCTTTTACTTATTCTGATTTTGTCGTATCGGCAAACGATTTTTTCATACCCCGCCGGGGGCGGGGCTTATATCGTGGCGATGGATAACCTTGGGCGATCGACAGGTTTGCTGGCCGGCGGCTCGCTCCTGGTCGATTATGTTCTGACGGTGGCGGTCAGCTCGTCGGCGGGAACGGATGCCATTACATCCGCCTTCCCGGCGCTGCATGATCAACGGGTGTTGATTGCGCTGCTAATGATCACCTTATTAACGCTAATGAATCTTCGAGGGGTAACGGAGTCGGCATCCGTATTGGCTGTTCCGGTATATCTGTTTGTCGCGTCCATCTTTGTTCTGATCCTGTCGGGGTTGTTTAAATATTTGACTGGTGGAATTCACGCGAGCGTGCCCGAGATGGGGACGGCGGTTTCCGATATTAGTCTGTTCCTGCTGCTCAAGGCGTTCAGTTCCGGCTGTTCGGCCTTAACCGGGGTTGAGGCGGTTTCCAACGCCATCCCGAACTTCAAGCAGCCGGCCGAACGTAATGCTGCAGCTACGCTGGTGATGATGGGTGTCATTCTCTGCACCATGTTTATCGGAATCAGTGCGCTGGCCTATTGGTACGGTATCGCTCCTGATCCGAAAGCAACCGTTGTCTCGCAGATAGCCGAGTCGACCTTCGGCCGGGGCGCTTTATACTACGTCATCCAGGCGATTACGGCGCTGATCCTGTTCCTGGCCGCCAATACGGCCTACTCAGCCTTTCCATTGCTGGCGTTTATGCTGGCCAAAGACAAGTACATGCCGCATGCGTTTATGGTGCGCGGGGACCGGCTCGGTTTTTCGAACGGGATTATTTTCCTTGGCGTGGCTTCGGCGTTGCTGGTTCTCGGGTTCCATGGCAACACGGAGAGCTTGATTCCGTTATACGCGGTTGGCGTATTTATTCCGTTCACCTTGTCACAGCTCGGGATGATGATTCGATGGCTGAAGCTGAAGCCGCAAGGATGGGTGTTCCGGTTTGTCATCAACACGATTGGGATGCTGACAACACTGGGGATTACGCTGATCTTCATCATCACTAAATTTTCGCATATATGGGTCGTATTTATCTTCTTACCGCTGGTGATGTTTATCTTTTACCAAATTCATCGTCATTATTTAAATATTGCCGACCAGCTTCGAATCCAGATGGATACGGAAAAACCCTGCATCAAAGGCAGCACCATCGTCGTGCCGGTTGCGGGCGTCACTCGCGTCGTGATGAACTCGTTGAGCTACGCCAAATCGCTGACAAACAACGTTGTTGCCGTGTATGTCGGGTTTGATGACGAAGAAATAGACCGCATGGAGAAGAAGTGGGAGGAATGGAACCCCGGGGTTCGGTTAATCACGCTCCGTTCCAGCTTCCGCAGCATCATCCGGCCCATCATGAAGTTCATCGATACGGTGGAATGGAAAACTGCAGAAACCGACCATATTACCGTCCTGATTCCGCAGTTTATTACCCGGCACTGGTGGCAGAATATTTTGCATAACCAATCGAGCCTTTTGCTTCGGGCCTATTTATTCAATAAAAAGGACATTGTCATTGCAACCGTTCCTTACCATCTGCAAAAATAATTCGTTTCGGCGGCTTGACGCATACTAACCTAAACGTTACCTAAGGAGGTTTCAAGGTGCTGCGGACAAAAATCATTTGCACGTTAGGCCCCGCCTGCGACTCAGTTTCCGTGCTGAAGGAAATGATTCAGGGCGGGATGACGGTCGGCCGACTGAATATGGCCCACGGGGAGCTGGAGGAGCATGTGGCCCGCATTCAACGGGTGCGGCAAGCCGCGCAAGAACTGCATAACTTTGTACCGATTATGATGGATATCAAGGGACCAGAGGTGCGCATCGGGAAATTGCGGGAACCATTCTGCGAGCTGATTGCCGGAGAAGAGATGGTGCTTACAACAGAGCCGCTAGCCGGAGACGCCGCGAAAATCTCGGTCAACTATCCCGAATTGCCCCAGGTTGTGCAAGCAAATGATCGGATCCTGATCGATGACGGGTTGATCGAGCTGCGCGTCATATCGGCCGAGGGGGCGGAAGTCCGTTGTCGCATCGTCAGCGGCGGGAAGCTCAAGCCGAACAAGGGCGTCAATCTGCCTGGGATCAAAACTACGCTGCCTGGCGTGACGGAGCGGGACATTCGGCATATTCATTTTGGCCTGGAGAACGGGGTCGAGATGATCGCCGTATCGTTTGTTCGCAAAGGCGACGATATCCGTGAGATTCGTCGGATTTTGCAGGAGAACAATGGAGGACATGTCCAAATCATCTCCAAAATCGAAAATGAGGAAGGCGTGCAAGATCTGGAGGATATCATCGAGGCTTCGGATGGAATCATGGTGGCGCGCGGCGATCTTGGGGTAGAAATTCCGGTTGAGGAAGTGCCGATGCTGCAGAAAGAAATGATCGATAAGTGTAATCTGGCAGGCAAACCGGTTATCGTCGCCACCCATATGCTGGAGTCGATGCAGGTGAATCCAAGGCCGACGCGCGCGGAAGTCAGTGATGTTTACAACGCCGTGATGCAGGGAGCCGACGTCGTCATGTTGTCTGGCGAGTCTGCCGCAGGGAAATATCCGGTAGAAGCGGTGCGAACCATGGCTGCCGTCGCGCGCAAGGCCGAATCGATGATCGACTATCGGGAAGCATTCAATCGGAGAAGAAAGCTGCACAGCACCAATATCGCGGAGGTGATCAGCCAAGGCGCGGTTAGCGCCTCGCTGGAGCTGAGCGCTAAAGTGATCATCACGTCCACCGAAAGCGGCTTTACTGCCAGGATGGTCTCGAAATATCGACCCGAGGCGCCGATTCTGGCGATTGCCCATCACCCGCATGTCTTGACCAAGTTGATTCTGTTGTCCGGGGTGTACCCTTATTTAGGGGGGCCGGTAACGACAACGGATGAGATGTTAACCTCAGCGATCGACAGCGCCCGCCGAGCGGGTTATGTCCAGGACGGCGACACCGTGGTCTTCTCGGCAGGATTACCGTTAGGCCAGGCGGGAACAACGAATCTGATCCAAATTCAACAGGTATAACAAAAATCCCCCGGACCGCCTTGGCGGCTCGGGGGACTTTCTTTGTTAGTGGACTTGATCCAGGAGCTCATAGGCTTCCTGTTTGGATTTTACTTGCAGCAATTGCTCGCGGAACCCGTCGTCCATTAGCTTGCGGGACAGCATTTGCAGAATCTTTAGGTGCTCATTGCCTTTGTTCTCGGCGGGGACGGCGATCATGAAAATCAGCTTCGCGGGCGAACCGTCCGCGCTGCTCCAATCAACGCCTTCCGGCTTTATCCCGAATACGACCCGGGGTTTTCGCACCGCTGCCGATTTCCCGTGCGGCACCGCGACGTTCATTCCGATTCCGGTGGAACTCTCCTCCTCGCGCTTCAGGATGGCCTGTTTAAACTCAGCCGGGGAGGTCAGTACGCCTTCAACGTTCAGCATGGCGATCATCTCGTCGATGACCCCGTCCCGCGTTGAAGCCGACAGGGAAGGCTCAATTAAATCCAAGCTGATGATATCGGTTAGTTTACTCACCGGGCGATGGACTTCGGAAACCGGCGTGCTCACCGGGCGGACGGCTTCCGGACGCGGTGTTTCTATAGCCGGAGCAGCCTCCTCCACAGCGCTTGCTCCAACCAATTGAGGTTCAACCTGGTCTTTCTTCAGCAGCTTGATCATCAAGGCGGTGACAATGGAGCCAACGATGACGGCTACGAAGAACATGAGGATATTATCGACAGCCCCAAGCACGGCAACGATCGGTCCGCCATGGGCGACACGGTCGCCGACGCCGCCCAGCATGGCGATCACGGAACCGGCCATCGAGCCGACCATGATGCTGGGAATGACGCGCAGCGGATCTTGCGAAGCGAACGGAATCGCCCCTTCGGTAATCCCAAACAGGCCCATCGTAAAGGCGGCCTTCCCCGATTCCCGTTCTGCATCATGGAACTTGCGCTTGAATAAGAACGTGGCCAGACCCAGTCCGATCGGCGGAATACAGATCGCGACGGCGATCGGACCCATGATTTGATAATTGCCCTCCGCGATCATCGCGGAGCCGAACATGAACGCAACCTTGTTGACCGGGCCACCCATGTCGAAGGAGATCATAGCGCCGAGGATCAATGCCAGCAGAATCGAGCTGGCTCCTTGCATGCTGGCAAGCCAGCTCGTCAGCGATTCGAATACCTGAGCGATCGGACCACCGAGCAAGTAAATGAAAGCCAAACCGACGATTAACGAAGAGAGGACCGGGATGATGATAATCGGCATGATCGGATTGATGGCCTTCGGCACCTTCCACTTCTTGATCCATAGCGCGACGTAACCGGCCAGGAAACCGGCGATGATCCCGCCGATGAACCCGGCTCCGGCTTCACTGCCGTAGAAACTGCCGTTTGCGGCGATATAACCGCCAATGATCCCGGGAGCTAAGCCGGGCCGGTCGGCGATACTAAAGGCGATGAACCCGGCTAATACCGGAACCATGAACGTAAAAGAGGCGGCTCCGAGCTTCTCAATCGTCTTCCAGAACGAGTCCTCAGGAATTTGCAGGCCGCCTGGTGTGGGCACGCCACCGATTGAAAGAGCGATGGCGATCAAGAGACCGCCTACGACGATAAACGGAATCATGTACGAAACGCCGCTCATCAAGTGGCGATAGAAGGCATTTTGCTGCTTAGCGCCGGTCTGCTTCGCCGGTGTGCCTTCGCTGCCGCCTTGGCCTTGGTATACCGGTGCTTCGCCGCGAACCATCTGCTTGATCAGCGTTTCCGGATTGCGGATGCCTTCCTGCACGCCAACGGCAATCAGCTTTTTGCCGACGAATCGGCTTTTGTCTACCGATTTGTCGGCGGCGATGATAATGCCGTCCGCTTGGCGGATATCTTCATCGGTGAACTGGTTCTCCACCCCGATCGAGCCCTGAGTCTCGACCTTCATCTCGATGCCTAGCTTGTCGGCGGCTTTTTGTAGATTTTCCGCCGCCATGTACGTATGGGCAATCCCGTTGGGACATGAGGTAATCGCCAATAATTTCATGGATGTTTCCTCCTGTATTCAAAGATCGAAATCGTTTACATCACCCATCTTATCGTAAAAAGAACGGCGGAAAAGAACTTTAGATTACCGCAAGTTCCGGAAAAACCGGATTATATCCTGCATGAGTTGTTTGAAGATGCACTACAAGCTGCCAAGGAGTTCCTCGGGCGTTTCCGCACGCACCATTCGCTCGATCGTCGAGGGTTGTTCGCTAAGGAGGGACAAGCGTTGAAACAGCTTCTTCATCATCTCTTGCTCCTGCGGGGCAAGCGCCAGCATGAACACAATAGACACCTTCTCCTCCTGCCAATCCAGCGGCTCTTCCAGGGTAGCAACGGCAATCCGTGATGTCCGAATCAACTTAGGATCGCCATGCGGGATTGCGATCCCGCCGCCGATGGTCGTGGACGAGAGCCGCTCCCGCAGTAACGCCTGATGTGCATAATCCTGTTCGACGAACCCCTGCTCTGCCAGCCGATTGGCCAACAGCTCGATCAATTCAAATCGATGGTTGATCGCAAGTCGCGGAAAGACGAGCGAGGGCTGAGTATACGAACTTATAATCGAACCGGCGTGATCGGTATGACCGGATTCATGATCGAGCTTGCCGATGAAGTCGGTAATCTTCTGCACTTCGCCGGCCTCCAGCAACGGGGACACCGTGATGGAGGGGGTGTTCACATGTTCCAGCGGAATCGTGGAGATGATAAAGTCGACCGTATGGTTCGCCAAATACCCAACAAGGTCCGCCTTCCGAACGGAATCCAGTACTTGCAGCTCGGGAAATTTTCGCTCCAACTTGGAGCGAAGAATTTGTGACATGCCTACCCCCATGTGACAGACGGTCACGACCGTTTTCATTTCTTCGGCGGGTTGGCTGAGTCGCTCCACCGCGGCTTGGAAATGCAGTGTCAGATAAGCCGCTTCCTCTTCGGGAATGGCAAAGGGATACCCTACGCTTAACTCCTTTGTTGCAGAAATGACCATGTCGAACATGTATGGATACATTTTCTTAATGTCCTGCAGCATCGGGTTCGAGACGGTGAGTCCATAGCTTAACCGATTCAACGTGGAATATAAATGAATACGCAGCCCTTCCATCAAGACTTCATCCTTGCCAAAATCCACCCAGGTTAAGGCGGACATTTTCCGGATTAACGTTTCCGCCAAACCGCGGGCTTCGGCCGTTTCCGCCGCCGGGTCCGTTCCGGGCTCCGCCGTTTCGATCCGCGCCCGGGAGCGGATTTTCCCTCCGAGAATATGGGCGGTCAAATAAGCCGCCTCGTCCTCCGGAAACCGTACGGCAAAGAGGCGCTCCAGTTTTCGGATAAAAACTCCGATCCTGCGGAATTCCGGTTTCTCACGGACAATGATCTTCTCCTGTTCAGAGAACTTAATCGGCTGCTTCAGCTTCGTCCGTCGAATCATTAGCAGCGTATGGATCAGCAAATTGTCCAACGCCTCGTCCGTAAACGCAAGCTGCGCATCAAGCTCAAGCTGCTTCAGCTCCCGGGTGACGATATCGAGCTCGTGGGCGGCAAATCGATCCTTGATGAAGGCCTGGCCGGCTTCTCCGGTCAGTTGGGATAACTTGGACAATGCCGAGCGCTTGTCGCGCTCTTTCCCCTCGATCAGTACACCAACCTTCTGTTTGGAAACGACGGACAAGTCTCGTTTATCCAACCATTCACGTAAGGAGTCCAAATCCTTTTTGATGACCGATTTACTCGTATAGTGCTTGTCGGCCAGCTCCTGAATCGTTATCGGTTTCGTCTCCATAAGCAGTTGATACGCTACAGCGATCAGCCGTTCCTCGCCCGTTTCCTGTTCCTTGCTCTTGGTGGACTGAAGAAGCCAGGCGGCGATTTCGGACTTGTCTTGCTCGGTCATATCCAGCGTAACCCCGAATCCGGGTTTGCGGACTAGCCGGGCGTTGGATACCTGGGCCAAATCTCGGTTGATTTCATCTAAATCGTTGCGAATGGTTTTCTCGGAGCAATTGAAATGCAGGGCGATATCCCGGACCACCAAGTGAGGCCGAGTATCGTTGAGCAGCATATGTATAATCTCTTTCTGACGGTTGTTCATCGTTTGCGTCACCCCTTGGATATGGGAGTTAAGTGCCTTTTTAGGCTATAACGCGCTTCGTCTAGCTTTTCTGGAAAAGGCAGATTCGATACGGGTGGGCACCAAACCGGGCATCTCCACGTACACTAACCTAGATTCACCCGAAAATTGACAAGGAGGGGAATAGGTTTGATCCTTCTGCCGCCAAAAGATAAAAGGCAACTATCCGAAATGATGTTGCCTGCGTTTCAACGGGAAATTGTGCAGGCCCAAGAAAGAAGCCCGGTACCCTATCGTTACGGTTCTTTGGACGAACTGCTGTTTGAACTGAATCTGCGGAACTCGATCGTCGATTCGGCCCTTGCGCTGAATGAGAGCGGTGCCCAATTTGCCGTATACCGTAAGTCCCGATGCAATGAAATGTATTGGAACCGTACGGAGGAAGGGGGGTTCCGGTTAAGAAACGGAGCGGCGCCTGCCGATGCGATTTACGATATTTACCGGAACGGACCGCTATATGGCTTCGAATGCTCGATGGCGATGATGATTGTGATGTATAAAGCCGTATTGGATCAAATCGGCAGCCGGGCGTTTAATACGTATTTTACCAATCTGCTCCTTTACGATTGGCAGTATGACAGCGATCTGGGTTTTCGTCAAGGAAGTCTAAGGCTTGGCCCGTATCCGGGGGATATCCTCTATTTCAAAAACCCGGACCATCATCCCGAGACCCCGGAATGGCAAGGGGAGAACGTGATTATGCTGGGGGAAGATCGCTTCTATGGTCATGGGATCGGCATCCGCTCATCTTCCGGGATCATCGAGGCGCTGAACCGGCGAAGAAAACCCGGCAGCCGGAAATCGGCCTACCTGCTCGATACGATTATTTATCCCAATTACGAGCATATCCGAAGTCTGCGGGGCGTTTATGCCCGGATCGGTCAGACCGTGTACCGACGCCGCAACTCTCAAAGCCAGGCTTAAACAATAACAAGGCCTCCTGTTTCGGCAGGAGGCCTTGTTATTGGCAAACCTTTCTCTTAGAAGAAAAACGGGAAGAACAATCTTCTGAAGAAGAAGAACGGGTAAGGCCGGCGAATAAAGCGGCGGAAGCGACGCGGATAACCGAAGCCGCCGTAACCAAAGCCTCCACCATAAGGGAAGCCGCCGTATGGATAACCAAACCCCCGGTCCTCCATTTCCCCGACGGGAACGAGCAGGTAGACATGTTCGTCGTCCATGCCGTCGATAATCCCTTCGTACATTTGGCCGTCGCTGCCTTCCATTTGCATTAAATGGTGATGATATTTTTTACACATTTCCATCATCTGTTTTTTGTGGTCGTACCCCATCGGTTCTTGGCTCATCGGGCTAACTTGGCTTGGAGCACCGCCATAAGGCGTATACATATTAGGCATTCGAATCCATTCCTCCTTTTTTCTTGGTGCAGTATATTCGCGGTTATGGGCATTTGTGCAGTAGGTTCTTGTACCTGTTTTGCCACGATCGGTTTGTACCAGAAGATGCTCGAATATGCTAAGATGGGGATGCATTGGGCCATGGCCTCATCAAATCACATATTTGGGAAAAGAGGAGCGACCACACATGGACAAACAACCATTGGGCACCAAGATCATTACGCAAATTGGAGTCATCGTTAGGGATATCGAAGCCGTTTCGCAGGCCTACGCGGATTTTCTAGGCGTGGAGAAGCCGGCTTGGTTTTGGACAGACGCCGTGGACGTGGCAAAGACGGAATATCTGGGAGCCCCCTCTCCGGCTCGTGCCAAACTGGCGTTTTTTGATTGCGGTCAGCTGCAGTTGGAACTCATCGAACCGGACGAACATCCGAGCACTTGGCGGGATTTCTTGGAGGAGAAGGGGGAAGGCATGCACCATATTGCCTTCGTAATCGAAGGGATGAAGGAGAAGATTCAACTGCTTGAAGGACGCGGCATGCCGTTGGCACAAAAGGGAGAGTATACCGGCGGACGATACGCCTATATGGATGCAACGCGCTATCTGAAGCTGTGGATCGAGCTGCTGGAGAACGATAAATAGAAATTGCATCTTCATAAATGTAAACGGATTCATATCAACCGAAGAAAGCAGGGTTGGATTGTATGAGACTGATCGTAACGGGAGCAGGCAAGGGACTCGGTTTTGAAATCGTGGGGGAAGCGCTGCGCCGCGGCCATGAAGTGGCCGCCGGCATTCGTTCGTTGGAAACGAACGTGGAGGCATTGGAAGATCTACAGGAAGGAGCGCCAGGCAAACTGACGTTGCTTGAGCTTGATGTGGACGAAGAGGAGTCGGTCGCCAAGGCGAAGGAGGCCATGGCCGCCAGATGGGGCGCCGTTGATGCGTTGGTCAACAATGCGGGGGTTTTGCTGGCGCGGGAGCAGCCGATTGAGCGATTGGAATTCGCTGCGGTAGAGAATACGTTTCGCACGAATCTGTACGGCCCGATGAAAATGGTGAAGCATTTCCTGCCCTTGCTAAAGGCCGGGAACCGGCCGCTCATCCTGAACGTGTCCTCGGAGGCAGGCTGTCTGGCCGGGGCTTACGGCGGTGACTATCCGTACGCGTTGTCCAAGGCGGCGCTCAACCATTTTACCGCCCAGCTGCGCAAGGAGCTGGTGCCGCTGGGGTTCGGGGTGTTCGCCATGCATCCGGGGTGGATGCGCACTCCGATGGGGGGCAACCAGGCGCCGGGCGACCCCTTGGACACCGCGCGGGCGATCCTCGACTTGGCCGAGGGCAAGCTGGAGGCGGATACCGGCGCGGTCATGATCGGCATCGACGGGATGGCGATGCCGCTGTAGGCTCCGGCGGATGGTGGGATACGGGTTACGGTGGCGCCTATACCGTAGGGATTTGGCGCCACGGTCCGGCACCGTCGCGGCAGGTAGCTATTGTCCCGGCGCGGTACCCTCGTTGAAAGAGGCACATCGTCCCGGCGAGGAAGGCCAGCGACCTCCTGCGATAACGGTATTTTAGGGCCGTATTTCGGTTGCGATAGCTATTTTCGGTCAAATAGGGGAACTTTTTTCCGTTATCGACGCGCAGGAGCCCCATTTTAGCTTGTTTTGCCTAGATTTCCTATAAATAAGGCCCTTTTTGGGCCTTATTTGTGTTGAATCCGTCTTATGGGGAGAAATAAGGCCATTTTTTACCGATAGGCTCTCCGCACGCTTGTACGTCGTACTCTCAACACCGCATTCGTAACTTTGAACAGTTTCTTCCCCTCGCCGAACGATTCTGCAAACCCGCGCCACTGCGCGGTTTCACCGCGGACAAGCCGGGAAAAATGTACGCCTTCCTACCCAGGAGTACCTATCCAAGCGGGGCAAACCTCGATATGCTTTGACTAATGGGGCGCCTATTTCTCGCTAGACAGAATAAAACGGAACTAGATATAATGATGAAACCAAAAAGGCGGGCGGCTCGGCCTGAAATGACAGCGCTAACAATAAAGATGGGGGGTCATCCCATGCTTCGGCATTCCCGGGTTTTCCGCAGCTTTCTGATTTCTTACGTTGCCATCTTGCTTATCCCCTGCATCGGCGGGTACGTCTCCTATCGAACGTCCATTACCGTTACAGAGTCGATCTCGATTGAGAACAGCGTCATCCAGCTGGAAAAAAGCCAAGAGTTGCTTGAGCACCGGATGGCGGAAGTGGAGGGCATGACCCGGCAGTTGGCGATCAGCCAGGAGATTAACGCCCTGATGAACGACCGAGGCACCGAAAGGGATGTATACGGCATCTGGAAGGCAATGCGAAACGTGTTGACGTTCGGGCAAACCAACGATTTTTTGCGGAATTATTTTATTTATCTAGCCAACTATAATTTGATCGTGACTTCCGGATCCTCATTCCGACCGGAGCACTATTACGATTACTTTCATTACGACAACTTGTCGTTCGAGGAGTGGGAGCAGCAGGTATTAGGCAAAACCCATCGCAGCGAAATCAAGCCGCTGACCCCGTTCAGCGAGCGGGATGTCAAGACCTCGGTAATCACCTACATGCAATCGCTGCCGCTCGACAGCTTTAATGATACGTCGCCGGCGATCGTCGTCGTCCTGATCGACCAGAAAACGATCGCAGGGCTATTGTCCGGCTTAACTGAACAAAGCGGCGGGTGGGTCCACATTTATGATGCGGAGGGAAACACGATCTTCCTGCAAGGGGAAGCGGCGCAGGATATCACCAAGCTGCAGGCGGATCCCCAATTTGACAAGAAGAAGACGAGCCAATTTTACGGCGGCGATCTCGTGATTACCACGCGTTCGGACAAGAATGGCTGGGTTTACCAAGCGGGTATTCCTCGCAGCACGTTGATGGAGAAGCCAAACCAGATCAAGCAGATTTCCTGGATGATTACCGGTGGCGCGATGTTTATCGGGTTGCTGGTGGGCTTGTTCCTAGCGTATCGCAACAGCCTTCCGATCAACCACTTGATCGGGGTCATGAAGGAGCAGTTCGGGAAGGACGAAGACGCAGGGCGTAACGAGTTCGACTTCTTGAGCGGAAATATCGCCGGGATGATCACGAAAAACAAATTGCTGGAGTCGGAGCTTCACCGCCAGCTTCCGCTGGTGCGAGATGCTTTCCTAAAGCGGCTGATTGCCGGTGAATTCGAATCGCGGGATGAAATCGTCTCGGCGGCGGCCCAGGCCGACATCGCGTTACGGCAAGGCGAAGGTTACGTTGGGATCCTGCAAATCAACGGATATGCGGGCATGGATACCGTGGAGGTGCTGAACGAGCTGAACGCCGCAAGGCTGCTCATGAAGCAAGCTGTTACGGAGCTCGCCGGACCTGTACCGATGACCGATTCGGGTTCGGACAAAATCGTTCTGCTGTTCTTCTCCGAGGCCGACCGGCTCCCGGGACCGGCGGAGGAGGAGCGGATCTCGGCACTGATGGAGAAGCTCGTCCAGCATGTGTTTGCCGAGTACAAAATCTCGATGCAAGCCGGATTCGGTGAACCGTTTGCCGGCGTAACGGAGGTCGGCCAATCTTTCGACCAGGCGAAACAGGCGCTGGAATATGCCGTGTACCTGAACAAAAAAGGCATCATGTGGAGCCATGAGACGCAAATCGAAAACACGACCTACTATTATCCGCTGGATACCGAGCATCGTCTCATCAGCACGATTCGCGCCGGGGAGCTGGAGGAGGCACGAAAGATCATCGACTCGATCTTCGCGCAGAATCTGGATCAACGCGAGTTGTCCGTCGAAATGAAACACCAGCTGGTGGGGGAAATGAAGGGCACGTTCCTCAAGCTTCTGGATCAGAAAATTTTTCTGGAATCCCCGTTGTTCGAGAGCGTCAAGAAGCGAATCATCGAGATCGCATTTACCGGGCCGCTTGAATCGATCCAGCAGGAAATCCACGTGATTATTCAGGAGTTGTGCGGCTATATCGCCAACAAGAAGAAGGATTCGCATGCCCAACTGATCAAACAGATCTATCAGTACACGGCCGAGGCTTACGCAGACCCCGACCTGACGCTGTATCGGGTTGCAGAACACGTTGAGCGACCGGAGAAATACATTTCCCAGCTGTTTAAAGAAGTCACCGGAGTGAACTATTCCGACCATTTGATCAAAGTGAGGATGGACCAGGCCGCGGTCCTGCTGAAAGAGAGCGGCTATACCGTGGACGAGATTGCTGCCCGGGTCGGGTACAACAGCTCGCATTCGTTCCGTCGGGCATTCAAACGATTGACGGGGATATCGCCGAGCGCTTATCGGCAGTCTTGCCAGGATTAACGGAACGCATCCTCCCCATGGGCTTATCTATATCGCTCCGCCATTGCAGTGGCCGTACCTTCCGATTCAGGGAGGCGCAGCCGCTGTTTTCTTTTTACGGAAAAATGGCTCCAGGCCCGAAGGATGACCCCCGAAAAACGGGAGATCTGTACGTCAAAAGACGGAAGTGTACCTGTTCAATCCCGCCAAACATGCCCTATGATCGACTCGTAAAGAAAACGCTACCAACTACGATGACTTCACGTTTAGGGGGAATTGTTCTGGATAAACAAATGGCTCTTCAACCGGATTACGTGCCGGACGTCACGCGCAAGGCCAGTTATTGGCGGGTTGCGCGCCGCAACATCAAGAAGCACTGGCAACTGCATTTGCTCGTGATTCCTCCGGTGCTATTCTTTCTTATTTTCAAATATTACCCGATGTTGAATGCGGCGCTCGCGTTTAAGGACTACAACGTCATCAAGGGCATTTGGGGCAGCCCGTGGGTGGGCTTCAAACACTTTCAATTGTTCTTTGAGAACCCGCAATTTTGGACGTTGGTGAAGAACACCGTCATCCTCAGTGGTTACCTGATCCTGGCCGGATTCCCGATCCCGATTGTTCTGGCGCTGATGATCAACGAAATCCGCGGCGGCCGCTTCAAGAAGTTCGTGCAGTTGGTCTCCTTTGCCCCGTATTTCATTTCAACCGTCGTCATGGTGTCAATCATCATGCTATTTCTGGCGCCTAGACTTGGTTTTGCGAACGTTGCGCTCAATTACTTCGGGTTGGAGTCGATTAACTTTCTGGGCGAACCGGGGATGTTCCGTTCGATTTACGTCTGGTCCGATATTTGGCAGACCGCGGGCTATAATGCCGTGATTTATTTGGCGGCTTTGGCGGGGGTCGATCCGACTTTGTATGAAGCGGCCAAGGTGGACGGGGCTTCGCGGTTCCAGAAGATCCGCCACGTCGACTTGCCTGGTATCGTGCCGACCATCGTGATCATCTTGATCCTGAACGTCGGCAATGTTATGGCGCTAGGCTTCGAGAAGGTGTATCTGCTGCAAAATCCGCTGAACCTGGTTAATTCCGAAATTATCGCGACTTACGTTTACCGCATCGGTTTACTGAACGCCAACTACAGCTTCGCGACCGCGGTCGGCTTGTTTAATTCCGTCATCAATCTCGTTTTGCTGCTGACCGTCAACGGTCTGGCCAAGCGGCTTACGAAGAACAGCATCTGGTAGGAGAGGAGTTAGGATATGGCAGCTACAGCAATCCCCAAGAAAAGAATCAAAGAATCGGCGGGAGACCGGATCTTTATCGGTGTCATCTATGTCATCCTGACCCTGCTCGTCATTGTTGTGCTCTATCCGTTGATTTATATCGTGAGCAGCTCGATCAGCAGCCCGGCGGCCGTCACCTCAGGGCAGGTCTGGTTATGGCCGGTGGAGCTATCCTTTAAAGGCTTCGAAGAGTTATTCCGCAGAGGAGAGGTGATGACCGGTTACCTCAACTCGATCTTTTATACGACGGTCGGTACCCTGATCAGCGTCACGTTGACCATCATGATCGCTTATCCGCTGTCGCGCCGGGCGTTCTTCGGACGGAACGCGTTGATGATGGTCATCACCTTCACGATGATCTTCAGCGGCGGTTTGATTCCGACCTATATGGTCGTGAAGGGGCTGGACCTGATCGATACGCGCTGGGCGCTGTTGATCCCCAATGCAATATGGGTCTGGCAGGTGATCATCGCCCGCTCGTTCTTCCAATCCTCCATTCCCGAGGAGCTTCTGGAGGCAAGCGAAATCGACGGCTGCAGCGATTTAAGGTTCATATGGAGCGTTGTGCTGCCGCTGTCCAAACCGATCATTGCCGTGCTTGTGCTGATGTATGCGGTTGGCCAGTGGAACGCTTATTTCGATGCTTTGATTTACTTGAAAACCGCAGACCTGTTCCCGTTGCAGCTCATCCTGCGGAGCATCATTATCCAGAACAACAGCGGGAGCAACATGGATGCGATGGCCATCGTCGAGAAGCAGCAGCTTGCCGAGCTGCTCAAGTATTCACTGATTGTGGTCGCCACGCTGCCGGTGTTGATCATTTATCCGTTTGTGCAGCGCTATTTTGTTCAAGGTATGTTGGTGGGTTCGGTTAAAGGCTGAGAGGGCCGTACACCTCGAAATGACGGTTGCGCCTGGGGGGTTCTGACTTCATTATAGAAGGAGGTGATGCTCTCGATTTGCACCAAGAGAGTTGCGGAAGGGAAGCGAATGACATCTATTAAAAAGGGAGCGATCAAATTTGAAAAAAACCCTGCTTAGCATGTTCATGCTGGTACTGGCGATTACGCTGGTGATCAGCGGCTGTTCGGGAAAAAATACAGAGAGCTCGAACAACGCCCAGGGCAACGGTTCGTCGGGCGCGGAATCGACCAAACCGGTGGAAGTCAGCGTCTTCGCCGTTCAGGAATCGGGCATCGATATTCCGACCAATAAATTTACGAAGTTTTTGGAAGAGAAGTTTAATATCAAGTTTAACTGGCAGATCAACCCGTCCGACGGTGCGAAGGAGAAACGCCAAATCTCGTTGGCGAGCGGCGACTATCCGGAAGCCTACCTGCTGACCGCTTACATCGACGAATTCTCCCAAGCCGACGTGCTCAAATACGGGCAACAAGGCGTATTGATCCCGCTGAACGACCTGATTGACAAGTATGGCCCGAATATCAAAAAAGCGATGGAAGAATCCCCGGAAATGAAAGCGCTGTACACCGCCCCGGACGGAAACATCTACGGGCTCGGCGCTTACACGGAATGCTTCCACTGCTCTTATCCGAATAAAATGTGGGTGAACACGGATTGGCTCCAGAAGTTGAACCTGGAAGAGCCCAAAACGACGGAGGAATTCAAAGCGATGCTGCAGGCGTTCAAAACAAAGGACCCGAACGGCAACGGCAAGGCGGACGAAGTACCGCTTAGCGGCTCCACGGAGGATTTCGGCGTACGTATCGTGCCCTATTTAATGAATGCCTTCGTCTATGATGATGACCGCAACTATTTAAACATGGAAAATGGAAAGGTGGTTTCCGCAGCGATCAAGCCGGAGTGGAAAGAGGGCTTGGCTTACATCAAATCGCTGTACGATGAAGGACTGATCGATCCGGGTGCCTTTACGCAAAACGCCGAGGCTTACAAGAAGATCGGCGAAAACGCGGATGCGGAAATCCTTGGCGCCGGCGCGGGCATGCATCCGGCAATTTTCGTAAACATCGATCCGGGCAATACCCGTTCTGCTCACTACAATCCGCTGGCGCCTTTGTCAGGACCGGGAGGGGTTTCGTTCGCCACGCATGATGCCGGCGGCGTGACCTCGGGGGCTAAATTTGTCATTACGAATAAAGCCAGCGAAGAAGTGCAAGTCGCCCTAATCAAAGCGATCGACTACATGTATACACCGGAAGGGCAAACCAATGCCGGCACAGGGATGAAAGGCATCGATTGGACCGATCCTGAGCCCGGTGACAAGGCCCTTGGCGAAGGGGTAACGCCGATGGTCAAGACGATTCAGATGAAGGAAGGCGAAGCGCCGCACAATGCGGGCTGGAGCGGCATGGGCCACTTCTACATGCCGAAGGAATACCGCGATACGTGGGTACAAGGGGAAGACATCTACGCCTCCGACGGCTATGAGCGCAGATTGTATAACGCCTCGCTGCTGTATCAAGGACATGAGCCGAAGGAGATTTTCCCAATCTGGTCGATCTGGATTGATCCAAGCGAAATTGACGAAGCCAGCATGCTGCAAACGAACTTGAAAAACTACATCGAGCAAAGCCAGCTGCAGTTCATCACTGGCAACAAGGACTTGAATAAGGATTGGGATGCTTATGTGCAAGGCTTGAAGGACTTGAAGCTGGATCGCTATCTGGAAATTCTGCAGAAGGCGTATGACCAATCGGCGAAATAACTCGAATATTTCGCGTCGCAGCCGCTTTTGGGCTACCGGCGGCGCGGATCACGGAAGCCGGCCTCTTGGGCCGGCATTCCGTTTTTCTTATCGAGATGGTGGAGTCGAAGATGGACGTTTTTAGGCATTTTTCTGCCAATACAGAGATAGATGGAGAGGAGCGGATGTGATATGTTAGGCGAAGATCGTGCAACCGTAATCTCCCTAGTGGATTATGGAGCCCGGCCGGATACGGAGGAAGATGCACAGCCGGCCATGCGTCTAGCATTGGAGGCGGCCGAACGAGCGGAAGGTCCGGTTGTGCTGGATGTGCCATGCGGACGGTATCATTTCTATTCGCAGGCGGCCATCCGGGCTCCTTACCATGTGACCAACACGGCAAGCGAAGAGGAATTGCCGGATGTTACGAAGACAATCGGGTTGCTGCTAAAGGGGCAGCGGCACCTGACCCTCCGGGGGAACGGGGCTCTGTTTCTGTTCCATGGCAAGCAGACGATGCTGTTGATCGACAGCTGCGAAGACGTTGCCATCCGCGACCTTCACTTCGATTACGCTATACCGACGGTAACGGAAATGACGGTGAAACGGTGCGAGCAAGAGGAGGGCTGGATGGAGGCAGAAGTGCATCCGGATTCGAGCTATGAGGTGAAAGAAGGAAGGCTAGAATGGATCGGCGAAGACTGGCGTTTTCGGGCCGGGCCGATGCAGCTCTGCGATCCGGTCGATAATACGACCTGGCGGGTGGATAATTGGCTGGAGCGGATGACTACGCATACGGAGGAGGTCCGCCCTGGACGGCTGCGGTTTGATTTTGACGGCGGCTTACCCGAGGGGATGGTCCCCGGGCGGATCGTACAGATGCGGGACGGCCTCCGGGATCAGGTGGGCGTCCTTGTGCATGAAAGTGACGGCATCGCGTTTTCCGGCTGCGGCCTGCATTTTATGCATGGGCTCGGGATGGTCGGACAATTCAGCGAAAACCTCGTCTTCGAGCATCTGGACTTGTCGCCGCGCGCCGAAACCGGCCGGACCGTCGCCGGCTTCGCCGATTTCATCCACCTGTCGGGCTGCCGGGGACGGATCGCGATTCGGGATTGCCGCTTTGCGGGCGCGCATGACGATGCGATCAATGTCCACGGCACGTATTTGCGGATCGTCGGCCGCCCGGCACCAAATCAATTGGTTGTGCGGTTTATGCATCCGCAGACCTACGGGTTACCGGCTTTCCGCGCGGGGGATGAGATCGGCTTCGTCGATGCGGATACGCTGGTGACGTACGGAACCGGTGAGGTGCGTGATGTTCGTCGGCTAGATCCACGCGAGCTGCTGCTCACGCTGGAGCGGCCTGCTCCGGAGGAGAAGGGATCGCGGGATGTGATCGAGAATGTCACCTGGTCCCCGGAGGTGGAAATCACGGGCAATCATTTCGCCCGCATCCCGACACGCGGAGTGCTGGCTTCCACACGCGGGTCGACTTTGATCCGCGGCAACCTATTTGAACGAATGCGGATGAGTGCCATACTAGTTGCCGCCGACGCGAATTCCTGGTTCGAATCGGGTGCGGTGGAGGATATGGTGATCGAGGGGAACCGGTTTGTCTCCTGCGGTGGGGAAGCTTGCGCGGCGATCATGATTGCGCCGGAAAACCGGGAAGCGCTCCCGGATAAGCCGGTTCATCGTGGAATTGCCGTCGTCGATAATCACTTCGAATCGGAGGGTTTCCTGTTGTCCGCGCACAGCACGAAGGATTTGATCTTTCGCGGAAACGAAGTTAGGCTGGCTTCTTCCGGCGGGTTCGACCTTAGGAAAGCCATACAACTGGAGGCCTGCCCGGATGCGGTGATTGTAGATCATGTTTATCATAGCAGTGACGGGTTGAAGAACGAGAAATAAGAATGGGCAGGGGAGGAAGGAACAATGGAGCAAAACACGAAGCTGCAGTATGAAAGACCAGCCGCGGTCTGGACCGAGGCGCTCCCGGTTGGAAACGGGCGTCTCGGCGCGATGGTTTACGGCGGGGTGGAGCGGGAAACGATCAGTCTAAATGAGGATACGTTATGGTCTGGTTATCCGCGCGATTGGAACAATCCCGCCGCTCGGCAGGTATTGCCCGAGGTACGGAAGCTCGTCCGGGAAGGCCGCTTTGAAGAGGCGGACCAACTGGGGCGTCAAATGCTGGGGCCGTATACGGAATCCTATTTGCCGCTCGGCGATTTGCAGTTGACGTTCGAGCATGGGGCCGCCTGCCGGAGTTACCGCCGCACGTTGGATTTGGCGAATGCCGTCCATCTGACGGAATACGCTGTCGGAGAGGTGACCTATACACGTGAGATCTTCGTGTCTCACCCGGATCAGGTCATTGCACTGCGGCTGACGTGCAGCCACCCCGGGGCGCTCGCCTTCCACGCCCGGCTAGATAGCCCGCTCCGCCATGCCACCACGGCGGAAGAAGGCGTACTGGTGATGCGGGGGACGGCGCCGGAACGGGTGGAGCCGAACTATGTGAGCGCGGATCGTCCGATCCGCTACGGCGACCCGACTGTCTCCCCGGCGATGGCCTTCGAGGGCCGTTTGGCGGTTGTGAATACCGACGGCCGGATCAACGTCGACAGCTCCGGTATTCACGTGCTGGATGCGACGGAGTCGGTGTTGGTTTTCAGCGCGGCGACCAGCTTCGAGCGGTTCGACCGGATCCCGGGGGCGGGCCGGACCGGGCCTGCTCCGGCTGAGATTGCGACGGCGCGCGCCAAAGCTGACCTGGCCGGCGCATTAACCGGACGCTATTCGGATCTTCGGGCCCGGCATATCGAAGACTACCAAGCCTTGTTTGGCCGCGTCAGCTTGCGGCTTGGCGAATCGCCTGCTCCGGAAGGGTTGGACACAGAGCGGCGGATCGCGGAATATGGCGCCTCCGATCCGGGTTTAGTCGAGCTCTTATTCCATTATGGCCGGTATTTGCTGATCTCAAGCTCTCGTCCCGGTACGCAGGCGGCCAACTTGCAGGGGATCTGGAATGCGATCACCCGGCCGCCTTGGAGCAGCAACTGGACGCTAAACATCAACGCGGAGATGAACTATTGGCCGGCAGAAGTGTGCAACCTGGCGGAATGCCACTGGCCGCTCCTGGAGATGATCGGCAACCTAGCCGAGAACGGGGCCACAACGGCCGCAATCAATTACGGCACCCGGGGTTGGACCGCCCATCACAACACGGACATCTGGGGACAAACGGCCCCCGTGGGTGATTACGGCGACGGCGATCCGGCGTGGGCATTCTGGCCGATGGGGGGCGTCTGGTTGACGCAGCACTTGTGGGAGCATTACGTCTTTGGCGGGGATGTCGCATATTTGCATGATTTTGCTTATCCCATCCTGAAGGACGCCGCTTTATTCGCCCTCGACTGGCTCATCGAAGACGAGTCGGGCCGTCTCGTAACTTCGCCTTCAACCTCGCCGGAGCATAAATTCCGCACGGCGGAGGGCGTTGCGGCCATTAGTGAAGGGGCAACGATGGACCTGTCGCTGATTTGGGAGCTGTTCACGAACTGTATCGAAGCAGCCGGGGTGCTTGGCATCGACGAGGCGTTCCGCGAGGAGCTGAGACAGGCCCGCGAACGGTTGCTGCCGCTGCAGGTCGGGAAGTATGGCCAGTTGCAGGAGTGGAGCCGGGACTTTGAGGACGAAGACGTCCACCATCGGCATACCTCCCATCTGGTGGGCGTCTATCCCGGCCGTCAGCTGTCGGCGGAAGAGACGCCGGAGCTATTTGCCGCGGCACGACAGGTACTGGTGCGGCGAGGTGACGAAAGCACGGGCTGGAGCCTGGGCTGGCGGGTGGCTTTGTGGAGCCGGTTCGGCGATGGAGACCGGGCGTTGCGGCTGCTCGGGAATATGCTACGGCTGGTGAAGGACGGCGATACCGAGCGTTATCATCACGGCGGCGTGTACGCCAGCCTGCTGGGCGCGCATCCGCCGTTCCAGATCGACGGCAATTTCGCCGCATCTGCCGGCATCGCCGAGATGCTGCTGCAGTCGCATCTCCCGGCGCTGGCGCTGCTGCCCGCCTTACCTGAGGCTTGGCCGGACGGCAAAGTCCGCGGCCTTCGCGCCCGCGGCGGCTTCGAAGTGAACCTGCGCTGGGCGAACGGGAAACTGGCCGAGGCGGAGATCGTCTCCCGTCTGGGTCATGCCTGCCGCGTTCGAGCGGGGCTCGGCGGAGACACGCCTTTTCTCGTTTATCACAGCGGCGTTGAGGTTGCGGCGGAGCGAACCGTGGAAGGCGAGACGCAATTTGCTACGGAAGCGGGAGAAACGTATCGGCTGGTACCGCAGTATCTCGCGTCCGGGAAGGAGTGAAGGCGGATGAAGGTGGACGTAACGGAGCAGGGGGCAACCCGGCTCTGGTATGACACGCCGGCCACGGTTTGGTCGGAGGGACTGCCCGTGGGCAACGGGCGAATCGGCGCCGTCGTGATGGCCGCGCCCGACCGCGAGGTCTGGAACCTGACCGAGTTGACGTATTGGTCGGGCCAGGTGGATGAAGGCGCACCTGCCGCGACCGATGGCAAAGCGGCGCTGGCGGAAATCCGCGAGCGGCTGTTCGCCGGCGATTTCGCCGGCGGCGACCGGCTGGCGAAGCAGGCGCTGCAGCCGCCCAAGCCGAATTTCGGCACCCATCTGGCCATGTGTGATGTAGTGATCGAATTTGCCGGGAGTGGCGAGGGAATTCTTAACGGCACCGGCGGTACTTGCGACGGCACCGGCTTCCGGCGCGAGCTGGACTTGGCGACGGCCCTGTTGACCACGACCGGCGGCCCGGCCGGAGCGACCTTGGTACGCAAGCTATTCGCCTCCCATGCAGACGATGTCCTCGTCTCGCGGATGTGGAGCGAAGCGGCGGGGGGAGTCTCGTTTACGCTGGGCATTGCGGGACTCACGCCCGAGTTTGCGGTTTCGGCGGAGGGCTCTGCGACGCTCGAATTTCGCGGCAAGGCCACGGAAACGGTGCATAGCGACGGAGCTAGCGGCGTCAACTGCCGCGGCCGCATCGAGATCGAGACGCGAGGCGGCAGCATCCGCGTCCAGGAGGGCAGGCTGGTCGTCACCAGTGCGGACGAGGCCTGCATCTATGTGGCCATCGCCACGGACTATCGCAGCGAGTCGCGGGCGTGGGAGCGCGCAGCCGGACTGCAGACCGTCTTGGCGTTGTCCAAGGGCTACGATCGCCTGATGGCAGACCATTTGGCCGATTACGAGCCGCTGTTCCAGCGGGTGTCCATCGATCTGGGCCCCTCTAATGCGGCGGAATTGCCTACGGACCAACGGATCCGGCTACTGCGGCAGGGCGGCAGCGATCCCCAGTTGTTTGCTTTATTCCTGCAGTATGGTCGTTATTTGACCCTGGCCGGCGCGCGGGAGGATTCGCCGCTCCCCTTGCATCTGCAGGGCGTATGGAATGACAGCGAAGCTTGCCGCATGGGCTGGAGCTGCGATTACCACCTCGATGTGAATACGGAGATGAACTATTATCCAACGGAGGTCGTTCATCTTGGCGAGAGCCAACTCCCCTTGATGCGTTATCTGGAGGGCTTGGCCCAGGCTGGCCGAAAGACGGCTCGCGACGCCTACGGTTCACCCGGTTGGGTGGCGCATGTATTTTCCAACGTGTGGGGATTTACGGAACCAGGCTGGGACACCTCCTGGGGATTAAACGTCACCGGCGGGTTATGGCTGTCCATGCAGATGATTGAGCATTACCGATATGGACTGGATCGCGATTTTCTTGCGAATCAGGCGTATCCGGTGCTGCGCGAAGCAGCCCGGTTCTTCCTTGACTATATGACGATACATCCGAAATACGGCTGGTTGGTGACCGGCCCGTCGAACTCCCCAGAGAACCACTTCTACCCGGGGCGTCCGGAGGAGGGGCATTGGCAGTTGTCGATGGGGACGACACTGGACCAGGTACTTGTTCGGGAACTCTTCACGTTCTGCCTGGAAGCGGCGGAGTTGCTGGGAGAGGATGTGGACCTGCAAGGGCTTTTGCAATCGGCCCTCTCCCTGCTGCCCCCGCTGCAGATCGGCAAGAAGGGACAGTTGCAGGAATGGCTGGAGGATTACGAGGAAGCCCAGCCGGAGCATCGCCACTTATCGCATCTGTTTGCGCTGTATCCCGCCCATCAGATTACGCCGGAGGAAACGCCGGAGCTGGCGGCCGCGGCTCGGGTAACGCTGGAAAACCGCATGCAGCAAGATGAACTCGAGGATATCGAGTTTACGGCCGCGCTGTTCGGATTATTCTTCGCCCGGCTGCAGGACGGCGACCGTGCCTTGAAACATATTTCGCACCTGGTCGGGGAGTTGTGCTTCAACAATTTGCTGAGCTACTCCAAGGCCGGCATCGCCGGCGCGGAGACAAACATCTTCGTCATTGACGGCAATTTCGGCGGTACCGCAGCGATTGCGGAAATGCTGCTGCAAAGCCGTCCGGACGGGGAAATTCACCTACTGCCGGCGCTGCCGGCGGCGTGGCCGACTGGCCGGGTGACGGGTCTAAGGGCCCGCGGAAACGCCGAGGTCAATCTCGCCTGGGAAGCGGGACGATTGACCGATGTAGTCGTGCGCGCCTATTCGCCGGGCACGTTTACGTTATGCTCTGGTGACCGCCGCATCGCCTTCGAGGCCGCTGCCGGTGGGGAATATCGGTTTGACGGCGCGCTTGCGCCGCAAACGTTATAGTTTAGTGGGGCGATCCCGAAGCGGAAGTCAATGACGAACTCCGTGGGATGGCCCCTGTTTGCTATTTTCGGCGGTTGGATGATATTCGGTCATTCCCAGCGCGAATACCTGATTGAGCGGCGCTATTTTTTCAGAACCTCGCCATCGGCGAGCGAAAATAAAGGCATTCTCGCCGGTTATTTCTCCGCAGGTCCTCTTCGTAGGGAAAATGTACGCCACACACCGCAAAGGTACCTTTACGCTCCCAACTTTACACGGTAACATCATGCCTGGAAAGCGCCTCCAACGGGGAGTGCGCCTTCATCATGGAAAGCAAGACAAGGGGGAGACCTGTGAAAAAACTGCATTTACTCAGCAACGCGCATCTGGATCCGGTATGGCAATGGGAGTGGGAGGAAGGAGCGGCTGCGGCGATTTCGACATTCCGGGCGGCTGCGGATTTTTGCGAGGCGTACGAAGGATATATTTTCAATCATAATGAAGCGATTTTGTATCAATGGGTCGAGGAATACGAGCCGTCGTTGTTCACCCGTATCCAAACGTTGGTCCGAGAAGGCAAGTGGCACATTATGGGCGGTTGGTATTTACAGCCGGATTGCAATATGCCGTCGGGCGAATCGTTCGTGCGGCAGATCCTGCTCGGACGGGAGTATTTCCGCGAGAAATTCGGCGTGCAGCCGACCACCGCGATCAATTTCGATTCGTTTGGCCATACGCGAGGCCTCGTGCAAATGATGCAGCAGGCGGGTTATGATTCATACATTTTCATGCGTCCGGACGAGTTCCCGGCGTTGCCGGCCCGGGATTTTATCTGGGAGGGCAATAACGGCAGCCAGCTGATGGCTCACAAAATCGAAGGCAGCTATAATTCGGCGCTGGGGAAAGCCCATGAGAAGATCGGCGAGTGGTTGGGAAATCACGGCGATGAACCGATCGGCCTGATCCCGTGGGGCGTGGGCAACCATGGAGGCGGACCGTCCCGCTTTGATCTGGACCGGATCGGGGAGATGATGCAGCAGCCCGAGTCCTGCGGCGGGTTCGAATGGGTTCATTCCACACCGGAGGCTTATTTCCGGGAGCTGCCGGAGGCCAAAGCGCTACCTTCCTACGCGGGGGATTTGAATCCCCGCTTCGTCGGTTGCTATACATCAATGATCCGTGTTAAACAACGGCACCGGAAGCTCGAGAACGAGCTGTATCTAACGGAGAAAATGCTGTCCGCCGCCGCGCTGCAGCACGGCCTTCCCTATCCGGCGGAGGAATTGCGTGCTGCTCTGCAGGATCTGATGATGGCGCAGTTTCACGATATCTTGCCGGGGACGTCGATCCAGCCGGCTGAGGAGTCCGCGCTGCATTTGCTCAGCCATGGGTTGGAAACCGCCTCACGCCTGAAGACGCGGGCCTTCTTCGCCCTGGCCGCCGGACAGCCGAAAGCGCAGCCGCAGGAGTATCCGGTGTTGGTTTATAACCCGCACCCCTTCCCGGTCCGGGGCATCTTCGAATGCGAATTTATGTTAGAGGACCCCAATTGGGGCGAAGGATTCTCCAACCCTGTCGTTTACCGAGATGGCGTGCCCGTTCCTTGCCAGGCGGAGAAGGAGGAGAGCAATCTGCCTCTTGATTGGCGGAAGCGAGTCGTGTTTGCGGCGGAGCTGGCGCCGTTGTCGATGAACCGCTTCAACTGCCGGATCGAAATGCGGGATCACAAGCCGCTCCCGACGCTGCGGGAGGAGAACGGGGCCTATCGGTTCCAGAGCGAGGATTTGGAGGTCACGATCAACGCTCGCACGGGTCTGATCGACGAATACCGGATACGCGGCGGCGAGTCTCTGCTTCAGCCGGGGGCATTCGCCGCGCTGGCCCTCCAGGATAACGAGGATCCGTGGCGCATGGATACCCATGCATTCCGCGACGTCGTTGGACGGTTCGGGCTGATGGAGCCGGCAGAAGGCAGCGCCTTTTCCGGTATCCAGGCGACCCTGCCATCCGTTCGCGTCATCGAGGACGGCTTGGTGCGGACGGTGATTGAGGCGGTGTTCCGGTACCGGGATTCTTTTCTCGTTCAAACCTACAAACTGCCGAAGCAGGGAACGGAGATCGAAATCGAGTTGCGGGTTTACTGGAATGAGAAGGATACGATGCTGAAGTTGGCGGTGCCTACGGTGTTTGGCGGCAACGGGCAGTTCCGCGGCCAGACGGCCTTCGGGATCAGCGAATTGCCGGAGGAGGGCACCGAGGCCGTCGCCCAAAGATGGGTCTCCGTCCTGGGCCGCACCCCTGGCGGCATGCAGCGAATGTTAACTTGCGTCAACGACGGCATCTACGGCTGCGATTACCTGGACGGTGAATTGCGACTATCGCTACTGCGCAGCCCGGGTTATTGCGCCCATCCGATCGGCGACCGGCCGATCCTGGCGCAGGACCGCTTCTCGCCGCGGATCGACCAAGGGGAGCATCGGTTTACCTTCTGGCTTTGCGCAGGGGAACTCGCGGAGCGAGCCGCACGAATAGATCGCGAAGCAACTGCGCGCAACGAGCGGCCTTATGCGTTGTCTTTTTTTTCATCCGGGGAAGGGGAATTGTCCAAATCCCTGCTGGAGCTGGGAGATGAAGTCATCCAGCTAAGCGCCTTCAAGCAGGCGGAAGATAGGAAGGGGTACATCGTGCGATTGTTTGAGCCTACGGGGCAGGCGAGGAAGACGACGATCGCCATCCCTTCGATGGGCATCCGGGAGGAGGTTCACCTGGGCGGCTTCGAAATTGCCACTTACCGGATCGATCCGGAGGCGGGGACCATTCAAACAACCGGATTATGCGAGAACCTTGTATAGTCGGGATGGGGAGAAGCTGATTAATGAATCTGGGCCAAGAGTCCACAGAACCCCAACCCCAACAATGCTTTTCCTCGCTTGGCCGTCGTGATATAGTAACACCAGAAACCTGCGAGTGAGGGGGAAGATCGGTGTATAAGAAGTTGGTTAATTATTGCTTGTCCAAAAAAGGGGCCGTCCAGGAGTATCCCTTTGGTCCGGAGACTTTGGTGATGAAGGTCGGCGGGAAAATGTTCGCTTTACTGCCCGTCACGTCCGATGATGGGGCGGCGAGCATCTCCTTGAAATGCGATCCCGTTATCGCCGCCAATCTGCGGGAGCAGCACGCGAGTGTCAAACCCGGCTACCATCTGAACAAAAAGCACTGGAATACGGTCACAGTGGACGGCAGCTTGCCGTTGGACGATGTGCGAGCGATGATCGATCATTCTTACGATCTGGTGCTCGGCGGTTTGACGAAAGCGGCCCGCGAAGCCGTCTTGATGCGCATCAGCGGATGACATTCAGCGGAGCTTGCCTTGCCGGGTTTATCCTTTTGGAATGCTTCGGTATTCGGTTGGAGAGTACCCCATAATTTTCTTGAATAGTCGCGAAAAATAATACGGGTCGGACATGCCGACCGCACCGGCGATCTCCTTGACGCTCAAGCCGGTGAGGTCGAGTAATTGTCCGGCCCGCTGCATTTTGAGCCGCAAAAAATACTCGATCGGCGGGAGGCCCGCCTCCCGGTTAAACAAATAAACGAGATGCTGCTTTGACAGACCGACCTGTTTCGCCAGCTCGGGGAGGGTGACGCTCTCCGCAAGCCGTTCAGTCATGTAGCGGACGGCCTCGTCGAAATAACGCTCGCGTTTGCGGTCCTGCGCCGAACGTTCGGCGCTGAGCCCGATGCTGCTGAGCAGATGGCGCATCGTCTGCGCGACGTGGATCTGCACGGGCAGGGAGTAATGCTTGTCGTGAAGCAGGCGGTAACACTGCTCCGATTGCTCCAGTAACTGAGCATGAACGCTGAGTGGCAGCCGGACGGGTCCGTCCTGATCCAATCCGTAGGTGCGAATCAACGCAGCGGTATCCTCGCCCTGCAGATGAAACCAGTATATGCTCCAGGGCTTGTCGGTCGAGGCCCCGTATCGATGCGGCGCACCGGCCGGGATGACGGCCAGCTGTCGCTCTGTCAGCTTGTAGCTCCGTTCGGTTAGGTTCGACGTCCTCGTTGTCCCCACCGCATCGCCGGGTTCGTCGCCGCCGGATTCCCCCTTCCATTCCACCCATCCTTCGCCTTCCACGCAATAGATGAAAATATGAGCGTCTGCCCCATCCGGCCGTTCCCGAAAGTGGTGCTGCGCGTGCGGAAAAAAACCGATATCGCTGACGAACAGCGGGCGGGTCAGCGCGGAAATCATCAATTCTTTCAGCATATAGTCCGGTTGAACGAACAGCTTTTGGGATTCGAACCCGTCAGGTTTACGGATGTTCTTCTCCATACGGAACACCTCCAATAAGAATATAATCCATCATCTCCCGTATTTCGTCAATTGGAATTCCTCTGTGCTCGCGGTACATTGGGGTTACAAACGTTATAACAACGATGGGGAGGATTGGATATGAACATTCAACAGCGGGAGGCTTCCAAACGGGCCGCGGTACGAGTCTGGGAAGAGGATAAGCTCATTCCTACGTACGGGGTGGGGGAGCCGGACAAAAACCCGATGTTTTTGGAAAAACGCGTTTATCAAGGCAGTTCCGGACGGGTCTACCCGCATCCGGTCATCGATAAGATTCACGACGAGAAGCAAGAGGTCAGCTATCGGTTGGCGATTCTCGAGAACGAATATGTTCGTATCGAGATCATGCCGGAGCTGGGCGGGCGGATTTACCGTGCGCTCGACAAAACAAACAACTACGATTTCGTCTACTACAACCGTGTCATCAAACCGGCGCTGGTTGGCCTGGCTGGGCCATGGATTTCCGGGGGGATTGAATTCAACTGGCCGCAGCATCACCGGCCGAACACCTATGGTCCGGTCGAATACCGGCTGGAGCAAGGCGAGGATGGCAGCGCCACCGTTTGGGTGAGCGAAATCGACCGGATGTACGGCACCAAAGTGACCGCCGGATTTACGCTGTATCCCGGTAAGGCTTACCTAGAGATCTCCGCGCAGCTTTACAACCGGACGCCGGAGCCGCAGACCTTCCTGTGGTGGGCTAACCCAGCCGTGGCGGTCAATGACCATACGCAGTCCGTGTTTCCGCCGGACGTTACCGCCGTATTCGACCACGGCAAACGCGATGTCTCGCGTTTTCCAATCGCCACTGGCACCTATTACAAGATGGATTACTCGGAGGGTGTAGATATTTCCCGCTACAAAAATATCCCGGTGCCTACGTCCTACATGGCTTACAAGTCCGACTACAACTTCGTGGGCGGATACGACCATGGGGTGCAGGCCGGCCTGCTGCATGTCGCGAATCACCATATCTCCCCGGGGAAGAAGCAATGGACTTGGGGGAACGGCGAATTCGGCCAGGCTTGGGACCGCAACCTGACGGACGAGGACGGTCCTTACATTGAGTTGATGACCGGGGTGTACACCGATAATCAGCCGGATTTCACCTGGTTGCAGCCGTATGAGGAGAAGACGTTTAAACAGTATTTCATGCCCTACAAAGACATTGGCGTCGTGAAAAATGCTTCCATCGAAGCGGCCGTCAACCTCGAGGTCGACGAGACGGCGCGGACGGCAACGGTGTTGGCTTATGCGACCTCCGATTATGAAGGGGCGATCGTGGAGTTGAAGGGCTCACGCCGGATCTATGTATCCGACACGGTGCGTCTGTCGCCGGCCGCTACCTACAAATCGGTTGTTACGTTGGACGAAGGCGACCAACCGCATGACCTGATCGTGACCGTGCGTAACGGCGAAGGACGGCTGCTGATTTCGTACCGTCCGGCCAAGCCGTCGATCGAGCAGGTACCGGAAGCCGCCAAACCTTTGCCGAAACCGCAGGAGCTGAAGACAAACGAGCAGTTGTATTTGGCCGGCCTTCACCTGGAGCAATACCGTCATGCGACGTTCGAGCCGGAAGCGTACTATCTGGAAGGCTTGAAGCGGGATGCGGGAGACATCCGCATCAATGTCGCTTACGGCACGTTGTTGCTGCGCCGGGGCCGGTTTACCGAAGCGGAAGCCCATTTCCGTTCAGCGGTGAAGTCGCTCACCTGGCGTAACCCGAACCCGTACGACAGCGAAGCGCTGTACCAGCTTGGGCTGGCGCTGCAATTCCAAGGGCGGGACGAAGAGGCGTTTGCCGCCTTCTACAAATCCGTCTGGTCCGCCGCCTGGCAGGACAGCGGCTACTTCTCGCTGGCCGCGATCGCCTGCGGCCGCGGCAGCTATGCGGAGGCGCTCGAGCTGGCTGAGCGCTCGCTCATCCGGAACAGCCGCAACTATAAGGCGCGGCTGTTGAAGGCGGCGCTGCTGCGGAAGCTCGGGCGGACGGCGGAAGCGCTCGGCTACTCGGCCGAGACGCTGGCGCTCGACCCGGCCGACTTCGGCGCCGCCAACGAGCGCTGGGCCGCGCTGCTAGCCTCGGGCGACGCTGTCGCCGCGAACGCGGCCTTGGCTGAGCTCCGGCGGTTCATGCGCGATGACGCGCATAACGCCCTGCAGCTGGCCGCGGACTACCTCGGCTTCGGCTTGTATGATGAAGCCGTGCAGGTGATGCAGCGGATTGCGCCGGACGCGGCCACGCCGGCTTACCCGATGCTGCACTACACCTTGGCCTATGCCCATGAACGGGCTGGCCGCGGCGAATTGGCCGCGTTGCATCGGCAGGCAGGCGCCGCCGCCCCGGCGGATTACTGCTTCCCGAACAGCCTGACGGATCTGCTCGTGCTGCAAAGCGCCATCGTTGCCGATCCGAGCGATGCCAAAGCGCATTACTATCTCGGCAACTGGATGTACGACAAGAAACGCCCGGATGACGCGATTGCCCACTGGGAGGCGTCCCGTAAGGAGGACGCCGGGTTCCCGACCGTGCACCGCAATTTAGCGCTGGCATATTTCAACAAGCGCAATGATGCGGAGGCCGCGCGGGAGGCGCTGGAGATGGCGTTCGCCTTGAACGCGGACGATGCCCGTGTGTTTTACGAGCTGGATCAGCTCTACAAGAAGCTGGGCCGTCCGGCGGCGGAACGACTTGCGACGTTGGAGCGGCATCCGGCGCTGGTGGGCAAACGCGACGATTTGTACGTAGAGTACGTCACGCTGTTAAATACGTTGATGCGTCATGAGGACGCCCTGCGGGCGCTGGAATCCCACAAGTTCCATCCTTGGGAGGGCGGAGAAGGCAAAGTGACCGGGCAATATCGGTTAGCCCTTGTCGAGCTCGGCAAACAAGCGTTGGAGGCCGGAAACGGGGTGCTGGCGATTGAGCGGCTGGAGCGAGCGCTCGTTTATCCGGAGAATTTTGGGGAAGGCAAACTCGCCGGGGCACAGGAGAACGACATCCTGTATTACTTGGGCTGCGCTTATGAAGTATTGGGCCGGCTAGAACAGGCAACGGCGTATTGGCAGGCCGCCTCGCAAGGACTGGAAGAACCGTCCGGCGCGATGTACTATAACGATCAGCCGCCGGAGATGATTTTCTATCAAGGGCTGGCCTGGTGGAAGCTGGGCGTGGAAAAGGAAGCCAAACGGCGGTTCAACAAACTGATCGACTACGCCGAGACCCATCTGTTCGACGAGGTGGAATTTGATTACTTCGCGGTTTCGTTGCCGGACTTCCTCGTGTTCGAGGACGATTTGAACAAACGTAACGTCATCCATTGCCGCTTCATGCTGGGACTAGGCTTGCTGGGCCTCGGCCGGACCGAAGAGGCCGCCGTCCGGTTCGACGAAGTGCTGGCCCTGGAGCCTAGCCACCCAGGTGCATTGATCCACAAGCGGATGTGCCGCCGGTAACCCCGGCGGGCTGGCCGCTGGGCGAACGAAGCAATGAACAGCGAGCACAAAACGAAGAAACCTTGAATCAATGAGCCATAAACCCAGCGTGTGGGGTGGAGCTGGCGCTAGTGTGAGTGTGAGTGTGAGTGTGAGTGCGGGTGCGGGTGCGGATGCGGATGCGGATGCGTAGACGTGTGCATAAATGCGCAAGTACCAGAGCGTGGATGGGAAGAGCGGATGGAAGCGTCGATGAAGCGTGGATGGAAGTGTCGATGGAAGCGTGGATGGAAGCGTGGAGGACGTGCGCTAACGCTTGCCACAATTCTTATTTGGCTTAAAATGACGCATATTATTTTTTAACGCTGATCAGCGTGCTTATGGGGGCGATTGAGCCCCCTTTTCACTATAAAATGAGCAAATAAGGTGTCTGGTAAGCGTTAAATCCAGCATCGCCCTTTTTTTGCTCAAATAGCGTCGGTCACAAGCGTTAGAAGATCCAGATCCCGCGACATAGAGGAAAACCTGCGGGAAGTGGGCACAAAGAACAAGGAACAAGGAGCTTGGCACAAGCCACATGGCATAAATCCACAAGTCACAAGCCACAAGCCACATGGCACATGACATAAAGCCACCGGCCACATGGCATAAATCCACAAGCCACAAGCCATAAAGACAAATCACAGGCGACGATTCAACAACGTACCACCTTAGCGATCCGGTTGGAGGAGGAGTAGGCGAATGATACAATGGCGAAAGACCCAGGTGGAACGCTGGGACGCCTGGACAGGGGAAACCAACCTCATAGCGGTGACTGTGGTTCCGGAGCTGGGCGGCAAGGCCGTTTCGCTCCGGAATCGCAAGACCGGGCGCGAGTGGCTCTGGCACAGCGGCAAACTGCTGGGGAACCGTGGTTATGGCACGTCCTTCGGTGATGGCGATGAAAGCGGCTGGGACGAAATGTTCCCGGCCATTAACGCCGGCGTTTACCCGAACGAGCCCTGGCAAGGGCGGCCGATTCCCGATCACGGGGAGGTCTGGTCCCGGCCCTGGGAACACCGCGTCACAGATTCGGAGGCGTTGAGCTGCCGTATCAACGGCGAACAATTTCCATACGTCCTAGAGAAGACGTACACCTTTCCTGCCGAGGGCACGCTGCGCATCGATTACGCCGTAACGAACCGCTCGGAGTCGCCGTTCTCTTTCCTATGGGCGGCCCATCCGTTGCTGCAGGTACGAGAGGGCATGAAGCTCCACGTCCCGGCCGAATTGACGGAGATCGAGGTCTCCTATTCCGCGGGAGAACGGTTGGGCACCTTCGGCGACAAACATGCTTGGCCGCTGGCTCACGGCGCGGCCGGAGAGCCGATCGACCTGCGCACAGTGGAGCCCAATGCCGGCCGATTCGCGGAGAAATATTATTTCTCCGGCCGGCTCAGCGCCGGCTTTGCCGGGATCAGCGATCCCGCGACCGGCGAGGCGCTGACGTTCCGCTTCCCGGCGGACCGTGTGCCGTACTTGGCCGTTTGGGCCAACTACGGCGGTTTTGGCGGCAACTACCAGCTCGCCCTGGAGCCGGCCACGGGCCGCATGGATGAACTCGCCCATGCCGTGCGCCAAGGCGAAGCCGCCACCGTTCCGGCTCGCGGCGTGTATCGCTGGCATCTGGACGTAAACATGCTATAAACTTTTGAAACTTACCATCTATGACCCCAGGGGGAACCGATATGATCAAACGTCTATTCATGAACCAAAGCATCCGCGCCAAAATCGTCTGGAGCACCGTATTGATCTCGCTGGTCCCCTTGTTGGTTCTGTCTTACCTCTTTTACCAAAACAGTACCCGTTCCTTGGAGCAGGCGATGGTGCGCAGCTCGGACCAGAACGCCGAATATTTGTCCGATTATCTGGACGAGTATTTTCGCAGCTTCTCCACATCCGCCCTTCAGGTTTACGGCTTTAAGCGGGTCATCGACCTGATGGAGTACGGCACCAATTACAACGACGCCGATATCATCGACGTCAGGGAATCGCTGGCCAGCTATTACCGTCTGGCGGTGAGCAACAACGCGGACATCATCAAAATCATGGTCTACGGGAGCGATCATACGCTGCGGGACAGCTGGACCCGTGCCGATAGCTACAACGCCATCGCGCTGGATCGGAGGATGCCGCATTACGGCGATGTCGCCGAGCTGCCGTTTCAACATTCCCTTATGTTTACGTATCAGGATCCCGCGATCAAGCAGGATCTTTTTGTCTATGCATTGCCGATTTACGATCCGTTTTACCGCAAGAAGTTCGGGACCTTATTGTTTTACGTCCTTGGCAAAGACTTCACGAAAAAAGTAGAGACCTATAACCGGGCGCCTAATGTGATTGTGCTGCAAAACGGTCATGGGGAAACCTTCTACCGGACGAACGACAATTACAAAACAGAGATCAAGCCTTACCGGCTTCCTGACGAATTGAACGACAGCAACGAGCATACGCTGCAATTTACGGAGGGCCAGAAGCTCTTGGTCAGCAGCTCGCCATTGGATCACGCCAATATCGGTCTGAATATCGTTTATCCCAGCACGGAACTCGCCCATAACCGGCAAATGACGCTGAGGATTACCCTCGGAGCGTTAGTCCTGGTTATGCTGGTGATTGCGGCGTTCTCCCTGCTGGCCCAGCAGTTCATCACGAGGCCGATCCAATATCTCGGAAAAGCGATGAAAGCCGTTCGTAAAGGCAACTTTGACGTGACCCTGCCGACGAACCGTTGGCAGGATGACCTGTCCGAACTCACCGGAAGCTTCAACTTCATGACCCGGACGATCCAGGAGCTGATTGAAAAAGAATACAAAATGCAGCTGCGCAACAAGGAAGCGCAGTTTATGGCCCTGCAGATGCAAATCAATCCGCATTTTCTATACAATACGCTGCAGACGATCGGCGGCAAAGCGGTGCTGGCTGGCGATTACGAAATCCATGAGATGTGCCGGGCCTTAGGCGATATGTTCCGCTACAGCTTTTACGAGGGGAACATGGAATCGACGATCGGGGCCGAGCTGGCGCACCTGAACAACTATTTGTATATCCAACAGTTCCGATTCGAGGAATCACTTACAACCCGATTCGATGTGCAATCGGAGTTGATGGATGCCCGGATCATCCGTTTCGTGCTTCAGCCGATCCTGGAAAATATCATGGTGCACGCTTTGGGCAAAACGAGACGGAGCGTAGTACGGATTGAGGTGTTTGCGTTGCGGGAGGACGACCATATCCGGATGTCGATTTCTGATGACGGACCCGGTATGGAACCGGACAAGCTAGAGGCTCTTCGGGCGGCTTTGGCTCATCCTGCTTCCAAGGTGTTCTCGGGAGTATCTATCGGCCTTCGCAATGTTCACGAACGGATCCGGCTGTTTTATGGGACGCCTTATGGGCTTGAGATCGACAGCCGACCGGGGCAGGGGACGACGGTAAGTCTGACGATTCCTTACAGACAAGGGGAGACTGAGGATGTATAAAGTCATGGTCGTGGATGACGAGACGCTAGGACGCAAATCGATTCGAAAAATGATCAGCGAGCTATTGCTGGACGTCGAAGTGATCGCTGAAGCCCAGAACGGCGAAGAAGCGCTGGAACTGATCGAAATCGGCAAACCGCATATCGTGGTCACGGATATGAACATGCCGGTCATGGACGGACAACGCTTTTTGGAGGCGTTGCATGAACGATATGGCGATATTCGGGTCATCGTCATCAGCGGGTATTCGCAATTCGAGTATTTGAAGGCGGCGATCCGCTATCAGGCGTGCGAGTATTTGCTTAAGCCGGTGTCTGTCCCGGAGCTGCGCGAATCCATGGTTCAGGCGATGGAGGCGATCCGTCGCTACATGAGCTTGCAGCAGCAACAGAGGGAAACGCGGGAAATGCGCCGGATGAAGCGAGGGGCTTTCCTGCAAAATGTAACGGCACAGCGGATCGCCAATCGGGCAGATATCATGCAGCAAGCAAGGGAAATGCAAATGGACGCGAGTGAGTCCTACCGTCTCGTCGTGATTCGTTTCCGCCGCTTTTCCGAGGTGGCTCGTACCGGTTTTCACGGGAATGCCGAATTGTTAATGTTCAGTATCGATAATATCTTGCGTGAAATCCTTGGTGACGAGCGGATGCCTACTTTCATCTCGGACGACGGCATGGGTTGTTGCCTGATCGTCTCGGAAGACTCTCCCGAAGGTGAAGCCTTTGCAACGGCCGAAGAGGGAGGCACCCCCGGGTACAAATGGCTGGAAGCCCTTCACAAAGCCGTTCAGCGTACGCTGAAGCTTGAGGTGCTGGCCGGTGTTAGCGGTGTGTGCGAAGGGTACGCGGAACTCCCCGAGGCGTATCGCGCCGCTGAACGTACCCTTCTTCATGAATGTCTGCATGGGTCGGGATTGACGGTGTCGCTGGCGAATCCATCGGAGCAACCGCGGAACACGGCGGCTTTGACTTCGTTTGATGCCTTGGCGATCCGTCAGGCATTTGCCTCCGGCTCCGCTACGGACTTCCGTAGACTGTTGGAGGATTACCGAACGCGAACCAACCGTTCCGTCGACATTACGATCGGACAGGTCCAGCGGGAGCTCATGATCATCCGGGAGGCGGCGGAGTCAGAAATGAAAGGCATCGCCGCGGCGCATCCTGCGCTGTACGAAACCGCCGCCGTCGCAGGGGTCACCGAACCCGGTGAGCTTCGCCGATTGCTCGCCGAATGGGCGGATGCCGCCGAGGAATACGGGGCGGGTCGGCGTGAAACGGATTCGGCGCAATTGATCGGACAACTCGTCGACTATCTGGATGCCCATTATTTCGAAGACGTTAGCTTGATTGATGCGGCTACCCGATTTCATTTGGATCCCAGTTACCTTAGCAAGCTGTTCAAGTCCGTCACTTCTGAGAACTTCATCGAATACGTGACGCGCAAACGGATCGAGAAGGCGTGTGAGCTGCTTCGTTCCTCCGAACGGAAGATCAGCGATATCTCCGAATTGGTGGGGTACGAAAACCAGCGTTATTTCAGTCAGGTGTTCAAAAAAAATACCGGGCAAACCCCCTCCGAATACCGCAATGCCCATGCGGACCAAACCGGAAACACAAAAAATTGAACATCGGACGCACAATTTATTTTATTCCGGCCGGGGCGGCGGACCGATACGATAAAGACAGGACGAAGGCGCGCCGAGCTAGGCAAAAAATGGCTCGATGCGAAGGCCGTTCGTACCGACTTTAACGACCTAGACGAGGGGGAAGCTCAATTGAAGAAGTGGATGTCTATCAGCCTCTGCATCCTGATGTTAAGCGTTTTGCTAGCCGCTTGCGGCGGCGGGAACAATTCGGCATCGCCGACCACGGATAACGGCGGCGGAAATACGAATACCGCCCAAGGTTCCGACAACAAGGCCGATTCCGGTGAGCCGGTGACCATCAAATTCATGCATTTCAAAAGCGATTTCACCGATCAGATCAACCAAATCGTGGAGCAGTTCGAAAGCCAAAATCCGAACATCAAGGTCGAAGTGCAACCGGTGAAATACGACGATTACTATACCCTGCTGAAGACGAAGCTGGCAGGCGGGGACATCATCGACGTGTTCACCCTGAACGCCGGCTTCAACACCCAGTTGTTTGCCGATGGCGGTTACCTGATGGACTTGACCGGCCAACCGTTCCTAAGCAACTTCGACGAGAATGTGGTGAAAGGCCAAGCAACCGACGGGAAAAATTACGTCATGCCGCTGAACGCCAACCCGATCGCCGTGTTCTACAACAAGAAAATTTTCCGCGACTTGGGCCTTGAGGTACCCAAAACCTGGGACGCAATGATCGCCGCCGCGGAGAAAATCAAAGCCGCCGGCAAAACGCCGTTCGCCTTGGGGTGGAAGGATGCCTGGACGCTGACCATGTGGGATACCCGCGATATGCCAAGCAATTCGGCGTTGATCGGCCAACCGGACTTCTTCGAGAAGATCGAAACCGGCGAAGCAAAATTCGCCGATAATCCGGCCGTAAAAACGACGATGGAACACGCGCTCAAGCTGTATGAGCTGGGTAACAAGGATCAGCTTGGCGTGGATTACAACGGAGCTGTCGATCTTTTCGCCAAAGGGGATGTCGGCATGATGTACATGGGCACTTGGCCGTTGCCGGACATCGAGAAGAAGAATCCGGAGCTTTACAACAATGACCTTGGCTACTTCCCGTACCCGTTCAGCAATGACGAGAATGCCAACAAGCTCGATTTCAATGCGGACGCTTCGCTGGCGATCGGCAGCAAGACGAAACATAAGGAAGCCGCTTTAAAATTCCTGGAGTTCATGAGCAGCAAGGAAGGCGGGGACGCCTGGGTCGAGAACATCAAATCGCTTAGCTACGTGAAGGGTACCTCGACGGATATCGCTCCGGCGCTCAAAGACCTGCAACCGTACTTCGATAACGCGCAAACTTACGACTCTCAGCTCTATCTGGCTAAAACGACAATCGATTGGCGCTCTCAGTTCGACCAAAACCTGCAAAGACTGTTCTTTAATAAAACGACCGTGGATCAAATCCTGGCCGATATGGACGACTGGGTGAGCAAAAATCACAAATAGAGCGAACTAGACGGAAGGCATGGGCAGGGGCCTGTGCCTTTCGCCGGTTTAGGAGAGGGTGAACCGATGGAAACTTTAAAACGCACGGCGAAAAATGAAATGTGGTACGTCTTGTTTATGCTACCGGGGATGGCTCTGTTCGTGCTGGCGGTCGTGATTCCGCTGGTGATGGGAGCCCGGTATTCGTTCACGAATTGGGACGGGGTTTCCGATTCTTTTGCTTCCGTAGGCTTCGATAATTACGTGCAGGCTTTTGGGGATCCGAGCTTTTGGGACGCCCTGTGGAACACGTTTAAATATGCCATTATTCTAACCATTCTGGTTAACGTGCTATCTCTGCTGCTGGCTTTGGTGTTGGACGCTTTCTTGCCTTTGCGCAACCTGTTTCGGACGGTCTTTTTCCTGCCGAGCGTCATCTCGATCGTGCTGGCGGGGTTCGTTTGGAGCTATAACTATAGCACGGGAATTCCGAACTTGCTGAGCCATCTCGGTCTCGAGGTATCCAGTCCGCTCGGCAATCCCGATTACGCGCTGTTCGGCTTAATCCTGATCGCTTTATGGCAAGGGGTCGGGTCGCCGATGATTATTTACATCGCCGGCCTGCAAGGCATTCCGGGCGAGTTGTTCGAAAGCGCCCGCATCGACGGGGCGGGAACTTGGAAGACGTTCCGGCACATCACGTTGCCGTTGCTTGCCCCTTCCGTTACGATCAACCTACTGCTCGTGCTCACCGGCTCGCTGAAGGTGTTCGATCTCGTTTACGTCACGACGAACGGCGGTCCCGGCTTTGCGACCGAGGTCATGTCCACCTATATCTACCGGACTTCGTTCGCCTCGTTTAAGGGAGGATACGGGATGGCGCTGTCCATGCTGTTCTTCCTCATTCTCGTCCTCGTGACGGTCGTTCAGATGTCCATTTCCAGAAGACGGGAGGTTGAGCTTTAATGAAAGCGAACAAAGCCATCACCTTCATCCTGTTTCTGTCACTGGCGGTCTTATTTCTCTTTCCGCTGTATGTAGCTCTGCTGATGTCGCTAAAAACAGCGAAACAAACGTTCGATAACTTCTACGCGCTGCCGTCCAGCCTTAACTTCGCCAACTACGTCCATGCCTGGGAGACTTCGAAATTCCCGCTGGCGATCATGAACAGCTTGATCGTCACGGTGGTCTCCGTCGTGCTGATCGTGCTGGTATCCGCTTTGGCTGGCTACTCCATTGCGAGAAGAAACAAGCCCTTTTACAACCTTATGTTCATGGTGTTTCTATCCGGCATGATGATTCCGTTTCAAGTCACCATGCTGCCGTTGTATAAACTCGGCAAAACGCTTCAGATGCTCGATACCCATTGGGGAATCATTCTGATTTACGGCGGGTTCGGCATCCAGACGGGCGTGTTGTTCTACGCCGCGTTCATCCGCCAAATCTCTCGCGAGATCGAGGAGGCAGCCAAAATTGACGGCTGCAGCACGCCGGGGATTTTTGCCCGAATCATCATCCCGTTGCTCAAACCGGTGACGGCGACAGTTGTCGTTTTGAACGCCTTATATATCTGGAATGACTTCCTGCTGCCGCTCTTGTATTTGCAGGATAACCAATATCGTACGATCCCGTTGCAGCAGTATTTCTTCTTCGGACAATACAGCAGCGACCTGAACCTGGCATTTGCTTATGCCGTCATGGGCATGATTCCGGTTATTGCGTTCTTCCTGTTGATGCAGAAGTTCATCATCAAAGGCATTGCCGCCGGAGCGGTCAAAGGCTGAGGTTAGGGAGCAAGCGGGAAGGGGAGAGTGATCATATGCCGATTAACGTGTTGGAAGCATCAAAAATATTTGAACTACGCACGAAAAACTCGTCTTACGTATTTGGCGTCAACGAAAACGGGACGTTGCAACACCTCTACTGGGGCGAGCCGGTGGAGGCTGCGGAATGTGCCGATTTGCTTCGCCTCCGTCACCACAGCTCCTTTGATGCCGAGGTGAACCGGGAACGGGAGGAGTATGGAGGTTGGGGCGGTACCTTATATGCAGAGCCCTGCCTGAAGGTGAAATTCCAGAACGGCGTTCGCGATTTGCGGTTGCGATATGAAGGGTATGAAGTCGGGAGCCGCTTGGCGGCGGACGATTTGATCGTTCGGCTGCGCGACGAGTATTACCGTTTGCGGGTGGAGCTGCGCTACCGGGTTATCGAGAAATACGATCTGATCGAACGTTCGGTAACGATCGTCAATGAGGAGGACGTTCCCGTTCGAATCGATCAGGTCATGGCGGCGGCCTGGTCCGCTCCGGCCGAGCCTTCCGTCCGCCTGACGCATGTGACCGGCCGCTGGGCCGGCGAATATCAGCTCCGGCGGGCGCCGCTCACCGAAGGCAAGAAAGTGCTGGAATCGCGGCAGGGTTTCACCGGTGCGCATGCCAACCCTTGGTTTGCGCTGGATGACGGCAAAGCGGACGAGTTGTCCGGGAACGTCTGGTTCGGTGCGCTGGGTTGGAGCGGCAACTGGAAAATCGTCCTGGAGTCCTCCACCTTCGGCCAAGTCCGCGTCGTCGGCGGGGTCAACGACTTCGATGGGGCGTTTACTTTGGGACCGGGAGAGAGCTATACATCCCCCGTGTTTACGGGTGGTTTCGTCTCCGGCGGCTTCGGAGAGATGAGCCGGAAGTTGCACAACTATCAACGGGAGTACGTGCTGCCCGGATCCCGGGAACGGAAAGTGTTGTACAACTCCTGGGAAGCGACGGAATTCGCGGTGAACGTCCGGGAGCAAATCGAGTTGGCCAAACAAGCGGCCCGGATCGGCGCGGAGCGGTTTGTCGTCGACGACGGTTGGTTTGGCGCGCGCCACAGCGACCGGGCCGGTCTCGGCGATTGGCAGGTGAATCCTCAGAAATTCCCGAATGGGCTGCAGGAGCTGATCGACGAGGTGAAACGGCTCGGCATGGACTTCGGATTATGGGTCGAACCCGAATCGGTCAATCCGGACAGCGAGTTGTATCGGAACCATCCCGATTGGGTGTATCAATTCCCCACGCGCGAAGGAACGCTGCTTCGCAATCAATTGATGCTGAACTTAGGCAAGCCGGAGGTCAAGGCGTTCGTGCTTGAGTTCATGACGGGGCTGCTCAGCACCTACGACATCGCCTTCATCAAATGGGACATGAACCGAACGATCACGGAGCCGGGGGCCATCCCGCTGCGCGAGCATGCGGAGGAATCGGTGTGGATCAAGCACGTCGATAGCTTGTACGAGATTTGGGCCGAGCTCCGGCGCCGTTTCCCGCGGGTGGAGTTCGAGACCTGTGCCGGGGGCGGCTCAAGGATCGATCTCGGCATGCTGCGGTTTGCAGACCAGGCTTGGATCAGCGACAATACGGACGCCCGGGACCGGCTGACGATCCAGGAGGGCTTCTCGTACGCTTACAGCCCCTCCGTCATGATGTGCTGGGTAACGGAATCCCCGCATGGCCTGAACGGCCGGCGGCTGCCGCTGTCGTTCCGCTTCCACAGCGCCATGCTAGGCGGGCTCGGCATCGGCGCGAACATCGCCCGCTGGTCGGAGGCGGAAATCGTCGAAGCCAACCGTTATGTGGCGCTGTACAAACAGGTGCGCCATTTGGTTGCCGAAGGCGACCTTTACCGGCTTGCCTCCTTCGCCGAAGGCGATGTGGCCGCGTGGCAGTATGTCTCGCGAGACCGGGACGAAGTCGCCGTGTTCGCTTTTCGGCAGGCGCAGTATTTCGGCGACACGGAGCTGCGGCTGCGCCTCCAAGGCTTAGAGCCGGATGGGCGGTACCGGGTAGAAGTACCAGAGGAAGAGCTGACCGTGGAGGCGAACAACACCGCCGATCAGCGCGCGGCCGAATCTACCGGCATCACCACCGACTTGGCCGCAGACAACGTCCGGCACGGCTCCACCTTGATGCGCCTCGGCCTACCGCTGACCTTGGCAGGCGATTACGCCAGCCGGTTTGTATACTTGCGGCGACACTCTGTGACCTAAATTACGTCCCTTGCCGTGGGCCATACGCTAGAATGAGGACGAAACGAATCCATATGGAGGTAGGATAGCGGATGGCCCATAACAAGGGGAGCAATCGTAACGGCAGCGGGAAACCGGTTCCGAACAACAAGACGGCGTACAACAGGACAACCCAAGGCAAGAAGAACGCCGGTAAGGGGACTGTAGGCAAATCTGCGGGCGGAAAAGGAACAGGCCGGGGGACTGCGAAATCCGGTCTGATTTTTGTGATCTCGTTGATATTGATCGGGGCCTTGGTAATCACCCTGGCGATCGTTTTTCTCAAAGATTCGGGTTCTTCCAGTTTGAAGGATCTCCCAAACTACACGGAAATCAAAGGCGACTACGCCGCCGAAGGCTTGAAGTATGAGAAACAGCCGCATTTGGGAGAACCGAGCGCGAAGGTCAAGGTGATTGAATTCGCCGATTTTAAATGCCCGGCCTGCAAGAAGTGGGAAGAAACCTACATGCCTCAGCTTCAAAAAGACTTCATCGATACCGGAAAAATTGAGTTGTTCTTTACCAACTTCGCGTTCATTGACCGGGATTCGATCATGGCGGCCAGCGCGGGCGAGGCGGTTGCGGCGCAGAGCAACGAGAAGTTCTGGGAGTTCAAGAGCAAGTTATATGCGCATCAGGGCGATGAGACAAAAATTTGGGCGACACCCGAATTTTTGCTGGACTTCGTGAAGAAAAATATCAACGGTATAGATTACGACCGCTTCGCAAGCGATCTGAAAAGTCATGCCTACATGTTGCCGGTCAAAGAAGATTTCAAAACCGCCGGCTATTACGGAGTAAACGGAACGCCGCAGTTCATGGTCAACGGGGAATTGCTGCCGAGCTCCTCTTACGAGGAATTGGCGGCGGCGATCGAAGCGCAACTGGCGGAGGTTGGCGGGCAATAGGATCATTTCGCACGCTTTGCACGATTATCCCCTTTGATCAGATTGCCGAGAACTGGAGAAGAGCTCGACTCACTCCGGGTTCCTGGCCCTCCTGAATGAAAGGGATAATCGTGCAAAGGCAGCATAAGGGACATCAAGGCGCGCCGGAAATCGGCGCTGATGCACACAAGGTAGAAGTTAGCACCGGCCGACCGAGGACATCGGCCGGCTTTTTCTTATGCCGCATATTTTTCGATCGTTGGACCGGATTTCTCATACTTGCTTTTCGGCAGGAATTCCGACATGTCGGCGTTCCGGAAAAAAACTTTGTTGGCGCCCCCCACAATTTTTGATAGGGCAACGTAATAAACAACAAACCCCAATTAACGACAATCATTGAGGAGGACACAACAACATGAAAAAAAGCTGGATGATCGCATTTTTCTGCGTGGTGGCATTAAGCTTGACGACCGGCACGGCGTCGGCGAAAGCGGAGCAAGGGAATAACGGCAAGGGAGCCGATAAGAAAACGGAGGCCGGCATCCAAGTGGATGCACAGCAAACGAAAGCTAACGGCAAGAAGGTAGAGAAGCAGTTGGAAGGGACGGTAGAGGAGCAGGCGACGGAGGAAACGCAAACCCCGGAGGGCGAAGAATCCACGGATACGCAAAAATCCGAAAAGCCGGGCCACAACGGCTACAAAGGTTTGTTGAAAGCGATCCAAAACGTCAAGGACAAGCCGTCGGGCGCGGTATTGGCTGATTTGCTCCTGACGAAATACGATACTAAACTCACGGATGAGATGAAGGCGGAGCTTACGCAAATCAAGGAAGATGCGGCGGCTTTATCCAAGGCGGCGGACCTGTTGGAGCAAGAAGGCAGCGTGACTGATGCTGTTTATTTGCAGGAGGAAGCGGTTTTGGCGGACTTCACGAACATCGAATCGTACAAGAAGCTCGGCAAACTCTATGATAAGCTCGGGAAAAAAGGAGTTAAATTGTTCGTCAATGGCGAACAGCCTACAACAGACGTAGCTCCAATCGTACAGGATGGCAGCACGCTGGTCCCATTCCGGGCCATCTCCGAAGCCTTGCAGGCGGAAGTCGCCTACAACCCGGCGGACAAGTCGATCACGGTGACGAAGGACGGCGTAACGCTGAAGCTAATCATCAATAGCAAAACGGCTTACGTGAATGGCGAACAACAGACGCTGGACGCGCCGGCTACCGTCATTGACGGCAGCACGGTTGTTCCGGTCCGGTTCATCAGCGAGGCTTTTGAAGCGGTCGTGCAATGGGAGCCTAGCTCCCAATCGGTTGTCATCTATAATGAGAGCGCCGATCCGGCGGCAAGCAATGAAACCACGACCACGACCACAACCACCACGACAACGACTACTACAGAACAGCAACCCTAAATCGAAATAGGAAAAAGCGACCTTCCCAGGTCGCTTTTTATATTTGAACCGCCATTGATATAGCTCGAAGGTCAAATAAAATCAAAATACAGGATTGGCCGCGCCTTACCGTCTAGAGGACACGAAACAGCAAATCCTCCGTAAGGAACGCCGGTACGGTGAATACATGCGGAGGTTTTACGTGCAGGACATCGAGGAAGAAGGGATCCGCGCCTCTTTGAAGGATGGCGTCCTGAAGCTGGAGGTACCGAAACGGCAGCCGACCCGCTCCAAGCGCATCCAAATTCAAGATGGCGATTAATATACAAGTGGTTATTCCGCCAGTGGTGCTTTACAGGAGGGATAGCCCCCTTCTATTGTGCATTTTGCAGACTAACAGGAAACAATCCGACTAATCGCTGAGGGCGTCGGCCTTCGCCGAATGGACTAGGGCGGGGGCGGCCTCCTCAGTCCTAGCCCGTTCCGCTCGGACGGCGCAGATTTTGAATTCAGGCATTCGGCTGACGGGGTGCAGGGCATCGTTCGTCAGCCGGTTGATCGCTTGGTCGCCGCCCCAGTGGAACGGAACAAAAATCGTGCGCGGATGAATGTCCGGCGTCACCTTGGCGGCGAAATCCAGCGACCCGCGCCGCGTGGTCAAGCGGATGCGGTCGCCTTCGCGCAGGCGAAGCTGCTCGGCCAGAGCCGGGTGGAGCTCCGCCACCGGCTCCGGCGCCTTCTTCGCCAGGGCGTCCGTGCGGCGGGTCTGGGCGCCGCTCAGGTAGTGCCCGCCCAGCCGGCCGGTCGTCAGCAGATACGGGTACTCCGTATCTGCCGTTTCCGCCGGCGACTGCAGCGTGATTGCGTGCAGGCGGGCCCGGCCGCCCGCACGGAGGAAGACGCCGCCCGCGAACAGGCGCGGCGTCCCGGGGTGCGCCTGGCCGGGCCCGGGGCACGGCCAGAACAACCCCTGCGCTTCCTGCAGGCGCGAGTAGCTTAAGCCGCTGTAATCGGCTTTGCCCCCGGCGGAAGCGCGGCATAACTCGTCGAACACTTCGCTCATCGACGAGTAGGAGAAATAGCGCCCTCGGCCCAGCCGTTCGGCGAGGGCGCACAGCAGCCAGGCGTCCGGCATGGACGCGCCGGTCGGCTCAAACACCCGGGGCCGATAGAACACCCGGCCCTCAAGGTTCGTCATCGTCCCTTCCACTTCGAGGAAGGACGTGCCGGGCAGCAGCCAATCCGCGTAGGCGGCCGTCTCCGTCTCGAACAAGTCGACGACGACGAGCAGGTCCAGCTTCGCCAGCGCCTCGGCGACCCGGGCGTTATTCGGGCTGGACACGACCGGATTGGAGCCGAGAACGATCATCGCTTTGATGTCGCCGTCCAATACCTTCCCGAACAGCTCATACGCGGAGACCCCTTTGCCGGGCAGTTCGCCGGGATCAAGTCCCCAGACGCCGGCGACATGCGCCCGGGCGTCCGGGTCCTCGATCGACCGGTAGCCCGGCAGTTGGTCGGCCTTGAGTCCATGCTCGCGGCCGCCCTGCCCATTGGCCTGCCCGGTGACGGAGCCGAAGCCGCTGCCCGGTTTACCGATGTGCCCGCACAGCAGGCACAGGTTGATGTACTGCAGCGTATGCTCCACGCCGTTCACCTGCTGCTCCAAACCCCGCGCGGTCAGGATGATCCCGCGCTTCGCCCCGGCGAATCCCCGGGCCACCTGCCGGATCGTTTCCTCAGGGATCCCGGTGAGGACGGACACTCGGTCGGGCGAGAACGGCCGCACAGCTTCCTGCACCGCTTCAATCCCTTCCGTATGTTCGGCCACGAATTCCGCATCGTACAGCCGCTCTTCCAGGATCACATGCAGCAGCCCGCTGATTAGCGGCGAATCCTGTCCGGGTTCGATCGTCAGCTGGTGGTTTGCAATCTTGGACGTCATCGTCCGCCGAGGATCGATGGTGACGATGACGGCTCCTTGTTTTTTGGCAGCCAAAAGGTAAGGCATCAAGGTCGGTTGGCATTCGGCGATATTGGTGCCGGCAAGGATGAGGTAGTCCGCTTGGGGAATATCCTCGAGCGGAAAGGAGAGACCGCGGTCGATCCCAAACGCCAACTGCTGGGCCGCCGCTGCGGAAGACATGCAGTATCTTCCATTGTAGTCCACGTAGCGGGAGCGCAAAGCGACCCGGGTAAATTTGCCGAGCAGATAACACACTTCATTCGTCAGCGAACCGCCGCCAAACACGGCTACGCTGTCAGGACCGTACTGTTCCTGGAGCTGCCGAATGCGCTCGGCGATGCCGTCCAGCGCTTCGGGCCAAGCTGCGGGAGACCAAGCCGACGAGGTTCCTTCGGAGGACCGAGACCCCGCCTCCCCTTTGTCCCATCCCTGTTCCGAAAGCCTGCGTAGCGGCTGCATCACCCGTTCTGGATGAACCGTATGGTCCAAGGCGTGGAAGCCCTTTTGACATAATCGACCCGTGGCTACGGGGAAGTCTGGACTGGGCTTAACTTCATACCCCGCGAAGGAACCGGGGGCTGAGTGCAACCCCAGACTGCATTGCATACTGCAGAAGGGACAGTGGGATCGCATTCGTCCGTCAGGATGGGTGGCTGTAGGGGTAAGCGTCATAAGCAGCCTCCTTCCGCTCCAGAAACGTTCGTTTCCACTCGCCGTGAATCAGGATCACCGTGAGAATGCAAGCCAACGCGATGCCGCTTAGAATGAGGAAACCGGGCGTATAGGAACCGGTCCACTGCTTTAGGAGGCCAAGAATGTTCGGCAAGAAATAACCGCCGAGCCCGCCGGCTGCGCCTACAATGCCTGTGATGACCCCGATTTCCTGTTGGAAGCGTTGGGGGACGAGCTGGAACACGGAGCCGTTGCCCATTCCCAGACACATCATGCCAATGAATAGCAGCAGGGTCACGATCGACAGCGGCGGTAATGACGACACCAACGCCATCATGAGGGCGACCCCCGCGTATAAAGCGAGCAGCATGCGTACTCCGCCGACCTTATCAGCCAGCCAGCCGCCCACAGGGCGGAAGAAACTCCCGGCGATCACGCACAAAGTCGTGAAATCGGCGGCCCTTACCGCGCTAAGCCCATATTCCGTGTTAAAAAATATCGTCAAATAGTTTGACAACCCGACGAAACCGCCAAACGTCACCATATACAACAGGCAGAACAGCCACGTATCCCTTTGGCGGAGCACGGCGGCGTAGTCGCGAAGTTTTTTCGGCTCCGGTTGGTTGGGACTGTCTTTCGCCAGCAGCGTAAAGACGAGGAAGACCAACGCTACCGGGATGAGGGCCAACCCGAACACGACTTCCCAGCCTCCGTAATGCTGGGCGATCCGGTTGGCGAATAAGGTGGAGAAGACGGTGCCGCTATTACCGGCCCCGGCGATTCCCATCGCCAATCCCTGGTATTGCGGCGGGTACCAGCGGCTGGCCAAAGGCAGGGCCGCTGAGAAGGAAGCGCCGGCAACGCCCAGGAGCAAAGCCACCACATACAATTCGCTGAGCGAATCGACGAATTGCCAGCCCCAGACGAGCGGCACCAGGGTGACGGCCATACCGATCTGGCCGGTCCGTTTGGGACCGATCCGGTCGGCCAGCACGCCGAGCACGAGGCGAAGCGCGGAACCGCCGAGGATCGGCAGAGCGACGAGATTGGCCTTTTGCGCCGCATTCATCGGGTAATCCTGCATCATGATCACGGCCAGCGGACCGATCAGAACCCATACCATAAAGCTAACATCGAAGTACAGAAAGGCGCTCAACAACGAGGGCTTATGCCCACTTTTCATAAAACCGGTACGTTCCATCCTTTCATCTCCTCTCCAGGATTCATCCCCTTCAACCGGGACGTTTCTGTTTTCTTTGACATGCCCCAACGAGGGGCGCAAAACAAAAAGGAGCCCCGGGCAATCTAAAGATTGCCCGAATGGCTCCTTTGCCAACCGGCGGCACAGCGTTGTGCGAAACCGGATTATATGCGCCACGACGTTGTGAACGTAGTTAAATTATAGAAGCTTGAAAAAGATCATGTCAATATAAATTACAAAAAACGTTCATAAAGTTAACCGAAAACCATCTTGACGGTTGTGTAAACATGTATAATACGTTTAAAATCATAATTTTACTAATTTATATGTTAGTTAATATGACATAAACAACCTTTCTAGTTTACAAACCTATGCTGAGCCCATCATTCGTGTCGAAAGATGCCCAGCGACCTAATTTCGGGTTACAATAGAAGAACAAACCTAAATGACGCCGAATTCGAGAAAAAGAGGGATCCGCCTTGAGTGAAACCGAGAATCCGACCCAAGCGCCTACCGATGCACAGCCACCCGAGCGATCCGTCGCAGCGGTCGTTCGCGCTCAACAGCAATTCGTCCGCAGCGGCGCCACGCGACCGGTAGAATTCAGGCTGCGCCAACTGGAGCGTTTGAAGACGGCCATTGCCCGTTACGAAACGCGTATTTTGGAGGCGCTGCAGCGGGATCTGCGCAAACCCGAGCTTGAAGGCTACAGCACGGAAGTTGGCTATGCTTACGACAGTATCGGATACGTGATGAAGCGACTAAAGCAGTGGGCCAAACCGGAGCGGGTCCGTACGCCGCTAACCCATATCGGCTCCAGCAGCTATATCTACCGGGAGCCTTACGGCTCGGCGCTGATCATCGGCCCGTTTAACTATCCGTTTTTGCTGGTGATCGATCCGTTAATCGGGGCAATCTCTGCGGGAAATGCCGCGATTGTTAAGCCGTCGGAGTATACGCCGCACGTCTCCGGGGTCCTTGCCGAGATGCTCGGCGAATATTTTGATCCCGAGTACATCCGGGTCATGGAGGGAGGGCAGGAGGTCACATCCGCGCTGATTCATGCCCCGCTCGACTTTATCTTTTTCACCGGAAGCATTCAGGTTGGAAAAATTGTGATGACGGCAGCCGCTGAACATCTGGTGCCGGTCGTGTTGGAGCTTGGCGGGAAAAGCCCTTGTATCGTCGATCGCGAGGCGGATCTGGAGTTAGCCGCTCGGCGGATCGTTTGGGGGAAGTTTCTGAATACGGGTCAGACTTGCGTGGCCCCGGATTATGTGCTCGTTCACGAGTCGGTCAAAGCGGAGTTGATCGCCAGAATGAAGACACAGATCACGGCATTCTACGGGGATGATCCGCAGCAAAGTCCGGATTATGGGCGGATTGTGAACGAGCGGCACTGGAACCGGTTGATGGGGTTGTTGGACTCGTCGAAGGTAGCGGTCGGAGGCACTGGGGAACGTGAGGATTTGTACCTAGCGCCGACGATTATGGAGAACGTAAGCTGGGAAGACCAAGTGATGCAGGAAGAAATCTTTGGGCCGATTTTGCCGGTGCTGGACTATCTGGATCTGGATGCGACGCTTCGGAACATCGCTGAGCGGCCCAAGCCATTGGCGTTATATTTATTTACGAGCAACTCCGGAACAGAGCGGAAGGTGATGGAGTCGGTTTCGTTTGGCGGCGGGTGCATCAACGACACGGTCATGCATCTGGTCAGCCCGTATCTGCCCTTTGGGGGTGTGGGGTCCTCCGGCATGGGGGCTTATCATGGACGCTACAGCTTCGAAACCTTCTCTCACCGAAAAAGCGTGCTAAAGAAGTCAACGCGGATTAACCTCAGCTTCATTTATCCGCCTTATACCGCCGGTAAATTGAAGTTGATCCGACGCTTTATGAAGTGAATGGGGATCTGAAGGTGTCAAAGTAAATGAATTTTTCATGGGAGGGATTTTCATGGGAATCAGTCCAAGCCGGAAGTTCGCCTGGACCTGGCGCGTGAAGGAAGACCAGTTGGAGGCCTACGTTGACCTGCATTTGAACCCTTGGCCGGAGGTGCTCGCAGAGCATACCCAAGCGGGCATTCGAAACTATTCGATTTTTCAGCAGGGGAATCAGTTCTTTTATTGCTTCGAATGCGATGATCCGGACGCGGCCTTCAAGTACATTGCGGATAGTGAGGTTTGTCAACGGTGGAACGCGATTACGTCGGGGATGGTCGAGGGTTCGTTTGACTTTAACGAGCCACAGCCGATCGTGCCGATGCGCGAGGTTTTTTACTTGAAATAGAATCAATTCACATCGGGAGGATTGGAAGATGAAATATCGCAAATTAGGCAAAACCGGCCTGAACGTTTCCGTGGTCGGCATCGGTACTTGGCAGTTCGGCGGAGAGTGGGGCTTGAATTATACGCAAGCGGAAGTGGATGCTATTTTGGACCGGGGCCGGGAGCTTGGCATCAACCTGATCGATACGGCGGAGTGCTATGGCGATCATTTGTCCGAATCGTTTATCGGAGATTATCTAAGTCGGCGAAACCGGGAAGATTGGCTGGTTGCCACGAAATTCGGGCATCAGTTCCATGAACGGTTCACGCGGACGGATCGGTTTGAAGCTGAGGCGGTACTGCAGCAGCTAGACGCTTCGTTAAAGGCGCTGAAGACCGATTATATTGATTTGTACCAATTCCATTCCGGGCCGGATGCGGCGTTTGATCATGATGAACTCTGGACGCTGTTGGATAAGCAGAAGCAAGCGGGGAAAATCCTTCATCTAGGCACTTCGATCGGCAGCAACGATAACCTTCATCAGACCGAGGCTTCGTCCAAGGTTGGTTCGGAGGCGATCCAGGTGGTTTATAACCGACTGGACCGCGTGCCGGAGAACCGGGTGTTCCCATCCTGCGAGCGCCAGGACTTGGGCGTGCTTGCCCGGGTACCGCTGGCAAGCGGTTACCTCAGTGGCAAATATAAACCGGGTGCAGTGTTCGGCGAGACCGACGTACGCCACCATCATGACCCGGAAAGTACCCGCCGCAAGCTTGAGGAAGTAGAGGAGATCCGTCGGAATGAAGTGCCGGAGGGCGTAGATATGGCCCAGTGGGCTTTGGCCTGGTGCCTAAAGAATCCGATCGTTAGCACGGTGATCCCCGGCTGCAAAAATCCGGCGCAAGTGGAAGCGAATGCGGCTGCGGCGGAGCTAGAAATCTAGGAAACTACAATTAGACCGATAAGCAGACAAAATAGTTGCTTATCGGTCTTTTTTCTTATTGACGACTGTCAAATTTAGGATTATTATGTAAACATAAATTGGAATTTTAGAAGTATATGGTGTTGCTTGATGTCATTGGATGTCGTTTGGTTGCTCTATCAGTCGAGATTATTCGGCTCATAGAAGTAAGCGGAATTGGGGGGCGATAATTTTTTGATATCCACAACCACGATTCGCGCAGAACTGGAAGACTACATCAAGAGCGAAGGGACAACCCTACATCGCTTTTCGGAAACTGCCGGAGTTAATGTCGGAACGTTAAGCGGAATTATTAACGGAAACCGACCTATTGCGATCGGACAGTTGGACCGAATCACAGCGGCAATGGGGCTGTCTGAGGGACACTTCTACGATTTATACGCTGATGAGTGTTTTACTTCAACTGCTCCGCATTGGAGAAGGTTACGACCGTTCCTTCTAAGATGCGCTGAATTGCAGAAGCATGATTGCATTAATCAGGTATTAAGCCGATTACTAGAGGATTTGAAGCAGATTGCGGGGATTTTCGATACGGCGGAACAAATGTTTGTTCAGGGGTTGAAAGAAGCCGCCGTCATTCTGTATGAAGCCGTAATTGAAAGCGAGCGATCCAGTCATTCAGAACGGCTTGCAATGAGTTACTATAGAATCTTTCAAATTTTTCAAAGAGATAGTCTCCGGGGTTTTAAAGCAGCTTTGCAATTTTTACCCTATCGATACCGATTACCTGAAGAACTAGCACTTGACGGATTGTTAATGCTCATTCAGGTTTATGCCTTTCGATTTAATTGGGTGGAAGTTGAAAATTATGCGGATGAACTAAGTAAGTTGGCCTGGGCTTTCTATGAAAGGAAGATTTGGAAGCAGCCAGACTTTAAGCCGTCCCGACCTCTAGTCTTTTATTATGGCAGGGCCTTTTTGTTTAAGTCAGGCAGCTACGAATACCGCGGGATGTATGAAGAATCGAAGAAATGGATTGCTGAATATACGGATTTAAGCTGGTTTGAGGGGCTGGATGACGAGGCAAGGGAAGAAGTAGAACAATTAAAGATGTTCGCTAAAGCCAATTATTTATGTGTAGATGTTAAGGCTGGCAATCATTTGAGGATTCCTGAATATGTCTCTTTTCTTGAGTCTCATCCGGATGAGATTGTCGAAGGCTTAATCACTTTAGCAGAATCCGCCAACAGACACAATTTTTTTATTGATGAGGTATTCAATAAATTTGCCGACGAAATCGAAAAATATAGGAAATTCGGCAGGGATACTTGGCTGGCGAATGGAGCAACGAATATTAATTTTTCTAAGGATCCTCCCTATGTATTCCGTTATTCTTCCTTCTTTCAAAACTACGCGATTTATCATCTTCGAAGAAAATCATATGAAGAAGGATTAAATAACATCTTGGACAGCATGAAAATGTCCCTCCAAGTAAGCGGTAGGGATCTCCTCGTAAATACTGCTATGGCTATTTTTGAGCTTCATCGGCAGTATGCTTCGGAGGAGCAGATTCAAGAATACAATAAATTATGTAGAAGGGTGTGGGAAAATGAAAAACAAAATGTCTTGGGTGGTTTCGGGTATTCTAATGCTTAGTTTCACGGTGGTTAGCAAAGGTTTGATTACTACATTTATGCACGGCTGGAGCTAATAGTTTTAAATAGAGAAATGATTACATAATCTTGGGTCAGCTTACCGCTGGCCTTTTTTATTTCTATTTCAAAAAATGGAATTTTTTTGTTTCTTGCATTAGGTTTCATTATGCAATATTTGGCAACCTCTTCTAATATGTTCCTAGGGTGATAGCTATGAACAATTCTGAAAAAATCAGATTCCGCATTGAAATGGAAAGACAGGAATTAAATCGGTTAGCGCAGAGATATGGCTTGCGGCATGCACGGGTACTCCATCAGTCGGTTGTGCTTGACCGGTTGTTAAATAAATATAGTAAGGTCACGTACTCTGATTACCGAAGAAAAAAGCCCATCGCGTAGATGAGGCTTCTTTATCCTTCGGTCAATTTGTAATTGAATATTTTGTTGACTTCTTTGATCGGGAATGGGGTCGTGTCGGTGGCTTTTCTCCGACTTGTTGGACCGAGGATAATCTCATTGCTATGGACGAACAACACTTCCTTACTAAAACGCAAAAAAAGCACACCACGCACGCCAAGGATTGACGGATGCGCGAGTGTGCTTCGCTTCGCTTATGGATGGGATTCGATGCTGCCTAGCTTATCTGAAATAAGTCACTTTGGAAATACGGTTTCACTCTGCCCCGGACTTACCGGAAGGAGGTGACCAAGCCCTGCAGCAGCGTGCGCACATCGTACTGGTATTGATTGATCGGGGCAATGGGCTTATTTAACCCTAACAGTCCATACACCGCCATACGGGCTGCACGGACGGAATATTCTTCGGTGAATACGACATCGTCCGGAATTTCGCAGAATTGACTGATCAACGCCAGGTTGGTTGAGCCGTCCGGAATGACCTTTGGCCGATCATCGATCGCTCTAGGCATGAACTGCGCGGTGATGAACGGCATCATGCATGGAATGCAGTTCGCCGTGGAAATGATCGCCTCCATGTCCTGGTCGAAGTGGAGATGGTGCAGTAGCTCGGTTAGAATTTCCTCGCCGGTGCATTCGGACATTTTCTTAGGCACGTAATCCCCGACGCGATCCGGGAATAAGCCGTATCCCCAGAAGACCTTGACCTGCTCCGGCTGATTGCGGAAATGCGGCTGATGGGCCAGCACGATGGACATCAACCAGCTCGAATCCTTAAAGGTCACGAGCGCGCCGGTTCCCGCCTTGTTGCGGGAGAAGGCCTCCATCCGGTTAAAGAAGCGCGAGTCCTGACAGGTGACCGTAAACGACTCCCATTTTGACCCGTCGATATGATCGTCAAAAGAGGAGGGACGACCAAGCCCCGGTTTCTTTGCGGCCATGCGCTCCCACAGCAGCCAAGAGCTCCCTTTGCCGTTCAGCTTCGGCGCCGAGGTCATTGAGCCTAAGCTGTAGCTCTCCGTCATCGAACCATTGGTCACAATCACCAGATCTCCCTCTGCCAAATCTAGTTCCCCCGGAACCCCCTCCTTCAGATAGTGCATTCGGGTAACGGTGATCTCATCGCCTTCGCGGAAATCCAGATCCGTGACCGTGCATTTCAGCGAAAAGTCCACGCCGTGCTCCTCCAGATATTTTTGCAGCGGCAAAATAATAGAGTCGTACTGGTTATACGGCGTGCGGGTGACTCCCTCCAATGTATGGATTCTTGGGAACTCATGCATGAATCGAAGCATGTACCTTTTGAACTCCACAGCACTGTGCCAGGGTTGGAAGGCAAACGTCGTCGCCCACATGTACCAGAAATTCGTCTCGAAAAAATGTGGCCCAAACCAATCGTTAATCCGCGCTTTGCCCATTTTCTCCTCGGGGGTCATCATCAGCTTGACCATCGCTAGCCGGTCCGCCATATCAAAGCCCATGGAAGTGACGTCCTCCACCTGGCCTTCGCGGTTCACCAATCGGGCGTTGGAATGCGTCGGGTGGGCGTTATCGAAAGCGATGATTTCATCCCGCACCGAAAGCCCCGGATGGTCTATCGAAGGGATGGAACGCAGCAAATCCCAAGTGTTTTCGTAAGTCTCATCATTCAGCATCCTGCCGCCGCGGATCACATATCCTTGTTCACCGTTCCCGGCGCCGTCGTTACTGCCGCCCAGCACCTTCATTTCCTCCAATACGTGAATATTCTGACCGGGAAAATCACAGTCTCGCACCAGGAAAGCGGCTCCCGCCAGCGAAGCGATTCCTCCGCCGACCAAATAAACCTGTCTCGTGTTAAGTTCTACTGACATTACCTTCGCCTCCAAGGAATGTGATGAATGGAACAATCTCAATGTAATCTCTCTTTGAAGGAAACAAAATCATCAATGGAGCGCGGCTGTATAAAAAAAAGACACTCCTCAGGGAGTGTCTAGGATTCCGACGAAATCGGCCTTATTTCGAGCAAAACCATTAACGTTGATGACTTGAAACTTTGGACGTGCAGGCTTTCTGTTCATATCGCTGCAGCGCTCGTTCGAAATGGCCGTCAGCCAGTTCACCAAGCTTATCGACGATGTTCTCCGGACGTTCCTTCATGCCATCTTGCATCCATCTAACGATCAACCCGACAAACGCCAACGCATAGAAATTTGCCAGAAACCGTTGATCCGCTTCATCCACCTGCATTCCTACGGACACTTCTTCCACGACCTCCATGACCAGATGGTTTGTGACGTTATACAGGTACGAGTCCAGATGGCTTCGTGCCAGGGAATTCAGCGTGTTCAAACAAAATAATCGGTTCTCTTCGATATATTTGAATATTTTCAGAAAGCCGCTGGACCAGGTGTGGTAGCCGTGCTCCCCGGCGATGGCATCCACCGCTTCGGTCTGGTAAATCCAACCCAGGAGCTCGTAAATGTCCCGGAAATGATAATAGAACGTTTGCCGGTTTAGGCCGCAATCGTCCACGAGATGCTTAACGGTAATTTTATTGAGGGGGGTATGGTTCATCCTGTTTTTCAGCGCGGCGGCAAGCGCCCTTTTGGTGAGATGGGAACTGGACATGAGAATCACCTGCTTATGGAAAAAATAGGTGCATAATCCTGCCTCCCATTATACTCCGGCATGGGTGCGTATACAAAAAGGGCCCTCGGTTTCCGGAGGGCCCTAGGTTTAATTCGTCTTCGACTTATTATAAATATCAAAGGCGACGGCAAGGAGCAGAACAAGACCTTTGATCCCTTGCTGCCAATCGACCCCGAGACCGATGAGCGACATGCCGTTGTTCATGACGCCCATGACCAGACCGCCGATAATGGCGCCGATGACGGTGCCAATCCCGCCGGAGGCCGAGGCGCCACCGATAAAGCAGGCCGCGATCGCGTCGAGCTCAAAGTTCGTCCCGGCTTTCGGCGTCGCCGAATTGAGGCGGGCGGCGAAGATCAGTCCGGATAACGCGGCCAAGGCGCCCATGTTGACGAACACCCAGAACGTCACCTTCTTCGTCTTGACGCCGGAGAGATTGGCGGCCTTCTCATTGCCCCCAAGCGCATAGATATGGCGTCCGGCGATCATTCGGTTCATGACGAACGAGTAAATGATGATCAGGAAGAACAAGATGATCAAGATATTCGGCAGCCCGTTATAAGTGGCCAGCACAAAGGTAAACACGTTGATGATGGCAACGAGCAGCACGAGCTTGGTTACGAACATCCAAATCGGCGCTACCTCGAACTGGTATTTGATCTGGGTCCGGCGCTCCTTCCATTCCTGCCAAATCAGGAGGAGGGAGAGGACCAGGCCAAGGAGAACCGTCAGGGTGTGGAGGCTGCCGCCGCCGAACCAGTCGGGAATAAAGCCGGAACTGATCCGCTGGAACGATTTCGGGAACGGCGCGATCGATTGGCCGCCCAGCACGATCATCGTCAAGCCCCGGAACAGCAGCATCCCGGCTAACGTGACGATAAAGGCCGGTATTTTCACATAAGCAACCCAAAATCCCTGCCAGGCGCCGATCAATCCCCCTATCACCAAAGAGATGATAATGGCTAGGAACGTAGGCAACTGAAGATCGACCATCATGATGGCGGCCAAAGCCCCGATGAAGGCGGCGATGGAGCCGACGGATAAATCGATATGTCCTGTGATGATGACTAATACCATCCCGATGGCTAACACTAGAATGTAGCTGTTTTGCAAAATCAGGTTCGTAATATTAAGTGGCTTCAACAAGATGCCGCCTGTCAAAATTTGAAACAGCACGGTAATGAAGATTAAAGCGATAATCATACCGTACTGGCGGATGTTTTTTCTGAAAATCTCGCTAACCGCTTGCATCGGTCTACCCCCTGCCTCGAGTCATTGATTTCATCAGTACTTCCTGGGTGGCGTCCTCCCGTCTGACTTCTCCGGTGATCCGGCCTTCGCTCATGACGTAAATGCGGTCGCACATCCCAAGAATTTCCGGAAGCTCCGAGGAGATGAACAAAATGCCCTTGCCTTCGTCCGCCAACTGGTTGACGATCGAATAAATTTCGTATTTGGCTCCGACATCGATGCCGCGCGTCGGCTCATCAAGAATCAGAATTTCCGGCTGTGCGTAAATCCACTTGCTGAGAACAACCTTCTGTTGATTGCCGCCGCTCAGGTTGACCGTTTTTTGCAAAATGCTCGGCGTTTTAATGTTGAGCTTGCTCCGGTATTCCTCGGCGACCCCTACTTCCTCGCGTTCGTCGATGACACCGCGACGGGAGAGCTTCCTTAACGAAGCCAATGAAATATTGCGTTTGATATCATCGATCAGAACCAATCCGTATTGTTTACGATCCTCCGTGACATAAGCGACGCCATGCTTGATCGCTTGACTGATGTCATTAAACCGCACCTCTTTACCATGCAAGAAGAGTTGGCCTTTTATATGCCTTCCGTAGGAACGGCCGAATAGGCTCATCGCCAGTTCTGTCCGGCCTGCGCCCATTAAACCGGCGATCCCGACGATTTCCCCGCGGCGGATATTCAGGTTAATGCCGTCCAGCACTTTGCGATCCTCTTGCTGCGGGTGGGTTGCTTCCCAGTCCCGCACCTCGAAGATCACCTCGCCGATCCGGGGAACCCGCTCTGGATAGCGGTGGGTGAGGTCACGGCCAACCATGCCCTTGATGATAAGATCCTCGGTCACCTGATCGGCTTTCATATCCAAAGTCTGGATCGTCTTGCCATCGCGCAGAATCGTGATCGAATCGGCGACTTTGCTGATTTCGTTCAGTTTGTGCGAAATGATGATAGAGGTGATGCCTTGTTTCTTCAGCTCGAGGATCAGCTCCAGCAGGTTTTCGCTGTCGTTTTCATTCAAGGCCGCTGTGGGTTCGTCCAGAATCAGCAGCTTGACCTGTTTGGACAACGCTTTGGCGATCTCCACCAACTGCTGCTTACCGACGCCGAGTTCTAATACGTGAGTGGCCGGTGATTCATCTAAACCAACGCGTTCCAGCAGCGCTTTCGTTTTGACCGTCGTTTCGTTCCAATCGATTAGCCCACGTTTGCTTTGCTCATTACCGAGAAAAATGTTCTCCGCGATAGAGAGATAGGGGATCAGCGCGAGCTCCTGGTGAATAATAACGATCCCTAGCTGTTCGCTTTCCTTAATGTCCTTGAATTCGCAGACCTTCCCTTCGAACAGGATCTCGCCTTCATAGGAGCCGTGAGGATATACGCCGCTGAGCACTTTCATTAACGTCGATTTACCGGCCCCGTTCTCTCCGCACAGGGCATGAATTTCCCCGGAGGTTACCTTTAAGTTGACATTGTTCAGCGCCTTGACGCCCGGGAAGGTTTTCGTAATGCCCCTCATTTCCAAAATCGTGTTGCTCATTTGCGCCACCTGGCCTTTCGCTCATGGTAAGGGCATAGCGACGGCCGCCCCAATCCGCGTCCGCCGCTATGCCAGTCACCGTAAGTTGATGTTAGAGTCCCAGATCCTCTTTGGAGTAATAGCCGGTATCGACAAGCGTCTGTTCCACGTTGTCCTTGTCGACCGAAACCGGTTCGAGCAGATAGGATGGAACGACTTTGACGCCGTTATCGTAGGTCTTCGAGTCGTTGACTTCGGCCTCTGTGCCTTCCAGAATGCTTTGGACCATGGAGACTGCTTTTTTCGCCAACTCGCGCGTATCCTTGAAGACGGTCTGCGTTTGTTCGCCGGCAAGTATCGATTTGACCGAAGCCAGCTCAGCATCCTGGCCGGTCACGATCGGCATCGACTTGCTTCCGGAGCCGTAACCAACCCCTTTGAGCGAGGAGAGGATGCCGATGCTGATCCCGTCATAAGGGGAAAGAACGGCGTCAATGTTCTCCGTGCTGTAATGGGCGCTCAGCAAATTGTCCATGCGGGCTTGGGCGGTGGCGCCGTCCCAGCGCAGGGTAGCGATTTGCTCCATTTTCGTTTGTCCGCTGCGCACCACCAGCTTACCGGAATCGATGTAAGGCTGTAGTACGGACATGGCGCCGTCATAGAAGAAGTAGGCGTTGTTATCATCCGGCGAGCCGCCGAACAACTCGATGTTGAACGGGCCTTTGCCGTCCTTCAGGCCAAGCTTCTCCTCAATGTAGGAGGCCTGCTGCACGCCAACCTTGAAGTTGTCGAAGGTGGCGTAGTAGTCGACGTATTCGCTGTTCATGATCAGCCGGTCATAGGCAACAACCTGGATGCCTTGGTCGTGGGCTTTTTGCAGGACGTCGGTCAAAGCGCCGCCGTCGATAGCAGCAATGACGAGGACCTTTACACCTTTGGTGATCATATTTTCGATCTGCGACACCTGGTTTTCGATGACGTCTTCCCCGTATTGCAGGTCGGTACCATAGCCAAGCGCCTTAAACTCCTTGACCATGTTGTTGCCGTCGTTCACCCAGCGTTCGGACGATTTCGTGGGCATGGCGATGCCGATCGTTCCCTTTTTGCTCTTGCCCGATCCGCTGCCACCGTCGTTTCCGCCATTGGCGCAAGCCGCGAGGGCCAATACCATTGCCAGTGCAAGTAAAATGGCCGTTACCTTTTTCAAAACCGATTCCCCCTATACCTGAAATGAATGCGTTTACAGTAGGGAGTATAGCAATCGATGGGGGAGGTCGTATTTACAGTGAATTGACTCTTTTTATAAAAATCGTACCTTTGTGGAGGTTGGGGGGGATTTATATATCTCAGGGGGAGCGTTACTCCCCCTGAGCGTCTTCGCGTCCAAACGCGCCTTTGCGGTATTGCAGCGGGGAAAGGCCGGTCGCTCGCTTGAACGCCGTGCTGAAGTAGTGCTGGGTTTCGTAGCCGACTTGTTCAGCGATCTCACCGATCGTCAGGTCCGTGGCATTTAACAGCCGGGTCGCCCGGCGAATGCGAAGCTGCGTCAAATAGCTGTTGAACGTGGTCCCCAGCTCCTGTTTGATCATGCGGCTCAAATAAGCGGGGGAAGACTGCAAGGCTTGCGCCATCGCTTCCAACGTGAATCCGCTATCGCCGAAATGCTCCAGCATGTACTGCTTGGCCCGGCGCACCAGCGGCGAAACGACGGTTTCTCTCATCACGGCGGATTTGGCTTTCCGGTAAACGGCAGGGAGCCCTAGTACGTCGCCGGTAGCCTCGGCCAAGTGAACCTCGGCGGCAATTTTCAAGTGGGTACGAACCAAAGTTTCGATGCGGTAAAAATCGGCTTCGGCTTCCAAGCTCCAGAGCAGGATGACGATGAGGCCGAAGGGATCCCGGAAGATCGTCTTGGGGTAAGGGGCGAGCACCTCGGCCGCGATATTATCGACGGCAAATCCATAAAGCTGTCGATCGTCCTCCTTGAGGACAGCGGCGGAGCTCGCCGACTCTGGCAAACGGATGACACCCAGCCAATCGGGGCAGGCATCCGGCAGCTTCAAGAACTGCAATTGCTCGGCGATTTCCGCGGCGGTCATCCCACCGTCTAGCCATTGCTGGCAGAATCGCTCTCTTAGAAGCGGGTAGCTGCGCGTAATCTGCCGGGAGGCCTCCTGCCACTGTTGCTGTCTGGACGTCTCTTCCTCTAGTTCTCCGCGAACTTGGCGCAGCACCTTCGCCAGCTGCGCGGGATTGGCCGGCTTTAGAATATAATCCTTCACCTGAAGCCGGATCGCCTTTTGCGCATATGCGAACTCGTCATGACCCGTGATGATGACGATTTTGCAATCCGGCAGTTGTTCGCGGACCCGTTTCATCAATTCGATGCCGTCCATGATCGGCATGTTAAGATCGACGAGCATGATATGGACGCCATGCCGGATAGCTAACTCCAGGGCTTCCTCGCCATCCTCCGCCTCGGCGGCTACGGTAAGGCGCATGCCCTCCCAGTCGACGCTGTCGCGGATACCTTCGCGGATAATTTGCTCATCGTCGGCGATGAGCACCTTCCAGCGGAAATCGGATAATGCTGCGTTCATGATTCGCTCCTTTCCCATCGGGCGGGTTCCTCCCGAATGATAGGGTGGGTGACGGTAACGACCGTTCCACGGCCTACTTCGCTCTGGATCGTCATTCCATATTTGGCGCCGAAGGTCAATGCGATTCGGGCTTGCACGTTCAGCATCCCATAACCCTGGCCGACGTCACCTGCGCCGGATGAGCCTATCGGTTCAAGTCCCTGTTCCCGTCCATCGGCGGCAACCGCGGCTTGGAGGTCCTTTTGCAATTGGGCCAGTTTATCCGGCGGGATTCCTTTCCCGTCGTCCCGGATAGAGATCACCAGCATGCCGCCGTCTTCGACCGCTTCGATCACGACATGGCCCGGTCCTCGGCGTTCCTTGATTCCATGGTAGATGGCATTCTCTACGATGGGCTGAAGGATCAGCTTCAAGACATAGACGCCGCGAATTTCCGGGGCGATATGCAAAGCGTATTCGAGTTTGTTTTGGTAACGGACATGTTGAATTTGCAAGTAGCTACGGACATGCTCGATTTCATCATTCAGCGGGATGATGTCATTCCCTTTGCTGAGTCCGATTCGGAATAGCTTGGAGAGGGACTCCGCCATTTCTGCGATATCCTCCGCTCCTTTGCGGCGGGCCATCCAATGGATCGTATCCAGCGTATTGTACAAAAAATGCGGTTTGATATGCGCCTGTAAACTCCGCAACTCCGCTTCCCGTTTTTGTCGCTCCTGCAGTTCGGTTAGAGAGAGCAAGCGGTGAATTTGCTGCAGCATGGCATTGAATCGACGGCCGAGCAGGCCGATTTCGTCGGTTCGGTCGCTCCAGTGGCGAATCGTCAGATCCCCGGATTGCGCCTTCTGCATAAAGGAAGCCAATTGACCGATCGGCCTGGAAATCGTATGGGCCAAATAGAAGGAGGCCGTCATCCCCAACAGGCAGACGACAAAAACAAAGCTAACCACGTAAAAGCGAATTTCCCGCATTTCGGAGGCGGACTCCGCCATGGAAAATACGCCGACGGTCGTCCAGTTCGTAAACGGCGAGTGCCGGTAAATGAATTGCAGCTCGCGTCCGCCCATTCGCTCCGCGTAGGTTCCCGAAGCGTCCTGGCTAAGCCGCTCCAGCGGGACACGGTCGATGTAGGGATCCGGCGGGGCATAGATCAATTCGCCGTTTCCGTCCACCACCGTTAGATAGCCCGTTTTCCCCAAACGGACGTCCTGGGCGGTCTCAGCGATGACCCGCAGCTTGAGGTCGATTAATACGACACCTTTCACCTGCTGGGTCTCGGGGTCGAGAATCGCCCTTACGGCCGAAACGACCTCGCTGTCCTTGTAGTTCACATGCGTGGTCACGTTACGGCCCCGCGGATGGCCGATAATCTTAAAAATTCCTTTATTGCGAACCGCCTCTTGATACCACTCTTCCCGGGTCAGGCTTCCATCGGTCCTGGCATACATTTCATTGCTGATGTAGTCGCCGCGGCTGTTGACAATCAGCACCCCCGCGACTTCCGAATACAGGGTGGTAAAGCCCTGAAGGAACTTGCGAATTTCGTAGTGGTCGGCTTCGGCTTCAGCTACGGTTCGCGGTTGGGCGTCCGTGCTTCCAGTGAGGCGAGGTTCCCCGCCAGACGGTGTCGTTGAACCGTCTATCCCCATATCAGTGCGGCCCTCGAGGAACTGCAGCACCTCCGGGTTAAAGGAGATAAAGAACGTCATGTTTTGCAAATTTTCCACATAGGTCTCCAGCGACCGGTTGACCTTGCCGATGAGCTGAAGCGTATTGTCCGTGATCTGGCGTTCGATGATGCGGTCGACGGTCCAATTCGTCAGCACCCCCAGGCCGATGGAAGGCAGGATGCTGATCAGCAAAAAGTGAACGATTAATTTATAACGGATCGGCAGATTGTTAAGCGAAAAATCGCGGAACTCCCAGGACCGTTTTCCATACCTATTTCGCATAGTAATCATTCACATTCTGCCGCGTAACGACGGTGATGCCCGTATCCAACCGCTGCGGGACGCGGGGTCCGGGATGCTGGGATCCGTCCGGATCATGCTTCAGCGAAAAGAGCAATTGCAGCGACCAGTACCCCATATTCCAGGTTCCCTGGGCCATCGTGGCGGAGATGTCTCCGCTTTTGACCAAGTCCAGGGTGCCTTTATCGGTGTCAAAGCTGATGATCTTCGGACCGGAGGAGGTCAAGCCATATTCACGGACCGCCTCCGCAACGCCGATGCCACCGTTGGCTTCGGTGGTGAAGATGCCGGCGATCCCGGGGATATCTCGCAAAATCTCTTCTGCCGACTGCCGGGAGTAAAGCTCGTCGCCTTTTCCGTTTTTTATCGCGGCGATGTGCATGTCGGGAAACTCCTTTGAAACGGTGTCCGCAAAGCCGTCTGTGCGCTCCTGGTGATTTTGCTGATCCGGGACGGTCACGATCGCCACCTCGCCGCGTCCGCCGGTGAGCTCGGCCATTTTTCGTGCAGCCTCAATTCCGGCGGAGTAATTATCCGTACCGAGGAAGGAAAAGGCTCGGCTACCCGGGGCGTCGGAATCGAATAGAACAACGGGGATGCCGGCGTCAACCGCTTTATTGATCGTGGCGGTGAGCTCGGTCGGATGGATGGCGGAAATGGCAATGCCAGCCGGTTTTTTGGCGATAGCTTGCTCCAGCACCGTGATTTGCTCGTGAATGTCGCGCTGGGTGGAGCCGCGGTATTCCACGGAGACGTTGAGCGCTTGGGCCGCGTCCTCAAATCCTTTCAACCCGCTTTTCCAATAATCGATCCCCCTTTGAAACGTCACCATCACGTACTTCTCGTCGATGGATCCCTGCATGCCTCCGGAATTCCATTGGTCGTTTAAACGGGTCTGCGAGCGATAATCCAGCACGTATAACGCAAAACAGGCAAATAACAGCAAATATACAATCCAAATCTTCTTCATATGTAACCCCTTTCATGAGAACGTTCCAAAAAAGAGATGGACTTCGACATCATCATACTATGATTCGCCATAAAAGATAATGATGTAATTTAGGAGATCCCTCGGGTTGGGGTTAGCAGAGTCACAAAGCCGTAGATTCTCATCGTGCTAAATTGAAATTAGGTTTCTCGTTGGCTGGTAAGCACCGGGGGCTGAGTCTTTTGAGGCAGGGATGGATAACAATGTGGAAGACAATTGAACAGAAAATTGAACGTTTATTTCCGGGGTATTTCTCCATGGCGATGGCGACCGGAGCCTTGTCGATTGCGATGAAGTTGCTGAAGATTCCGCTTGCTCCCGAGATTCTGCTATATCTGAACACCTGCATTTATATCACGTTGTGGATCCTCACGTTGATTCGCCTAATCCAATTTTTCCCGCGAGTGCGGGCCGATTTGACGAGCCATAGCCAAGGTCCCGGTTTTTTTACCTGCACGGCAGCGACCTGCGTATATGGCAGCCAGTGGGTCATTGTGGCGCATAACGGTACGATATCGACCGGGTTGTGGTTTTTTGGCATTTTGCTTTGGGTTGTTATTATGTACACCTTCTTTACGGCCGTTACCGTGAGAAAAGAAAAGCCGTCTCTGGCCGAGGGGATCAACGGTGCGTGGTTAATCGCCGCTGTCGCCACCCAATCCGTTTCCATTCTGGGTACGCTGATCTCATCCTACCTAACGGAGGGGCGTGAGGTCGTGTTGTTTTTTACGCTATGCATGTATTTGCTGGGGTGTATGCTTTACCTGAATATCATCACCTTAATATTCTACCGGTTTACCTTTGTCGATCTGAAATATGCTGCGTTGACCCCGCCCTATTGGATCAATATGGGCGCCGTTGCGATTACGACCCTGGCCGGCTCCACGTTGATGCTGCATGCTGAAAAATGGCCGTTTTTGACGGAGTTGATCCCCTTTTTGCGCGGATTTACGTTGTTCTTCTGGATTACCGGCAGTTGGTGGATTCCGTTATTGTTTATTCTGATGATATGGCGGCACGCCTACCATCGTTACCCTTTGACGTACGACCCCCAGTTTTGGGGAATGGTGTTTCCGTTGGCCATGTATACAACCAGTACGTATCAGTTGTCACAGGCATTGAAGTTGCCGTTCTTGGTCGCGATTCCGCGCGTCATGATCGTCGTTGCCCTGACGGCTTGGGTCGTTGTAATGACTGGTTTTCTCCATCACCAGGTGCGCTCGTTCCGATGGGAGGGGAAAACGAGATGACAATAACAAGATCGCTCCTTGTTGAGTGAAGGTGAATAACAAAAATATAACAAGTTGCATCTAAATTAGTATATAATAGAGCATAACTTACGACTTCATGGAGGGCTTATGAACAATCATAACTATGCGATCCAACATTGGAAATTCAAGGCTTGCGACGAAAAGGAGTGGAAGCCGGCCCGAGTACCGGGCACGGTGCATACGGATCTGCTCAGCAACGGGCTCATCTCCGATCCGTTCTATGGAACCAACGAACATGACCTGCAGTGGATTGATCGAAAAGATTGGGAATACGAGGCCTCCTTCGATTTGGATGAGGTTTGGTTCGCTTTGCCGCAAATTGAACTCGTCTTTGACGGCTTGGATACGTATGCCGACGTAACGGTCAACGGGGTACACGCCTTGTCGGCCGACAATATGTTCCGCGTCTGGCGAATCGATGTGAAGCCGCTTTTGCGCCAAGGCACCAACACAATTGCCGTTCGCTTCCGCTCGCCGATCGCGGAGGATTTGCCCAAGCTTGAGAAGCTGGGTTACGACCTCCCGGCGTCGAACGACCAATCGGAGCTGGGCGGTTTAGGCGACCGCCGGGTCAGCGTGTTTGCCCGTAAAGCACCGTATCATTACGGTTGGGACTGGGGGCCCCGCTTCGTGACCAGCGGAATCTGGCGCGAGGTTCGGCTGGAAGGATGGAGCGGTCCGGTGATCCGTGACCTGCACATCCGCCAGGACCGCGTGAACGCCACGGCTGCAGAGCTCACCGCATTGGTTGAGATCGAAACCGCCGAGCGCTGGGAGGGCCAGCTACGGTTATCCACCGGCGAACTGGGTTGGATTCGTTCGGTTGCTTTGGAACCGGGAACTCACATTGTGGAGGTGTCCGCAGTGATCAACCAGCCGAAGCTGTGGTGGTGCCGGGGGCTGGGAGAACCGGCGATGTACCATTTCCGGGCCGAGCTCGTCGTGGTGGGCGGGCAGGAAACGGTCGCTCAGGCGTCCGTCCATACCGGGCTGCGTGACATCAAGCTGGTTCGGGAGAAGGACGCTGCCGGAGCTTCCTTCCGATTCGAGTTGAACGGTGTACCGGTGTTCGCCAAGGGTGCAAACCATATCCCGAACGACAGTTTTTTAACGGAAGTAACGGACGAACGCTATCGCCATGAGATTGCCTCAGCAGCTGAAAGCGGTATGAATATGCTTCGCATCTGGGGCGGCGGCATTTACGAGCAGGACATTTTTTACGAGTTGTGTGATGAATACGGGATTCTAGTTTGGCAGGACTTCATGTTTGCCTGCAGTATGTATCCGGGCGAACCAGGGTTTCTGGACAGCATTGCCCGCGAGGCGGAGGACAACGTCAAACGGCTGCGGAATCATCCAAGTATCGCATTATGGTGCGGCAACAACGAGATCGACTCGGCGTGGGCTCATTATGAGGAAGATGGGGGCTGGGGATGGAAGAAGGATTACACCTCGGAGCAGCGTGAGAAGCTATGGGCCGATTACGAGGCAATTTTCCATCGCATCTTGCCGCAGGTGGTGGAACGTCATGGCGGCGGTGTGGCCTATTGGCCGTCTTCGCCGCTCCGTGAGCTGATGGGGGATGCAAACCAGCATGCGCTTCAAGTGACCGGTGAAGGCGACGTCCATTACTGGGGCGTGTGGCATGCCGTCGAGCCGTTCGACAACTATAATCACCGAGTCGGTCGATTTATGAGCGAATACGGCTTCCAGTCCTTCCCGGAGCTGAAATCGGTGCTAACCTATGCCCCGGAGAGCGAGCTGGCGATCGAATCTGATATCATGCTGGCTCACCAGAAGAACGGCCGCGGCAACCAGTTGATCAAGGAATACATGGATCTTTATTTACCCGCGCCAAGGGACTTCAAATCATTCCTGTATATGAGCCAGGTGCTCCAGGCCGAAGCAATCCGTACAGCGATTGAAGCGCACCGCCGCAACAAGCCTTACTGCATGGGAACGCTGTATTGGCAGATGAACGATTGCTGGCCGGTGGCGTCCTGGGCGGGGATGGACTATTACGGACGCTGGAAGGCACTGCAGTATACGGTTCGCAGAAGTTACCGCGACTTGATGCTGGTGATCTACGAGCCGGAGGAAGGTCCGATCTCGGTCAACCTCATCTCCGATCTGCAGAAACCAGTGGGAGGTCAGCTACGGTTATCGCTATACGACATGCATGGTGCCTTACTAAAAAAACAGGTGTCGGAAGTTCGCGCAACTGCGGATTCGGTTGTTGAAGCCGCCGCGTTCACTCGGGAAGAATGGCTGGAAGGCCGGGATCCGCGCCAGGTCGTATTGCACGCCGTTCTGGAAGCGGACGGGCATGAAGTAGACAGCAAATCCTTTTATTTCGTATCCGACAAAGAGCTTTCGTTGCCGCAGGCGAACATTACCCTTCTGGAGGAGGACGGCAGTGGTGGCAGCCGATATACCCTGGTAAGCGACGCCTTGGCACGCCAGGTGTGGATTTCGGCGGAAGAGGAGGGGATCTTCTCCGACAACTACTTCGACCTGATCCCAGGCATTCCGTTGACGGTGGAGTTCCGAAAGCGGGGCGGTGAGGGCAGCGCGGAACCGTTTGTAGCGGGGCATCCGGGCAAGCTAATCGTTCGCTCCATGGCTGATTTCGTGTGAATTCGACTCTGGATTTTACCGTGTTATAATAAACGAATAGAAAATCGTGTGTTATTAGAGGATGTTCAAAAAGTCGTCTTCCCATGACGAAGTAGTTCATGGAGTCAAACCGACATCGAATCTTGAATTCAGCCGGGCCTTGCGTTGCTCACGTAGATCTGTCTACGCTCCGCTACTCAGTCCCTAGCTTCATTCAACCTTCTCGGTCCTGAAAACCCCGACTTTTTCAACTCGTAATTTATGTAAACACGGGACCAATCTGGAGAAAAGAGATGGGAATCATACGTAACTCAAACCGAATTCATTTTATTGCAACGTTCGCGCTGATCGGTGCGAAGCTGTTATTGCTGCGTTATTTTTTCTATGGAAGTATTGGAGCTCAGGGATTACCCGGCGAGTGGCTGTCGGTGCTGGCGCTGCTGTGTCTGGTTGAGCTATTAACGCCGATCAAGGGCAAATGGGGGGCGTATCTCGGATTTAACTTTGCCCTATCCTTCATCCTGTTTGCCGCAACGGTGTATAATGCCTATTTTGGTACGGTACCTACCTATGCGGTGCTAAGCGGGTTAAACCAGGTGCCTGAGGTTAAGGCGAGCGTAGCCTCGTTATTGCGGCCTGAACAATTTCTGTATTTCATCGACCTGCCGGTGTTGATTGCGGTGCGTATCCTCCGGGCGGGGCGGCGTCGCCGGGCTTCGCGAGGATTCCATCTGTCGGGAAGCCTCAGCTTCCGCACGGACCGGCCGCGCGCCTCGTTGATGTGGAAGGTGGGAGTTGCGTTCGTCCTGATCGTCAGTCTGATGCTTTCCGGGCTGTACATCCGTTCGGGGAAGAGCATCGATAACGAACTGGTGCGGGCCGAAAGCGTCGGGTTCTTTAACTTCCAGGTCGATGCGGCAATCCGCGACCAAGAGGAGGAGCGGATGATCGCGGAAGGCAATTTGCAAGAGACGGCAGCCAAGGTCCGTCAGCTCCAGAGCAGCTATCCTTACCAAGAGGTAGCGGCAACGGGGGATCCGGCATACTTCGGCGCCGCCCAAGGGATGAATCTGATGATCGTGCAAATGGAATCATTCCAGAACTTCCCGATCAATCTCAAGCTGAACGGTCAAGAGATCACACCTGTGTTGAACGGTTTAGCGAAGGAAGGCTTCTACTTCCCGCACGTGTTTCAGCAAATCGGACCCGGCAATACGTCGGATGCCGAGTTTATGTCCAATACGTCGATTTATCCGACGGCCGCAGAAGCGATGTCGACCGGTTACGGCGATCGGCAGATCCCAAGCCTTCCGCGCTTGCTGCAAAGTCGCGGGTACACGGCAAACACGTTCCACATCAATAAAGTGACTTTTTGGGACCGCCATAAAATGTACCCGGCGTTGAACTTCGATAAGTATTATGACAAGCCGTATTATACGAACGATCATTTTAACGATTTTGGAGCCTCTGACGAGGAAATGTACCGGGTTGGCATGGAAAAGCTGACGGAGCTGACAGCGCAGAACAAGCCGTTTTACGCCCAGTTTGTCACCACTTCGAGTCATAATCCGTTTGTGGTGCCGAAGGACCGCCGCCATTTCGATCTTCCGGCGGACATGGAAGACACGATGCTCGGGAATTACATCGAGGCAGCCAACTATACTGATTACGCAATTGGGAAGCTGATCGAACGGTTGAAAGAAACGGGTCTGTGGGAGAACACGATGCTGGTACTTTACGGAGATCACTTCGGCCTCCAGGAGAAAGACGTTCCCGCGAAGGAAATCAGCGAGAAGCTGGGGATCGCTTACGACGAGCGGATCAGCCGATTCAACATCCCGCTGATCATCCACATCCCAGGACAGCAGCACGGCCAGGTGGTGGAGCGTGCTGGCGGACAGGTTGATATTTTGCCGACGGTAGCCAATCTCCTTGGCATTTCGCTGGAAAAGGAAGGGTTTACCGCGTTTGGGCATGACCTGCTGAATATGGACCGCAACGTGGTTGGAATGAGGTATTATCTGCCGACAGGCTCCTTCTTTAATGATGAGGTCATGTTCGTGCCGGGAGCCGGCTTTGGCGACGGTACCGCGATCTCCCTGGACTCGCTGCAGCCGGTTGCCGATATCGCGTCGTATCGCAGCGATTACGATTACATTACGCAGTTGATGAAGCTCTCCGACGAATACGTCAAGCTGCTCCCCAAGCGGGGAAAATAACCAAAGAAGGCCCTACCGGATACCGCAAGCGGTTATCTTGTAGGGCCTTCACTTTGATTTCGTCAGGTTAACCGAGGATGGTATACCTGGTTCGCGCGCTCTGTGCCACGAGTGCCGGGAGCTCCTGCAACTGAAGTTCATAAGCTTCTTGGGTTAAGCTTCCTTCGTTCAAGCGTTTCTGCAACTGCTCCTGCAGCTGTGCGACCTGCAGCCGGATCACCCGGTCCGCGTCTTGACCACGGGATTCGGCGATGTCCGCCAACGACACGCCTTCTAGCAAGGCGTCGTAGACCTCCTTGTCGGAGGCAGCGCCGAGAAGTCCGTTAAGCTCGTCCTCCGGACGCTCCGCATGATTGCTAGTGCTGGATTGCTTAGATGGATGAGCCGCATAGGCCAGGCTGGTCAAATACCCGGACATACTGGGATTTATGGTAATGACGAGGGCCATCGTACCGAGGATGACCACTTTTTTAAGTTTGAATTTCATGGATTGAATTCCTCTCTTTGAATAAGGGATAGACATGCGCGAAGCAATGATTCCTAGTAGTAATACGGATGAGCTGCCCTGTAAGTTTCAGTTGGCTGGTCGTCTCTTGGAATGTAGGGTGGTGTTGTCAGAGGTCCTCCCGTATAATGGAATTCAATATAAAGGTGATTTCGGAGCAGAGGAGTGCAATAGGAGATGGTAGAGCAAGTAGCGATCCGTTCGCTGAATGTAGGGAAGCCGATTGAGGTTGAGCATCAAGGCAAGACGGTCCGTACGGGGATTTTCAAAATGCCGGTGAAGGACGCGCTGCATCTATCGACGGTGAATTTTGCCGGGGACGCGCAGGCAGATCTCCGATTTCACGGAGGGCCGGATAAGGCCGTTTGCGTGTACCCCTTCGAGCGGTATGCCTACTGGGAGGAGCGGTTTGGGATCGCATTGGAGTTAGGGGCATTTGGGGAAAATATCACGACCGAAGGGATGCTCGAAGAGGAGATCCACATCGGCGACCGGTTTCGATTGGGCGAGGCCGTCGTTCAGGTTAGCCAACCCAGACAGCCCTGCTTCAAGGTGGGCGTTAAGCATGGCTTGCCCGAGCTGCCGCTGGAAATCCAGCAAACGGGCTATACCGGGTATTACTTCCGGGTTCTTCGTGAGGGGGAGGTTCGCCCCGGGGATCGGTTGGAGCTGATCGAAAGTCACTCGGCAGGCGTCACGCTGGCCTTCGCGAATCGCGTGATGCACCTGGACAAGGAGGATGCCGAGGGAATTCGGCGCGTTTTGGCCGTGGAGGAACTGTCGGACAGCTGGCGTGAAACGTTGAGCGCCCGGTTAGATAGGCTCGCGGGGGAATAGGTCCTCATGCTCAACCGCTTTCCCATGAGGGGGAGCGGTTTTTTTGCGCCTTTCGAATCAGTTGAGGGGGCTTCAGACCCGGGACTTCCGGGCTTCTTGGTTCAAGGCTAGGCGTCCAGGGGTAATTTTTTTATGCGACAGGAAAACATAGAAACTTTTACCTGAGATGATACGTCAAATGGGAAGAGTTATTTTTCTGTAGCTCTGTTCATGAGCATGGGGAGGATGAGATTTTTGAAAAAACTATGGGCTTCGCTCTTAGCCGCATTTCTAATCATACCAATGTTTCAACAATCGACGGCGCAGGCGGCTACGCCGATCAGCATCTACATCGATGGCAGCCGGTTGACCACTGATCAGGCGCCGGTTGTCATCAGCGGGCGGGTCATGCTGCCACTGCGGGCCATCTTTGAAGCGCTGGATGCTACGGTCAACTATAACCAGACGCTGCAAACCGTCACGGCCCAGAAGGACGGCACGACCATCGTGCTGAAGCTAAAGTCGCGTTCGGCTACGATCAACAACGACGCGGTGCTGCTCGACGTGCCGGCGCAAAGCATCAAAGGCAGAACGATGGTGCCCGTTCGCTTCGTCAGCGAGGCGCTAGGCCAGCAAGTCGGGTGGAATAACTCCACCAAAATCGTCACGATCAACTCCGGCTCGGGCACAGGCGGATCGGATGGCGGCAGCTCGGATCCTAGTCCGGTCGCTTACGTATCAGCCCGCGATGTGGGGAATAACGGGGACGGCCGGGATTTGGAAATCAGCTTCTCGAAATCCTCGAACGAATCGCGCGTTGAACAGTACCGCGTGATGATCGTGAAGTCCTCGAATGCTTCCGTCTTTAATCTGACGGCAGCGCAAAGGATCTCGTCGGCCAATTACACGTCGTTGTCGCCGTCGGGAACGGATCCGGTCGTGAACCTGTCTTCCGGTGCACGAGACGTCGATGGGGCTGCAATCCGTGAAAATCAATCTTACGTTGCCTATGTATTGGCCATTGGGAAGGGCAATAGCGCTAATGCGTTGTCGAATCCATCTCCGGCCATTACGTTGTCCAACGGCGCGGCCGTGGCCGCTCCAACGAACGTGAAGGTCAGTGACGTGAGCGATTACGGCGATGGCCGTGACTTGAGCGTCACCTTTACGCGGGCTCAGAACGAGAGCAGCATCGCTAACTACCGGGTGTTCGTCGTCAAGACGAAGGACGCCGGAAGCTTTACCCTGAGTACGGCGAACAACGTGCCAAGCTCGTATTCTACGGTCGTGTCCAAATCGGGCAGCGGTTCGACGCTGACCGGTCAGTTGGCTTCTTCCGCTCGGGATACATCCGGCGATCTGATTAAGAACGGTGTGTCCTACACCATTTTTGTGCAATCGGTAAGTAATAATTCTGGCTTCGCTAACAAATTGTCGTCCGCCTCTTCCGCGATCTCGCTTGCGATAGGCTCGGTCATTTCGCCGGTCATTACGAAGGTCGAAGACTGGAACGACTACGGCGATGGCCGTGACCTGCGCGTCAGCTTCAATCGAATTTCGGACGAAACGCGGATTGGCTCTTACCGGATTTTCGTCGTCAAGGCCAGCGATTATGCCAACTTCAGCCTGGCAAAGGCGAACGGAGTATCCAGCGCGAACTACACCCAGGTCAATAAGACGGGCTCGAACATCACATCGTATGCCTTGTCCTCTAGTGCGCGGGATGTGGATGGAGCGACAATTCGCAACGGCGTCAGCTACCGGGTGTTCGCCATGGCCGTGGGCACCGGAAATTATGCAGGAACGAATACATTATCCGCCGCTTCGAGCGCCATAACGCTGACGAACGGCAACACGGTGGATACGGTATCGAACGTCACCGTTGAAGACGTGAGTGATTATAACGATGGTCGCGACCTTCGGGTGACGTTTACCCGGGCTTCAAACGAGACGTACATCAGCAACTATCGGATTATGGTCGTCAAAACCTCGGATGCAGGCAACTTTACGTTGTCTAAAGCTAATAATGTCAGCAGCTCGAACTATACCACCGTAAGCAAAAACGGCTACACCCTTTCCACGGTCCTTAACTCGGGGGCAAGGGACGTCGACGGAGCGACGATTCGTAACGGGGTGAGCTATCGGGTGTTTGTTCTCTCGGTAGCCAGCAGCGGATATAACCTGAGTAACGCGTTGTCATATTACTCCTCGCCGATTACGCTGTCGTACAATGCGGTTGGTTCCATCTCGAATCTGAATGCCGCTGACGTCAGCGATTACGGTGACGGCCGCGACTTGTGGGTATCGTTCAACCGTGCCGCCGATGAATCGAATATCAGCCACTACCGGATCATGGTAGTAAAATCGGCAAACGCCGGTAGCTTTAATCTGTCGAAGGCGAATGCCGTATCCAGTGACAGATACACGTATATCAGCAAGGGCAACTATACGTTAACCGGTATCCTGGCTGCGGGGGCCAAAGATGTTGATGGAGCAGCGATCAAAAACGGCGTCAGCTACCAAGTCTTTGTCTTGTCGGTTGGCAGCAATGGCTATACAGGCAGCAACACGCTTTCTCCTGCTTCCAACGTCATTACGCTATCGGGAGCGGCTGTTGGGACGGCTTCAAATGTAGCGGCCAATGACGTAAATGATTTCGGCGATGGCCGGGATCTGCGGGTGACGTTTACCCGGGCCTCGAACGAAACCTATATCGGTCAATATCGTGTGTTCGTGGTGAAGGCATCGAAGTACGGAAGCTTTAATCTGAACGCAGCCAATTCGTCTAATTACTATACACCCGTCAATAAAAATGGGGTAACCTTGACCGCTGACCTTGGGGCAGGGGCACGAGATACCGACGGGGAGCTTCTCCGCAACGGTGTGGCTTATCGGGTTTACGTCCTATCGCTTGCCGTTAGCGGCGGTGGATCGAATGCGTTGTCGGGGGTTTCGAATGAGGTTACGTTGAATGACAACAGTTCCGTAGGTGCCGTTTCCGGTTTGTATGCTCAGTTGAACTCGAATTATAATGGCACATATAGCAATATCGTGGTTAGCTTTAATAAGTTGGCCAATGAGAATAACGTGGCTGAGTATCGGATTCTGGCGGTTCCGGTAGGAAACGCCGGCAACTATAAAATTTCCGATGCCAACGCTGTAACCCAACCAGACCGATACACATCGGTAGGAGTTCCGAATGCAAGTAACATTACGAAAACCTTGGATAAACCAAACGATGTCTACGGTAACCCGATCAACAAAGATACATCTTATCAATTCTTTGTATTGACGGTTGCACGGAGCGGAGCCAATAATTTGTCTGCGGCCTCCAATGCCGTTCAGCCTATTCTCAAAGCGGATAATATTGCTGTCGCACCTGTAACTCGGGTGAGTGCGGTAGCTAATGCTTCCTCCATAACGGTTGAATTTGATTCACCCGGTGATAGTCGTATTAGTTCGTATCGAATTCTTGTAGTTACCGAGGGCCAAACCCTTAACGTAGATGCGGCTGTCGGTCTCAAAGATAAGGGCATACAGGTGGCTGCTAATGGTCCGCTTACGGGCACGGTTAGCGTAGACGTTTATGATTCTCCGATTACTGCTCAGAGCTATAGGGTCTATATCCTGTCAGAACCGGATATGATTAATGCCAAGGGATATGCGCTCTCCAACCCAGTTCTGGTAACTGTTGCTCCAGCTGCAGCGCCAACGGGCACGGATCCAATTACATCTCCAACTCCAACTAATCCGTAACCAGAATCAAATCAACTCTATATTGATTAAAAAGAGCGGTTCGCCTAAAGGCGCCGCTCTTTTTTTCGCCCACAACCCCGTTCCAAGACAGTAGATTGACAATCTTTTCAAAATTTATGTACCATTAAGGTCAAACTAGGGAGCGGGAAGGATAGCGAATGCGGAACTTGGGTGAAGCAGTCAAAGCAGATGGAACGCTGGACGATAACCGGATATGGCGCAGGGAACCGATGTATCAAGGGATGAACGGGCGATGGGTGGAGCGGTTCTATACCCATCCGGAGCACAGCTATATCTTCAAGCCGCTCACGAACGGCGAATCGGTGGATCGGGAGGCGTGGGTGAACCGGAACATTCTGGCGAAACTCCCCGAGATTACGGCACCCAAGCTGTTGGCGGCCTCCCTGGAAGGGAAAGGAACCCAGGGATGGACGATCTTCGAGGATTTGGGGCCGCTGAGACATTCCTACCGGCTAGAGTATGCTCAAGTGGCGGCCAGACAGCTGGCCCGCCTACACGCCGCACCGGCGGAACAATGGCCGGGCATAACGGCCCAAGGCCCCAAGCCGGGCATTGAGGTCATTGCCGCTGATGTGCTGCGACGGCGGGACGAGGCACTGGCCGTCCTTGGCGGGCAGGGACTGCCGATTCAATGGCTCGACTGGGAGATCGTCCCGGCGGTTCGGGACGGGTACGGCTTCAACGTCAGGCGGCAGGTGTTGTCGCATGGCGACCTGCATCTGGGGAACTATGCCGTGACGAAGGAAGGGGGCGTGGTTCTGCTCGATTGGGAGCACACGCATCGGAATCTCCCCTACTGGGATCTGTACCACCTCATCGACATGTCGCACCCGCGGTTTCCAAAGGCGATGCCAGTCGAGGATCGGGTGAAGCTGCTTGAGACTTATATGGACGAAGCGGACAAGCAAGGCACGCCATGGGCGAGGGAGGTATTGGTCCGGGAGTATGCCTGGTTCGCTGCGATCTTTTCCCTATGGATGCTGCTGTTGGTCGAAAGCGACTTGCGGCGGGGAGGCGGCGTTTGGACGAAGGAAGGACTGCTGCGGCAGCGGGAAGAGACGGCGAAAGGCTTGACTGGATGTTTGGAACTGCTGGAGAACCATGGGTAATATAAGAACACTTACGATCTGCTAACGGACCGTAGTGACCTTATCGACTCATTTCCCGAATATTTCCCGGAGTAACGGACTTGTAAGCCGCTATTTGGGCTACAAAGAGGTGTTTTTGCCGGATTTGCCTACAATAAGGTCTCTCAAGTCCGTTAAAACCTCGTAGTCCCGGATTCGTAGCCAATAACGTCCCTCAAGTCCGTTAGCGGTTGACGAAGCAAGACATGACGTGGCAATCCATCCACTACAAGACAATATAAACTAGAGGCGGGATCCTATGAAGAAAGTCGGTTTAGTGATGCGAAAAATCCAGTTCGCGGAAGCCCAAGGCCCACGTGTGTTTGCGGAGCGGTTGCGCGATATCGGCCGTGAACTTGGCGTGGACGTTGTATTTATCTCCCCGGAACGCCATGTCAGCGGGCATGATTGGCTTCCCGGCTACGAGCACGAGAAAGGCGATCTGGTCAATTACGATGTCGTATTGGACCAAATCCATGCGCACCAAATCGAGCATGTGATTTATACGGTCTCCGGTTTTACTTTTCTGAAAATGTTCCTCCCGAACAGCGTACTGTTCCCGCATAGTTTCCCTGACCCTGCGTTAACCGGATACGAAATGATGAAGCCTTTCTACGGAATCGTGGACAAGGCGATCGTGCAAACGGAGTTTTTGCGACGACAGTTGAACGACGTGTTCGGAGTAAGTGATGTGGATGTGATCCCCATCGGATTTAACGAATCGCTGGCGGAGCGTCATTTTGACCCGACAGCCGTCGTCGATAACCGGGTATTGTGGATCGGACGCGATGAAGAGAACCGGCGGCCGGATCTGGTGCTGGAGTACGCGCGGCAAAATCCGGACAAAGATGTCGTGATGGTGTTCGGCGGGGAGCGTTACAAGGAAAGTATGAAAAAATACGACATCCCGTTTAATGTCACCTTGCAGTTCGCGTTAAGCCAGGACGAGGTGTTTGCGTTGATGAACTCGGCCAAGGTGTACTGGAGTTGCTCTAAATTCGATACCTTTGCCATGCCGCTGACCGAAGCGCTGGCAATGGGCAAAATCGTCGTCAAGCCGGAGCATCCTTGCTACGGGCATATTAGCTCCCGCCATGCCTTTGCGGGCAATGAGAAGAACTGGTTCGAGCTGGTGAATATGGCGGCGGCCTCGCCGCAGAAATATTCCGCCGACAACCGGGAATACGCGTTTTCGAAGTTTTCGGCTACAGTGATGAAGCAAGGATACGAGCGATTCTTTGGGGAGTGGTTGAAATGAAACGTTTATCTGTGGGGCCTGAGCTTGCCAGCGCGATAGAGCAGTTGGCAGCGAGCGGGTGGCCACCGAGCGAACTCGAGTCACTTGGCACCTGGAGGCTGAGGGCCAACGGCGGTGTTACGACGCGGGCGAACAGCGTGCTGGCGGCGGGGCCGTTTCCGGAGGGCGAGTGGTTGGAGGGAGTTGAGCGTTTTTACCGGGAGCGTGGACTTCCACCGTGTTTTCATGTCAGCGACTCCTCGCCCAAAGAACTGGAAGGGCTCCTTGCTGCGGCCGGTTACGAAGTTTCGATGAATTGTCTGTTGCTGGCAGCCTCCATCAAGGAGGTGCTTCAGCGCTCCACAGCTTACGAGATTGGCGAAGCAAAAGTTACTTTGACCGCACAGCCGGAGGAGCCTTGGATGAATGATTTCCTGCGGATGGAAGGATTTCCGGAGGAACGGCGGGCCGGGTATTTGGCGATCTTCAAGGCCATGCCGAAGTCCAAGACGTTTGCCGCCATTTATGAGGCGGGAAAGCCGATGGGAGTGGCCACCGTGGTGATCGAGGAAGGCTGGGCGGGAATCAGCAACGTTGTCGTCGACTCGCGTCATCGCCGCAAAGGCGTTGCTGGCCGTCTACTGCAGGCGTTGGCGTCATGGGCGGCCGAGCACGGCGCGGAAGGCATGTACTTGCAAGTGTTGGCGGGTAATGCGCCGGCGTTGGAGCTTTACGGCAAGCTGGGCTTTGAGACGATTTCGGGCTATCATTACCGAATTCGCAAATAGCAGGAAGCGAGGGCGACCTAACAAGGGTCGCCTTTTTTTGCGTCGGGAGGAATAATTTGGGGATATCGCGAAATTTACTATCCAGGGAACTAGAGGCTGGGTTTCTTACATAAACATGGAGTAGACGTATCGGCCAAAGAAAGGATTGGAATGCATGGCACAAACACTGCTGTACCAATACGGCCCTGACCATTTTGAGCCGTCATCGCCGGAAGGTGAGGCGCGGAGGGAAATGATTTACCGAGATCCCAATCCGGTGTATGTCGGTTTCTGGAGAAGGCTGCTCGCTTATTTCATTGATGGGCTGATATTGACAGTGATCGATTGGATCCTCCCTTTCTCCGACTTCATGCAAAGGCTGCTTGATCTGCTGTACTTCGTGATCCTGCCGGCCACCTCTTGGCAAGGAACGATCGGGAAACTGGCGGTAGGAGCGAAGATCGTGGATGGGGAGGGAGAACGAATCTCCATTTTGCGATCCATTGGTCGATATTTTTCGCAGTTCTTATCGGCATTGCTCTTGTTCATTGGTTTCCTCATGATTGCTTTCAGCGCGGAGAAGCGTGGCCTGCACGATTGGATTTGTAATACGTTCGTGCTGAATCGGGACTCGGAGTTGTATCCGTAAACCAAAGGGCGGCCGATGATCGGCCTCATGAGTTATGTAAGCGTTTTATTCCGGGAACGGAAAAAGCTATTTGCTAAAACGGAGGGGGAAGACAGATGACACTGGCAGAGCGATTGGGGTATGGGCGGGACACCAAATTGTTAATCGTCAATGCGGACGATTTTGGGATGTGCCATGCGGAGAACACGGCGATTATCCAACTGCTGCAGGAAGGTGCGGTTTCCTCGGCTACGGTCATGGTCCCTTGCGCCTGGGCTAAGGAAGCTGCGGCCTGGAGCGTCGCCAATCCAGAATACGACGTAGGGGTGCATTTGACGTTCACCAGTGAATGGAACGGTTATAAATGGGGACCGATCACCCGCGATGGAGACGTGCGAACGCTGGTTACGGAGGAAGGTTATTTTCCCAAAGACGTGGCCCGCTTCGAATTGCAGGCGAGTCGCCCTCAGGTGCGCTTGGAGATGATCAATCAGGTGGAGACCGCGCTGGCGTTAGGCCTCGCGCCTACGCATCTCGACAACCACATGGGCAGTTTATACGGGTTGGCAACGGGTCAACATTTCCTCGACGTAACGTTCGAAATTTGCGCCGATTACGGTCTGCCGTTCCGTTTGCCACGCTCGTTGCCGCAGGTAGGCAAACTGCCGCCGGAGGCTGCTGCCTTAGCCCGCCAGGTCACCGAGCTGGCCGACCGGATGGGCGTCATCCTTCTCGACGATCTGATCGGGCTGCCGTTCGGCAAGCAGCCGGGTGAAACGTACGAAAGCTACAAGCGGGAGATGATCGCCGTTCTTAAAGCGCTGCGCCCCGGTGTATCCGAAATCATCATACATCCTGCGCTGGCAACGGAGGAGCTGAAGGCCATCCATTCCGAGTGGGAAAAAAGACAGTGGGATTTTCAGCTTTTCCGCGATCCGGAGATCAAGGCGGTTCTGGCGGAAGAGCACATCGAATTGATCCGCTGGAAGGATCTGCAGCAGTTGCAACAGCGGCCCTAGAACAGGACGGATTTCAAAAATAAGGAGGTGGGGCGGATGATACGTCATGTGAAGCAGGGCAAGCGGTCGGAGATTCATAAGGTGGCCTATAGTTCGGGGAATCTGGCGGTAAATTTGATGTCGCAGGCCTTTGCCACCTATCTCGTTTACTATTATGTCGACGTGCTGGGCGTCCGCCCGGCCTTAATCAGCTTGGCGATGGTGTTCCACGGCGTGCTTAATGCCTTGCTTAATCCGCTGTTTGGCCATTTGTCCGATCGGACCCGCACACGGTTCGGCAGACGGCTCCCTTATATCGGGTTCGGCCTGGTTCCACTGGCCGCAGCCTTTGCGCTGTTATGGACGCCTCCGGCGGATGAAGGTGCGGCTTTTCCCTATTTTATAGGAACCGTAATGCTGTATGATGCGTTGTTCGTGTTAGTGGTGCTGAACTACTCCGCATTGTTCCCGGAGATGTTCCAAAGCATCAAGGACCGGGCTTACGTATCCTCCTGGCGGCAGATGTTGGGCATCGTCGGCATGATCGTGGGTGTGGCGATTCCGCCGCTCCTCTATTCGCAAATCGGCTGGGGTGCAATGGGGGGCATATTCGCAGCGTTGTCGGCCGTTTTCCTGGCCTTGTCCCTTTGGGGCAGCCGGGAAAATCCCGATGCATCCCGCACAACGTTCCGCTTGACCACGGCGGTTCGGCATACGTTGGGGAACCGTGCGTTTGTCCTGTATGTGATCGGTAGTTTTCTGGTGCAGTTCACGTTTGCCCTGCTGCCGGCCGGCATACCGTTTTACACCAAATACGTGTTGGGCCGTGAGGAAAGCTTTAACACCCTGCTGTTAGGGGCGATTTTTCTATCTGCCATTCCGTGCGTATTCCTGTGGGGACGATTAACAGCCAAATACGGAGCGCGGCAGGGTATTCTGATCGCTGTTGCTTGCTATGCGTCCGCCCTGCTGCCGTTTGGCTGGGTTACGAAGGAGGGCGGCGCGATTGCCACCGCAGTTGCCGTGGGGATTGGATTAGCCGGGCTGCTGGTGCTGCTTGATGTCATGTTGTCCGAGGTGATCGACGAGGATGAACGGCGTACCGGCGCACGCCGGGAAGGTATGTACTTCGGCATGAACGGATTTATCGTGAGGTGGGGCGTTTCGCTGCAGGCTGCCTGCATGGGGCTCATCCTGGAGGCAAGCGGGTATGAAGCCGGCTTAAAAGAACAGCCGGCATCGGCCGCGATCGGCATCCGATGGATGCTCAGCGGGATACCGGCTGCGGCGCTGCTGCTGGCGTTGCTGTTTTTTTACTTGTACCCTTTGGGCAAGCGGCAGTCAAGGTCGTAGTCACTTGATACCGTGGCGGCCATTAACTAGACTTCAACAATCCCTCTATCGCTTCAGCGTTCAGCGGTCGACTGTAGTAGTAACCTTGAATCTGATCGCAGCCGTTTTGCTGCAGGAATTCGAACTGGGCTTTCGTCTCGACGCCTTCGGCCAGCACGGTCATGCCCAGCGATTTCCCAAGCTGGATGATGGAACGAAGCAGGGAATTGTCGCGTTCCGAGCATGGCGTTTCCTGCACAAAGGTGCGGTCTATTTTTAGCACCTGAACGGGCAGCGACTTCAAGTAATGGATGGAAGAGTAACCGGTCCCGAAATCGTCCACGGACAGCGAAATGCCGCGTTTCTGCAAGGCGGTTAAGGTATCCCTGATCAGCACGTGCTCGTTCAGCAGCGATTCGGTCACTTCGAGCTCCAGAAATTGTGGAGCGAGCTCCGTTTCGGCTAGCACCTGTTCAACCGTACGCAAAAAGTGCGGATGTCTGAATTGTACCGCCGAGACGTTGACGGACATCGGCAGCTGAGGAAGCCCGGCCTCCTGCCATCGTTTGTTCACCCTGCAGGCTTCAAGCAGAACCCATTTGCCCAATTCAACTATAAACCCATTGTCTTCGGCGATCGGGATAAAAGTGACCGGCGGAATGTATCCCTGCACGGGGTCGTTCCAACGGATCAGCGCCTCAAAGCCGGTCAGCTTCTCGGTGACCGCATCGATTTTGGGCTGGAAATGCAGCTCGAACTGCCCTGACGCCAAAGCTCGAATCATCTTCTTCTCTAAAGTCAACTGGGCCATTAGGCGGTCCATCAAGTAATAATCAAAGTAGTGCGGGCCTTCCAGCGCTTCCTTCTTCGCTTCCTTCATCGCCATTTCGGCATGTTGCAGCAATTGATTTACGTCGGACCCGTCATCGGGGTAGAGACTGATCCCCATCCCCAAACCGACATGGAACGTTTCACCGGAAAGGGTATAAGGCTCCTTTAGCGCGTCATTCAAATCAAGTGCAAGTGTATGTATATACAAGGGATCGGACACGTTTGATACCAGCACGAAAAATTCATCCGCAAAGTTGCGGCACATCGGCGTTCCTTCTGGAAAGGCACGGCCCAATCTTTCGGCGACCTGCCGAAGCAGCTCATTGCCGTCGCATTCGCCATAGCTCTCGTTGATATGCCGGAACCGATTCAGATTGATGCACATGACCGCCGCCATTGTATTCTCGGCTTGGGCAGAACGAAGCTCGGCGTGCATGAGTTCCTTGAAACGATTGGAATTCAACAGGCGGGTGACCGGATCAAAATGGGACAGCTGGCGAAGTCGTTCTGTTGATGCCTGCTGTTGCTCCACTTCTTGGGTCACATCGAACTGAAGTCCGATGAAATAGAGAGGGTGGCCCTCTGAATCCAGTATGGGGCTGATGACGAACTGGTTCCAGTAAGTACTGCCGTCCTTCTTGTAGTTCTTGATTCTTACTGTAGCCGATTCGATCTCCTTTACCGCTTTCCGTATAACGTCGAGATGTTCTTTGTTGGTCTCTTCTCCCTGAAGAAAACGGAGATTCCGCCGCAAGACTTCCTCACGATTATACCCGGTAAGATGTTCGAACCCTTGATTTACGTAAACGAGAGGGTTGTCCTCGAGATTAGGATCTGTGATGGCCAAGCCGACGCCCATCCGATCAATGGCGCGAAGCAGGGCCGAGGCAGTGAGCATGGATTCTGGTCGGAATGGGGAGCTAGCCTGGTCGTCTTCCACGAAATAAAAGCCTCCTCGAAATGAACCGCTTGAGATGTAGTTAACCGACGATGTCCGTCATACGGGAGCGTCCGATCAAAGCCAAAGCTTATAACCCCATCATACATGCGGCATAGTGCCGCTGGCAATCGGTTTTTCGAAAAGACACGACAATCGTCGCATGCCCATATGCCTAGATAAGTAATTTTTTTTCACGATGGTGATCTTCTTCATTCTGAACGGTCTGGTCACGGTGATAACATGGGCTTATTTAAATGCAATGCGTAAAGTTGCAGCTGTACATTTCATTGCTTTATAGCGATAACGCGAGAGGACGATGGTAGTTCCGGTTCATGCAAAAACGAGCGTCATTTAGATCAGGAGGTTGGAGATGGGAAAGGCTACCGGTTTTTTGGAATACCGTCGAGAGGTACCGGGCGAGATTCGGCCACAAGAGCGTATCGGCTCTTGGCAGGAATTCGTCGTACCGCTGGAGGAGGAGAAGCTGAGAATGCAGGGCGCGCGATGCATGGACTGCGGGACTCCGTTCTGTCATGCAGGACAGCTGCTGTCGGGAATGGCTTCCGGCTGCCCGGCGCATAACTTGATTCCGGAATGGAATGATCTTGTGTACCGCGGCAGTTGGAAGGAAGCGCTAAAACGACTGCAAAAGACGAGCAATTTCCCCGAGTTTACCAGCCGGGTCTGCCCGGCGCCGTGCGAAGGAGCGTGTACCGTTGGCAAGAGCGGTCAGCCCGTGACGATCAAAAGCATTGAAAGGGCCATTATCGACCACGGATTCGAGGAAGGCTGGATACGGCCTCGGGTCCCTGCCGCATCCACCGGTAAGAAGGTGGCGGTCGTGGGATCCGGTCCTGCAGGGCTGGCCTGTGCGGATCAATTGAACAAAGCTGGGCATGCCGTGACCGTGTACGAAAGGGCGGATCGCATCGGCGGGCTGTTGATGTACGGCATCCCGAACATGAAGCTTGATAAGCAAATCGTTCAGCGCCGCGTTAATTTGCTTGCCGCCGAAGGGATTCGCTTCGTCACCGGGGTCGAGATCGGCGAGGAGCTTCCGGCCGACCGGCTGCGGACGGAGTTTGACGCCGTGGTGCTGTGCTGCGGGGCGACGCAAGCCCGGGAGATGAAGATCGAAGGCCGGGAATTGAACGGCGTTCATCAAGCCATGGAGTTTTTGTCCCGGAATACCCAAAGTCTATTGGATTCGGGGCTTCAGGATGGCAACTTCCTATCGGCTAAAGATAAGCATGTCGTGGTTATCGGCGGCGGAGACACGGGAACCGACTGCGTCGCTACGGCCATCCGTCAAGGCTGTAAGAGTGTGACTCAACTGGAAATCATGCCGAAGCTTCCGCTGTCCCGGGGGCAGGATAATCCGTGGCCAGAGTGGCCGAAGGTGCAAAAGACGGATTACGGGCAGGCAGAGGCGGCCGAGATGTTCGGACAGGATCCCCGCAGGTATGAAACCTCGACGAAATCGCTGCAGGGGAATGAACAGGGCCAAATAACCGGAGTCCATACGGTCCGCGTGGAGTGGAACCAGGTAGACGGGCGCTGGATACCGGTGGAAACTCCGGGAAGCGAGCAGGTTCTTCCTGCCGATCTGGTGTTGTTAGCATTAGGATTTGCAGGTCCGGAGGCGGTCCTACCCGAGCAACTCGGCCTGGATCAGGATGAACGCACGAACGTGAAAGCGGAACTTGGCGATTTTCGAACGAATGTAAAGGGCGTATTTGCCGCCGGAGATATGCGGAGAGGTCAAAGTCTTGTTGTTTGGGCGATGTATGAGGGGCGGCTCGCCGCCCGCGAGGTCGACCGATATTTGATGGGCAGCACCATGCTGCCGTAACTTTATATCGTTTTACACTTTACGCCGTCCGAATCGGACGGTTTTTTTTCGAAATAGGACCCCCATTGGCGGTTTAATCCATCAACAACTTGAGCAGCTGTGTCCGGTTGCTAGCGCCTACCTTTTGAAATATGGACCGCATATGCTTCTTGATCGTGACTTCACTAAGGAAGAGGCGTGAGGCGATGTCGCGATTGGTCAACCCTTCGGCGGCCAGAGCGGCAACCTCCTTCTCACGATGGGTCAAATCCGTACGGGCGTAAATCGCGGCCTCTGGTTTCGTCATCGGCATCTTCTCCGGCGTTAGACCGAATGTTATCGCTTCAGGATGTCTCTGATCGCCGTCATCTCGTAAGCTGGGGAAGACCACTTCCCCGTTATTATGCCCGCTAAGCCATGAGGCCAGCATCAGGGGTAAACCGTCGGTTTGTTTCCAGATGCGGTAGATCTGCTCTGGCTCAACGATGCCGCAGGTCCGCAGATAGGCGACAACGCTGTTAAAATCCAGATTCGTGAGCGGCATCCGATAGATGGATCGTTTCCAGAAGGGACTTTCCGTCCATTGACTGGACAGTGGGTTTCGGCCGGAAATGACGCAAAGGCAGCGGTCTTTGATTTGCGGGATATAAAAATCGCGAAACCAATCATCCATCGGTTCTAGAAGCTCATACGTATCGATAAATAAGAACGCAGGACCAAGTTTGGATCGTTTCTGGATGGCATCGATGGAGGCTCTGATGATAAAGTCAGGATCGGAAAGGGAGGAGAGGGAGTCCAATAAATCAAGCTGGTACAGGACTTGCCTGCTGAAATCTTCCGGTACGGTTCTGATTTTCGCGGCGTCGATGGCGATAACGGTAGCTCCTAACCTGGTGGCTTGTTTTTGAAACTCCTCAGCCAACGCGCTTTTTCCTACGCCAGCCGAGCCGTAGATATTAAGGATTCGTTCCATATTGGAGTAGTGCTTTAGATATACGGAAAAGATCTCCGACTCCCACTCTCGTCCTAGCAATCGAGGGAGTTGTTCCAAGTCCTCGTACTCATGAAATGTCAAATTCATAGTTCTTCATCCCCCCTCACCAACTTCAAATTTTCGCTATTATTATTTAGAATATCGTTGAAATGTAAGATAGAATAGTGACTTTTTGTATAGTAATGTCGAAAGACCCTTTTACAAAGTATACTTTGGGGTAATGTCTCAATTGCTGCCGTCATGATAAATTTTATTTTGTCGAATAGGAAATTTCTGTGGTCTGGACTACAATTCTTGAATTATTATAGGAAGATAGGAAGAAAACGATGATTAGGCCGAAAGGCGCAGTTAATAGACCATGACATAGGGCGAAGGCGTTCGTCATAACTAGCTGATCTGCAATAAGGATGAGGTGATGATGTCATGAGACAGGTTCATGTCAGAATGCTCGAACCAGGCGACGTTTTAGCCGAGCCTATACTAAATCAACACGGGATGACCATGCTAGGAGCGGGAACCGCGTTAACCGAAGGCCATATCGTACGCCTTAAGAAGTTGGGGATTCAAACGGCCATGATTGGCAAGAAAGAACCGGTCGGTTCCTTCCGCGATGAAGACATCCAGGGGACAAGCCCCATCATGAAGTTTCAGGATCTCAAAGAGAAACGCGAGGCGCGCAAGCAAATCCGGCAAATGCTGGTTCGTTTGGCCGATTCCGACTTGGGTTTTGGGCGACCGTCCACCCCGCAGTTGGACGAACAATTTCGCCGCATGTTCCGGAACATTTTATACGAAATCACAAGCCATGAGCAAGTGTTGGATGGCTTGATCCGCCTGCAACAAAGCGATCCCTACTTGCTTGAGCATTCCTTTCACGTGACAGCGTATTCGGCTATTCTTGGCATCGCGGGTCAATACTCCGGGGCGGAAATGATCGATCTCTGCGTCGGCGCGTTATTATTCGATATCGGAATGACCGAATTGCCAGCCCACACGATCCGGCGAAACGGCAGCTTGACCGGAGCCGACCGTGAGGCGCTGCGTCGGCATCCGGAGGCGGGCTTCCAAATCATTTGCGATATGGAAGGCGTATCGAGACGTTCGGCCCTATGCGCATTGCAGCATCATGAGCGGTATAACGGGGCGGGATATCCCTCCCGACTGAAACATCACGAAATTGATGAATACGCGCAAATCGTCGCCATTGCCGATACCTACCATGCCTTGATCTCACGGCGGAACTACCGTCTGGCCTATACTCCGGGAGAAGCGATTGAATATTTGCTGGCTGCTGGAGATCGTTATTTCAGCCTGGAACTCATTCAAACTTATCTGCGCAATATCAGCATTTATCCTCTTTCCTCCGTAGTGAAGCTCAGCAACGGCCAACTCGGCATCGTATCCTCTCTGGATTCCAGCCTGGTGCATCGTCCGGTGGTTAAGATCATCCGCGAAGCAGACGGTTCAAACGTAAGATCGCCTTATGAAGTGGACCTCATGCGTAAAACGGATTTGGTGATTACTGAAATGATGGAGTCTAGCGGGGAAGACTTGCAGATGTCTGTAAGGGTCTAACCCCATCTGGGCTTCATGGAATTCGTGTTCATGCAAAAAGCGCGAGCTTGGGAAGCTTTCCCTAAGCACGCGCTTATTTTTATGTGAACCCTATCTATTCTATTGACTGACGTCGGTGAACTCGGACTGCATCATTTCCAGCTTGCGGATAATTTCCTTTTGCCACTGTAGGTCGCCTAATTGGGCGGCAAGATTGAGCAGATCCAAGTAGTCATCGATGTTCAGCCTTGTCTTTCTGCGGGCGGATAGCAATCTCATGGGCGTTCGTCTCCTCTTGGCCGTTTTCGGTGATAAACCGGAGTGATCTCGAAGATAATAATGATAATCATTATCAAATGAGTCTTTTTTTATTATGCACAATTTCGTACCCCTTGTAAATAGCGGCGAGACCGTTTAATCTAAAATTTGAATGAATTGGCACATTGCCGGATGGCAATGGCTAACAACGGATAAGCTAAATGAACACGAATAACAGAACAGAGAACAATGGGAGGCGTTATGGAGACAGAATCACTGTTGAAAGTCGAGGAGCTGGCGCTCAAGAAGTATAAAATTTTTATGCAAAGCCATCTCCGCTATATTGCTAGAGCCATGCTGGCGAGTATGTTTATCGGTTTTGGGGTGATCGTTGCTTTCAAGAGCGGGAACTACTTTTACCTAGAGCATTCGCCGCTGACCTATCCGATGGCCGCCATCACCTTTGGCGCTGCTATTATTCTGATCGCATACGGTGGCGGGGATTTGTTTACCGGGAATACATTTTATTATACATACGCCGCTTTAAGGAAGCGGCTGAAATGGCGCGACATCACGAAGTTATGGGTGTTCAGCTATATCGGTAACATCTTGGGAGCAGGGGCCTTCGCCTTATTAATCTATCTGACCGGCTTATTTGCCGATGCCTCGGTCAACACTTTCTTGTTAAGTGTGGTCGAACATAAAATGGCTACCCCGATCATGGAGTTGTTCTTCCGGGCGATTCTATGTAACTGGCTGGTATGTCTGGCGTTCTTTATCCCGATGGCCCTGCAAGGAGACGGGGCCAAAATGTTTGCCATGATGCTGTTCGTCTTCTGCTTCTTTATTTCCGGCTACGAGCACAGCATCGCCAATATGTGCACCTTTGCCATCGCTTTGGTACTGGATCACCCGGACACAATCTCGTTTGGCGGTGTCGTGCATAATCTGATTCCGGTAACGCTCGGCAATTTGGTTGGCGGAGTGCTGCTGATGGGCTTCATGTACTATTTCGCCAATAAACCGTATTTGGATGCGGAGGAAGCTTCCAAAACCCCGCATAAATAAACATATTTTCAAGGTAGGCGCCTCCGCTTTCGGAGGGGCCTATTTTTCTTGTCGATCCGGGTATTTTAGCCTATGGGTTCCAGCCTAACTATGATAAGATGAAACAAAATATGCATATTTTCGCGATTCGATGGGGGAACCCCACTCTTATCCTACCGTAAAGGGTGTATCGCTTATGAAGCGGGTCCGAATGTTGTTAATAGCAGGTATGCTCGTGTTTTCGATCATGGCGGGGTTAGGCGCTGCGACGGTCGAGGCGGAACGAAAGGTGGTTCGTTACCAGACGGAGCTGGACTATCCGCCCTATAAATTCAGCCAGAATGGGTTCGAAATGGGCTTCGATCTGGAATTGACTCATCTGATTTTTAAGGAGAGGGACTACACGCTGTTCTATTCCGCCTCCGATTGGAAGGAAGCTTATCAGGCGCTGGTTGGCGGTTCGGCGGATACGGCAGGTTTGATGGCAGTTCAGGAGAATCGGAAGCAGGATATTCTTTTTTCTAAACCGATCATGCAGACCTACATAGGCGTCTATGCCGGAGAGAGCTTTCAGGGCAGGCTGGGTACGGATCAATTGAATCAATATACCGTGGGGGTCGGCGCGGGTCAATATTCCGAGGAGATTCTGCAGTCGGAAGCCGGCGTAACGTCTTACCGTACATACCCTACCGTTGAAGCGGCCCTTATGGCTTTAAACCGGGGAGAAATCGACCTATTGTTTGAGAATGAGAACGTCGTCGATTATTTGATCGTGAAGCGGGAAATGACCGGTGAGGTTCATAAGGTATTGGAGGATCTGTATCCTCGGGATGTGGCTTATGGAGTCAGCAAAAAGACGCCGGAACTGGTCGATTACATCAACGGCCGAATGGATGAACTGAAGCGCTCGGGGGTCTATGAGGAGCTCTATCTGAAGTATTTTTTCACCCATTCGGAGTCTTTCTCGAACGCGATGCGGAATCGACTTATCCTTGTCGTCGGCTTGTTAGTCGGTGGAGTGGCAGCTAGTTATTGGCTAATCCGGGTCTACATCATCCGTTTGCGGCGCACGATTCATGGAGAACGGGGATTTTCCAAGGAAGTGCTGGATCATACCAATCTATTTATTTGGGCGGTGCAAAGCGACCGGACAACGGTGCGTTTCAATCGATATGCCGAATGGATTACAGGCATCCGGGAGGGAGAAGCAGTTGGACGTTCCTACATGGAGCATCTCCTGCTGCAGCATGCTTGCCGGGAGTTGATTCCGCTGTTGGACGAGGCGTTATCCCATCGCTTTGTTGATAACCGCGAGCTCAACCTGTTTTGCGCGAACCAAGGGAAAGCGAAGGCGTTTTTGTTCCGAACGGCGGTCATTCCCGGACTGCAGGGCGATCCGGACGTCTTCATCATGACCGGCGTGGACATCGAGGAGCGGAAGCAATTCGAGAATAAACTGCATCAAAGCTATCAGGAACTGGAGTCCGCCAATCTGGAGTTAACCGCCACCCAAGAGGAGTTAAAGGAGAACTACGATAAGCTGCTGGAAAACCAGGAGAGGCTGAGACGAAGTGAGGAACGCTATCGGCTGGTCGCTGAAGCCTCGAACGGCGGCATTTGGGAGTTGGATCTGGAACGAAATCGCCGGTACTACTCGCCAAGGTGGTTTGAGCTGCTTGGGTATAGTCAAGAGGACCCGATTAGCACCGAGAGGCTGGAACAGGTGATCCACCCCGACGATACCCCGAAAATTCAGCAGGAGATCACGGCACTGCAGGCAGGGGAAAAGGAAGTTTTCGAGTGCGAATACCGCCTGCTCTGTAAAGACGGGGAATACCGGTGGTTCCTGGGTCGGGGAAAAGCGCTGTTTAATGAACAGGGGCGCGCCTACCGGATGGTGGGCTCGAATATCGAGGTGCACCAATTGCGAATGTACCAACAGCGGATGCGGCATCTCGCTTATTACGACACGCTTAGCGATTTACCGAATCGGCTGTATTTGCTCGAAGAAATGGATGCCCTGGTTTCCAGGACGAACGCCAAAGCGGCCCTCTTTTTCGTGGATACCGACAATTTTAAGTATATCAATGATACGTTAGGTCATAAATTTGGCGACCGTCTGCTGATGCAAGCAAGCTCCCGCTTGACCTCCCTGATCGAGGATACGGGTATGTTATTTCGGTTGGGCGGGGACGAATTCGTGATTTTGCTGAAAGATGTGGAGAGGGAACAGGCGACAGCACTGGCGGACAAGCTGCTCCAGGGCTTCCGTGAGCCGTTCCGGATCGACGACAGCGATCTGTTCGTGTCGGTCAGCATCGGGATTTCGTTCTATCCGCAAGACGGCCGCACGCCGGAAGAAATCCTCAAGAACGCCGACGTGGCGATGTACGCAGCCAAAGAGGCGGGGAAAGGCAAATACGTCGTCTTCGATCCCGTATTTTTGCAAGCGTTTAATGAACGGGTACATTTGGAAAAAAACCTTCGGCAAGCCCTGACCCGGGGCGAGTTTACCATCCACTATCAGCCTCAACTCGGGGTGCGCGATGGCCATATTTGCGGCTTCGAGGCGCTGATTCGCTGGAACAGCCCGGAACTCGGTTACGTGTCGCCCTTATCTTTCATTAAGATCGCCGAGGACAGCCGCCTGATCGTACCGATCGGTGAATGGGTGCTGAAAGAGTCCTGCGCCTTCGCCAAACGTCTGGAGGACGATGGATTCGGGATGTACAAAATCGCCGTTAATATCTCGGTCGTTCAGCTTCTCGAAGAAGACTTCGTCAGCAGAGTTCTGCGCATCCTGCAGCAGACGGGGCTGGCACCCGTGTGTCTGGAGTTGGAGATTACCGAGTCCATGATTATGGAAACGGTGGATTCGCTTGTGCCTAAGCTGAACGAACTGAAAGCCTTAGGTATTCAAATCGCTTTAGACGATTTCGGCACGGGTTATTCGTCACTGGGATCATTGAAGCAGATGCCGATTACGACGCTGAAGGTGGACAGAACGTTCATCGAGCATTTGCCGGAGCAGGACGACAGCCGCTCCCTCGCCAAAGCGATCGTGCTCATCGGACGAAAAATGGGACTTCAGGTCGTCGCTGAAGGCGTGGAGACGGAGCAACAGATGCAGCATGTTCGGCGAGCCAAATGCGATATTATTCAAGGGTATTATATCAGTAAGCCGCTTCCGGAGGCCGGTATCCGCGAGTTGCTGCGAAGCTATCGGCCACAGATGATCTAACGCAACAAATAACCCGCAGGATCGTGAAGTAAACTCACGAATCCTGCGGGTTATTATCTATCGCTTAAATTCCGGCCGGCGTGTTGCCTTCCTGCGCTGGAACGGGATCCGGCTCGCTGAGGAACATGGTAATCGGCATGGATGCCGCGCCCAGCGCTGTAGAACGGATACCTAGATTGGCGAAGGCGACTCCGCTTTTCTTCCGGTGATAGGATAAGCTGCGGTTCTCGATGGTGCGCAACATGGCGTCTTGCAATAGGTCTCCGGCAAGCGACAGGCGGTTGCCGATCACGATCAGCTCCGGATTCAGGATGTTAACCAAATTGGCCAATCCCACGCCAAGCTGGGCGCCGATTTCATTCAGGAGCTGCACGGCCCGAGGTTCGCCGTCGCGAGCGAGCCGGATAATTTCCTCCAGATCGGGGTGCGAATCGTTCCACAGCTTGGCTGCCCGGTCGAGCAGCGCCTTCTCCGAGGCTAGCGTCTCCCAACAGCCGCGGTTGCCGCAGCGGCAGAGGGGACCGTTCTCGGCGACGGTCATGTGGCCAACCTCGCCGGAGAAATTCGACGTGCCTCGGTACAACTCGCCGCCAACGATGATACCGGAGCCGATACCAATGCCTATACTCAAGTAAATCAAATTTTGGGCCTCGCGGCCGGCGCCGTAAAGCTTCTCGCCAATGGCTCCGGCGTTGGCCTCGTTATCAATATGCAGATTGGTCCCTAATTCGGAGGCCAATGGATCGTACAGGTCCACCTGGTTCCAGTCCAGGTTGGGCGCCGATACAACGCGGCTCTTGTCGTCGACGAGCCCAGGCACCCCGATCCCGATCCCAACGATACCGTACGGGGATTCGGGGAGTTTTTTGCTAAACTGGCGGATCGTTTTGCGAATCTGTTCGACCACATGGTCCGGGGTGAAATCGGCGAGCGCAACCGTTTTTTCTAGCAGAACGTGGCCTTCCAGGTCGACGAGCACGGCCAGCAAATCATTTACGCGGATATCGATGCCGACCGCATAACCGGCGCTGCGGTTAAAGAGAAGCAGAGTAGGCTTGCGTCCGCCGCTAGATTCGCCGGGGCCGATCTCGGTGACAAGCTGGCTGTCGATCAATTCAGAGACGAGGGACGATACGGTCGCCTTGTTCAACCCAATCGCGGCGGAAATATCCGCGCGAGACAATGGCTGACGTTGACGGATCGTATCCAGGACGATGGTTTTATTCATTTTTTTGATGAGCTGCTGGTCGCCTGTGATTTTCATATAAACTCCCTCGTTATACCCATGCCTCTAGGCACGGTGAATGTATGTCTATACGCATCATAACATAAATGACCCGGGTTTAATCAATAACTTTGTTAGTTTACTAGACAAACTAAGTGGAACGTGATACGATCTAGGTGTAGAAAGCATGCTCCCGTGATCGGGTGGGCATGCTACTTATAATCCACAGGATGTAAAGGCTTACTTAAAATTTAATTTCTGGCTGGGAGGAATTAGTGGTGAGTTATTTTAAGAACATTAGCAAAATTCAGTATGAAGGCGCAGGTTCCAACAATCCGCTGGCATTTAAACATTATAACGAGAATGAAGTCATCCTCGGCAAATCGATGAAAGAGCACCTGCGTTTTGCAGTTGCTTACTGGCACACGCTGACGATGAACGGTAGCGACCCGTTCGGTCAAGGTAACATGATTCGTCCTTGGGAAACGGTAAGCGGCTTGGATCTTGCGAAAGCCCGCGTAGAAGTGAACTTTGAATTCCTGGAAAAGATCGGCGCTCCTTATTTCTGCTTCCATGACGTTGACGTTTCTCCGGAAGGCGCTACGCTGAAAGAATCGAACGAGAACCTGGACGTTATCGTTGCTAAAATCAAGGAAGGCATGAACCAAACCGGCGTGAAGTTGCTGTGGAACACAGCGAACATGTTCTCCAATCCGCGTTATGTACATGGCGCAGCAACAACTTCGAACGCAGACGTATTCGCTTATGCTGCGGCTCAAGTGAAGAAAGGTTTGGAAACGGCTCTTGAATTGGGCGCTGAAAACTATGTGTTCTGGGGCGGACGTGAAGGTTACGAATCCCTGTTGAACACGGATATGGGTCTGGAACTCGACAACCTGGCGAGATTCTTCCAAATGGCAATCGACTACGCGAAGGAAATCGGCTTCAAAGGCCAATTCTTGATCGAGCCGAAACCAAAAGAGCCAACCAAACACCAATACGACTTCGACGCAGCTACAACGATTGCGTTCCTGCAAAAATACGGCTTGCAAGACCACTTCAAACTTAACCTGGAAGCAAACCATGCGACGCTGGCTGGTCATACGTTCGAACATGAACTGCGCGTAGCTCGCATCAACAACATGTTGGGTTCGGTCGATGCCAACCAAGGCGATATGCTGTTGGGCTGGGATACCGACGAATTCCCAACTGACCTGTATTCCGTAACGCTGGCTATGTATGAAATCCTGCAAAACGGCGGCCTGGGCTCCGGCGGCGTCAACTTCGACGCGAAGGTAAGACGTAGCTCCTTCGAGCCGGAAGACCTGTTCTATGCTCATATTGCAGGGATGGATACCTTTGCGAAAGGCTTGAAAGTAGCCGGCAAAATGATCGAAGACAAGTTCATCGAGAACCTGTTGAATGATCGTTATGCCAGCTTCAAGACGGGAATTGGCGCGGATATCGTATCCGGCAAAGCCAACTTCAAAACACTGGAAGCTTATGCTTTGGAGCACAGCCATATCGTCAACAAGTCGAACCACCTCGAGCTGGTTAAAGCCCGCCTGAACGAATACATTTTCGGAACGAAATAAGATTCAAAAGTCGGCTTTTCACGCACAACTTTTTCAAAAAGGGACGCTTGCCGTCCCTTTTTGTGGTATAAAGCCCCTTTCGGGGACATGCGAAGGGAGAGTATCGCAATGAAGTATGTGATTGGCATCGATCTAGGGACCAGCTCGGTCAAGACGCTGCTCGTGAACCAAAACGGGGAGATCGCCGGGGAGGCGTCGGCTTCTTATCCGCTGATTCAAGAACGTCCCGGGTTCAGTGAGCAAGATCCCGAAGAATGGGTAAAAGGAACAATGACTTGCTTGAAGCAATTGCTGAAAGAGAGCGGCGTAGCGGCTGGAGACGTGGAGGGCGTATCCTTCTCCGGTCAAATGCACGGATTGGTCCTGCTGGATGAGCAGAACAATGTGTTGCGCAACGCCATCCTGTGGAACGATACACGGACGACCAAGCAATGTCGTGACATTGATGCAAAGCTGGGCAGCAAGCTGCTCGACATTACCCGCAACGCCGCGCTGGAAGGCTTCACGCTGCCGAAGATCCTCTGGGTTCAGGAGAATGAGCCGGAGCTGTTCGCTAAAGCTGCGCGGTTCGTGCTGCCGAAGGATTATTTGCGTTACCGCATGACCGGCCAAGTGCAAATGGAAATCTCCGATGCGGCGGGAACGTTGTTGCTTAACGTACCGGAAGGCCAGTGGAGCGAAGAGATCGCTGCAGCCTTCGGGCTTCCGGCTGGCTTCTGCCCGCCGCTCGTAGGCAGTACCGAGAACACCGGCTCGCTGCAGCCAGAGTTTGCCGCAGAGTCCGGTTTGTCGGCCGGCACGAAGGTATTCGGCGGCGGCGCCGATAACGCCTGCGGCGCGGTTGGCGCGGGCATCGTCCGCAAGGGCGACGCGCTTTGCAGCGTCGGCACATCCGGTGTCGTGTTGACGTACGAAGAAGACAAGAACAAGGATTTCGCCGGGAAGGTGCATTTCTTCAACCATGCGCATCCGGGTGCTTTTTACGCCATGGGCGTGACGCTGGCTGCAGGTTATTCCTTGAGCTGGTTCAAGGAATCGCTGGCGCCGGAGCTTAGCTTTGACGAGCTGCTGAAGCCGGTGGGCGATATCGCGCCGGGTTCGGAAGGGCTGCTGTTCACCCCGTATCTGGTTGGGGAACGTACGCCGCACGCGGACAGCGTGATCCGTGGCAGCTTCATCGGCCTGTCCGGCACGCATCGTCGGGAGCATTTGGCTCGCGCGGTGATGGAAGGGATCACCTTCTCGCTGCAGGAGTCGTTTGACCTGTTCGGCGCAGCCGGCATTGAGGTCGAACGCGTCATTTCCATCGGCGGCGGCGCGAAGAATCCGGTCTGGCTGCAAATGCAAGCGGATATCTTCGGTAACCCGGTTGTGGCGTTGAAGAACGAGCAAGGCCCGGCGATGGGTGCCGCGATGATGGCAGCTGTCGGCAGCGGCTGGTTCGGCAGCTTGAAGGAATGCGCCGACGCCTTTATCGGCTACGCCAAGACGTATGAGCCGATTCCGGCCAATGTGGAGAAGTACGCTCGCCTCTTCAAGCTTTACCAGCAAGTCTACGCGGCGACCCGTTCGCTGAACGAAGGGCTGCAGGAATTCCGCGGGTAAGATCCCGGCTCGGATCAATCCGCTATACATGAGAAGCGCCTGTTCCTATGAGGAACAGGCGTTTTAATTTTAGGAATGTTGCAGTACATGCAACATTTCAGCCTATTCGCCGCATTACAGGGTGGCAGCCCGGGAGCTTGCCGCTACCCCGTCAAGAACGGCTAATCCCATGTAGCCCCAAAGGCATGGTATAATTGACCTTGCACGAGGAGGGAAGACATGTTCATTCGGAACATTTATCGGAATTACTTCAAGAACAACTTGTTCATGAAGATCATCTTGTTTTTCTCGGTGATTACGATCGTTACGATCATTACGTTTTCATATTTAATGTTCATGTTTATGTCCGAGTCCGCGGTGCAACGGCAGCTGGATATCCAGAAGCGAGCGATCGAAAGCGTCAGCGATTACATCGGTGGCAAATACGACTCCGTGCAGTCCATGGTGCGGGACATTTATCGCGATGAGGAGCGGGCCTCGAATACTTCCTTTTTCCTGGAGCATCCGTATCAGGATTACGTGAATTACCGTCTAGACCGATTCTATATGGAAAATAGTTCGTCTACGGACACCGTGTTGTATTTCCGCAACGTGGTCGATGATGATCCGGACATTCGTAGTTTGATGTTATATAGCGCGGATCTGCAGCAGCTGTATGTCTTTGGCAGCGATAAGCAGTTTAAGATTATCCCCACCAATCAGGCCCGATCGTTCGTGCCCGATGTGATGTATCAACAGGAAGGGATGAACGTGGGGATCTCCAATATATGGGTGCGCAAAACGGTGGGTTTACCGAATACCCCGATGTATTCGGTTCGCATCCCGATCAGTAATAAGCTTACGCTTCGCAACATTGGTCAACTGGATGTTTATTTCGATACGGCGAATGTGTGGGGCAGTCTGGCGATGTACAGAGAAGACCTGAAAGGTTCAATCCTGGTCTTGTCCGCGGATGGCAACGTGCTGTTCGATACCTCCGGAACTTATTATGGCCGGAAATATCCCTATACCGAGCAAATTAACTCATTGTACGACACCGGGGTGCTCGGCAACGGGATGATCGCCACCAAGCTGACGCAAAGTCAGGGGGGATTCACGGTGCTCAGTACGGTCCCGAAAGAGGAGTTGGCCAAAACCTATCAAGGACTGCGCAACACGATCCTAACGATCAGTTCCATTTGCATTCTGTTTGCCATCCTCATCCCGGCTCTATTCATCAGCAATTTCGCGAAACGAACGAACGGCATTATCCGGTTTACCCGGAGAGTTCGCAATGGCGATTTCACGGCACGGATCGCCGATGTACGGGAGGACGAGCTGGGGCAAATCTCGAAAAGCTTTAACGACATGTTGGACGAGTTGAATTTGTATATCGACCGGGTGTTTAAAGCAGAGATCAAGCAGCAGCAAACGGAGCTTGTTGCCTTACAGGCCCGGATCAACCCGCATTTCCTGTACAATACGCTTGAGGTCATCCGCATGCGTGCGATCTCCCAAGGGGCCAGGGATGTGGGCGAGATGATCTACAGCTTATCCGTTCTGTTCAAAAGCATGGTGCAGCAAAAGAAAAACTATACGCTGAAAGACGAGCTGGAAGCCTGCCGGTTGTATCTGGAATTGTTCCGCATCCGTTACAAAGATCGCTTTAACTATGAGATCGAAGCCGATCCGGCGCTCTACGGCAAAGCGCTCGTCCGGCTTTCCCTGCAGCCGATTGTGGAGAATTATATCGTTCATGGGATTCGAACGGACCAATTTGATAATCAGATCTCGATCGATGTGCGGGAAGACGGGGATACCCTGGTGGCCGTGGTACATGATAACGGGAAAGGCATCGAACCGGATCGGCTTACGGAAATCCGCCGGGAGCTGGAGCGGGAGGAAGAAACCGGGCAAATGTTCGGTTTGCGTAGCGTGCATACGCGATTGCGTTTCTTGTACGGTCCGGCTTACGGGATAGAAATCGACAGCGTGCCCGGTTCAGGGACAACGATCATCGTTCGTTACCCCAATCGGGAAGGAATGGAGGGCGAAGATGTATAAGGTGTTTATCGTCGATGATGAACCATTTATCATCGAAGGTTTATATGATATTGTCGACTGGCCGCAGTTTGGCCTCGAAATCGTCGGGCATGCGGAGAACGGTCAGCAGGCATTGGATGCTCTGGGTTCAACGCCGGTCGATGTATTGATCACAGACATCTCCATGCCGGTGATGAACGGGTTAACGCTGATCTCCGAGGCGAGGAAGCTTCACCAGGAACTGAAAGTCATTATTTTAAGCGGATTTAACGAGTTCGATTATCTCAAAGAAGGCATGAAGCTAGGCATCGAAAACTACTTGCTGAAACCCATTAACCTGGAGGAGCTGGAGTCGACGCTGCGCAACACCGTGCAGAAGCTGGACAGCCTGCAGTCGGACGGACTATATGACGCCTATGATGTCCAGATTCTAAAGGATAACACGCTGTACCGCTGGCTGAACGGGCAAATCGCAGCCGCCGAATTTGAGGAGCGGGCCGAGCTGCTCGGACTGAATTTACATGGGCCTTGCGCTGCGGTTGCCGTATTGCGCACGGATGGCAATTCGGCCGAAATATTCGAACGAACCGAACGTTATCTCAAAGAGCAACGGGGAATTACCCTGTTCCGTGATGTGGACGGCGATATCGTGATTGTGGGTTCCCTCCCCAAAGGGGCAGTGGAAAAACGGACATTTGCAGAGTGGATGGAGCACCTGTCCCTCGAGCTGTCTGTCATGAACCGGACGATCCAAATCGGCGTTGGGAGTGTGGGCCGGCTTCCCGAGGCGGCTTCACTCAGTTACAAGGAAGCCAAACGCGCTCTAGAGTACTACTTGATTTATCCTGACCGGAGGACGATTGAATATAAGCTGCTGGAAGGCGACCACGGCGGCAACAGTGTTCTGGAGAGCGGTTATCCGCTAGCATGGGATGATTACGCCAAGTTGATTTTGGCCAAGGATAAGGAAGGCTTGAAGGAGTGCATTTGCCGTGATTTTGAGCAGTTGAAGCAGTTGGAGGGGGTCCGCCCCGAGGATTTGCAGAACGCTGCATTGGAGCTGGTTGTCCGCTTTAAGATGGAGCTTCAGCATATTAAATATACAGAAGAGACGGACTTGTTTAAGAAAGCGCTCCAACGTGTGCAACGCTGTGAAACATACCAGGGACTGATCGAAATTCTTGAGGGCTTAGCAGAGGAGACGGTTTGCTCCTTGCTGCAGGACGCGAAAAATCCGGTTGTGCATCAAGTGTTGACTTACATCGATACGCATTATGCCGATGAGTTGTCGCTAAAAACGCTAGGAGCGCAATACCATATACATCCGGTTTATCTCGGACAGTTATTTCACAAGGAGACCGGCGTGTCCTTTGCCGAGTACATTAATAAATATCGGATTGATAAGGCGAAGCAGCAACTCAAGAACACCAATCTCAAGGTGCACGAAATCGCCCGGAACGTAGGGTATTGGGAAATTGGTTATTTCTATAAGCAGTTTCGAAAATACGTGGGGATCTCCCCCACCGACTTTAAAGCGCTGCATTAGATAGGAAGGGGATGGGTACCCTGGATCAAGGAGATTTAGGCCTGCCGGAAAGGTAGGTTTTCCTTGGATCCGGGGTATTGTCCTTTTCTTTAATTTGTACCTCGATTTTTTAAGTTTATCTTCTTTTTGTAACGGCTTTCATCCGGTAAGGTTAAGGTAGTTAAACAAAACAAAAGAGCTTCAAAGGGGAGGATCAGCATGAGTAAAAACAAAAGAAGTTTTTCTTTCGTACTTGCCACTCTGATGGCCTTAGTGCTTGTACTAAGCGCATGCGGCGGCAACAAGAACGCTGAAAGCAATAACGGTTCTGCAGCGGGCAATTCGGAAGAAGCGGTCAACCTGATTTGGTACACAATCGGGACGCCTCAAAAAGACGTAGACCGCGTTATGGAAGAAGTCAGCAAGTACACCAAAGAGAAAATCAACGCAACGATCACCATGAAAATGATCGATTGGGGCGATTACACGCAAAAAATGCAAGTTAACGTTGCTTCCGGTGAGCCGATGGACATCGTCTTCACTTCCGCCGGCGGTTTCGACTACGTACAAAACGCTAGAAAAGGTGCATTCCTGGAGATTGATGATCTGCTCGAGAAATACGGACAAGATCTGAAAAACACCATCGACCCGGCCTTCCTGGAAGGTTCCAAAGTCGACGGCCATAACTACGGCATTCCTGCCAACAAAGAATTGCCACAACAAGAAGTATGGCGCTTTAACAAAACGTTGGCTGACAAATACAACGTAGACATCACTAGCATTCGTTCCTTGGAAAGCATCGAGCCATTGCTGAAAACGATCAAGGAAAACGAACCAGGCGTAACGCCTTTTGCAATGGACAAGAACTACGTTCCTTACGTGCCTTATGATTACATCATCCAGAACTTGCCGATGGCTGTGAAACTGGATACGACCGATTATAAAATCGTAAACATCCTGGAAACGCCTGAAATGCAAGCAGCTCTGAATCAAATGCACAAGTACTATCAAGCAGGTTATGTAGCTCCTGAAGCTGCAACCACCGGTTCCACCAGCGACCTGATGACTTCCGGTCAATGGTTCATGGACCGTGCGCAAACCCAGCCGCTGGCTGATAACCTGTGGTCTGCAAGCTATGGCTACCCTGTGGTTTCCACACCGGCTAGTGATGCGATCATCACGAACACTTCCGTTCAAGGTTCGATCATGGCGATCTCCGCGAACTCCGAGCATCCAGAGAAAGCAATGGAATTCCTGAACCTGTTGAATACCGATCCAGTGTTGCGTAACATGGTTGACTCCGGGATCGAAGGCGTTCACTACAAGAAACTTGACGACACGCACTACGAAAACTTGGCAGAATCGAAAAACTACGACATGCCATCTTACTCTTTGGGCAACAACATGCTCCTTTACTTGAACCCGAACGACGCAGACGACAAATGGGAGCAATTCAAGAAGTTTAACGCAGAAGGCGTCAATTCGCCGATCCTGAGCTTCAACTTCGACAGCACGAAAGTAGCAACTGAAATGGCAGCCGTACAGAACGTAAAAGAACAATTCTGGTCCTCGCTGATGACCGGTACGGTTGATCCGGCAGATTACTTGCCGAAAGCAATCGAAAAATTCAAAGAGGCCGGCCTTGACAAGGTCATTGCTGAAGCCCAAGCTCAGCTCGATGCCTGGAGAGCTGCGAACAACAAGTAACAATTAAAGAAACGAAAGGGATCGGGCGGGTGATTGTTGCGCCCGATCCTTTTTCATTATTTTTCGACAGGAGGGGAACATCATGACTGCATTTTTCAAAAACCTGCTCAAGAATAAAGTCATGTTATTTATGGTGTTGCCGGGTGCCGTCTGGTTTTTCTTTTTCTCGTACCTTCCGTTGGTCGGTACGATTACGGCATTTAAGCAATACCGCTTCAGCCGTGACGGTTTTTGGGCCAGTATTGCCCATAGCAAATGGGTAGGCTGGGATAACTTCAAATTCCTGTTCAGCACCAACGATGCTTTTACCATTACTCGCAACACTTTGTTTTATAACCTTGCCTTTATCTTCATCGGACTAGTCCTTTCTGTAGCTATGGCGATTTTGCTGTCCGAGCTGGTCGGCAAAACGATGGCAAAAGTTTATCAAACCGGGATGTTCCTGCCTTATTTCCTTTCCTGGGTTATCGTCGGCTATTTCGCGTTCAGCTTCCTGAGCATGGACCGGGGGATGATTAACCAAATCCTAGGCTGGTTTGGCGCGGAGCGGATTAACTGGTATTCGGAGCCGAAGTATTGGCCTTATATCTTGATTTTCGTCAACCTGTGGAAATCGATCGGCTATAACAGCGTAGTCTACCTGGCTTCGATTATGGGGATCGACAAATCGCTTTACGAGGCGGCGATGATCGACGGGGCCACCAAATGGCAGCAAATTCGGAACATTACGATTCCTCTGCTCTCCCCGATCATTATTATTATGACCCTGCTTGCGGTAGGACGGATCTTCTATGCTGACTTCGGCTTGTTCTACCAAGTACCGAGAGATTCGGGCACGCTTTATCAAGTGACTAACGTCATCGACACTTACGTATACCGCGGTCTGAAAACAACCGGGGAAATCGGCATGAGTACGGCAGCTGGCCTTTATCAATCGGTGGTAGGCTTTGTTCTTGTCATGGTTTCCAACTATGTCGTGCGAAAAATTGATAAGGACAGCGCCCTATTTTAAAACAGCTGAAAGGAGTGTCAGAGAATGGCGGAGATTGCTAGAAAAACCAAAGATTTTCATAACGTCTCTCGCGGTTGGAACGCCGTTTTGCACCTGATTGCAGGGATTTTCTCGTTCTTGTGCGTGTTCCCCTTTATCTTCGTGGTCATTATTTCTTTCACGGATGAAAAAACGCTGGCAACGGACGGTTACCGGTTGTTTCCGGCCAAATGGAGTCTGGAAGCTTACCGCTTCGTGTTCGAAAGCGGCGATTCGCTGCTTCGCTCTTACGGCGTGACGATTCTGATTACCCTCGTGGGAACTGTGATCAGTTTGATCATGATCTCGCTTTACGCTTACGCCATCTCGCGGAAGAGCTTCCGTTACCGGAGATTTTTCTCCGTATTTGCGATCGTTACGATGCTCTTTAACGGCGGGATGATCCCGACTTACATGGTGGTATCCCAGTTGATGGGGTTGAAAGATACGTTGTGGGCGCTAATTTTGCCGCTTGCGATGAATGCATTTTATATCATGATTTTACGTACGTTCTATAGTACGAGCGTTCCGGAAGCGATCATTGAATCGGCGCGGATTGACGGCGCCGGCGATTTCTTTATCTTCCTGCGCATCGTCCTGCCGCTGTCGCTGCCGGGCTTGGCGACAATCGGATTGTTTAGCACATTAGGTTATTGGAACGACTGGTTTAACGCGCTGCTGTATATCGACAATCCGAATTTGGTGCCGTTGCAATCGATGCTGATGCGGATCGAATCGAGTATTGCTTTTATTCAACAGAACTCGCAAAACAGCTCACTGAGTTTGACCGCACTGCAGTCCATTCCGCAAGATACGTCGCGGATGGCGATGGTCGTGCTTGCGACATTGCCAATTATTTTTGCTTATCCGTTCTTCCAACGGTATTTTGTACAAGGACTTACGGTGGGCGCTGTCAAAGAATAATAGTGGTGGTTCAAAAATTGCCTTTTGATCACGAAGTAGTACCAAGTAGTGTAATCGGCATCGAATCTTGAATTCAGCCGGGCCTTCCGTTGCTCACGTAGCCTCCAGCTACGCTGTGCTACTCAGTCCCTAGCTTCATCCAACCTTCTCGGTGCTGAACAGTCAATTTTTGAACGTCTATTTAAAATTTATCAAAACCTGATCAAAACCTGATCAAAACCTGATCAAAACCTGATCAAAACCTGATCAAAACCTGATCAAAACCTGATCAAAACCTGATCAAAACCTGATCAAAACCAGAGTTACTCCCTTTTGAACTCTTATGGAATGAAAGTAATAATTAAAGGAGCGAGGTGGAGACGTTGCTTTACAAAGACAGATCGAAACCCGTCCCGGAACGAGTGGAGCATTTGCTCGGACTGATGACATTGGAAGAAAAGGCCGGCCAGCTGGTCCAGCCTTTCGGTTGGCAGATCTATGAGCATAAAGACGGAGAGATCAAGCTGACCGATTTGTTTAAAGAGCAGGTGCAAAGCGGCGGAATCGGCTCGCTGTACGGCGTGTTGCGCGCCGATCCGTGGACAGGCGTGACGCTGGAAACCGGCTTGTCGCCGCGCGAGGGCGCAGAGGCGGTCAACGAAATCCAACGTTATGCCATCGAGAACTCGCGCCTCGGCATCCCGATCCTGATCGGGGAAGAGTGCTCGCACGGCCATATGGCGATCGGCGCCACGGTCTTTCCGGTGCCATTGTCGCTCGGCAGTACCTGGAACGTGGAGCTGTATCGCGAGATGTGCCGGGCAGTGGCCCGGGAGACGCGCAGCCAAGGCGGCGCGGTCACCTATTCCCCGGTCCTCGATGTCGTGCGTGATCCCCGCTGGGGCCGGACCGAAGAATGCTTTGGCGAAGACGCCTATTTGATCGGCGAAATGGCCGTGGCTTCGGTCGAAGGCTTGCAAGGGGAACGCTTGGACGGAGAGGACAGCGTGGCAGCCACGCTGAAGCACTTCGTCGGCTACGGCAGCTCCGAGGGCGGCCGCAATGCCGGCCCGGTTCATATGGGGCGGCGCGAACTGCTGGAGGTCGACCTGCTGCCGTTCCGCAAGGCGGTGGCAGCCGGTGCGGCTTCGATCATGCCGGCCTACAACGAGATCGACGGGGTACCTTGTACGACCAACGAAGAATTGTTGGATGGCATTCTGCGCGGCGTGTGGGGTTTTGACGGCATGGTCATCACCGACTGCGGCGCGATCGACATGCTCGCTTCCGGCCACGACGTGGCGGAAGACGGACGGGACGCAGCGATCCAGGCGATTCGCGCGGGCATCGATATGGAGATGTCCGGCGTGATGTTCGGCAAGCACCTGGTGGAGGCGGTACGTTCGGGACAGCTGGAGGAAGAAGTGCTCAATCAGGCGGCACGCCGCGTATTGACGCTGAAATTCCGACTGGGGCTGTTCGAACAACCGTACGCCGACCCGGCGCGGGCCGAGCGGGTCATCGGCAGCACGGAACATGTGGAGCTGGCACGGCAATTAGCCAGCGAAGGTATCGTGTTGCTCAAGAATGAAGGCGGCGTGCTGCCATTGTCCGCAGGCGCAGGTAAAATTGCCGTTATCGGCCCGAACGCCGATGTGGGCTACAATCAGCTGGGCGATTATACCTCGCCGCAGCCGCGTTCTACGGTAACGACTGTGCTGGGCGGGATCCGCAGCAAGCTGGCTGGAACGCCGGAGCAGGTGTTGTATGCTCCAGGCTGCCGGATTAATGGCGACTCTCGGGAAGGATTCGATGTTGCCTTGTCTTGCGCGGAGCAAGCAGACACGGTGGTTATGGTCGTCGGCGGCTCCAGCGCGCGAGACTTCGGCGAGGGGACGATTGACCTCCGAACCGGTGCATCCAAAGTGACTGGCAATGCAGAAAGCGACATGGACTGCGGCGAAGGCATTGACCGGATGAACCTCAGTTTGTCCGGCGTACAGTTGGAGTTGATTCAAGAAATTCATAAATTGGGTAAACCGCTTGTAGTGGTTTATATCAACGGTCGGCCGATTGCCGAGCCGTGGATCGACGAGCATGCCGATGCGATTCTGGAAGCCTGGTACCCGGGTCAGGAGGGAGGGCATGCCGTCGCGGATATCCTGTTCGGCGACGTGAATCCTTCCGGGCGACTGACGATTTCCGTTCCGAAGCATGTCGGACAGCTCCCGGTCTACTACAACGGCAAACGTTCGCGGGGCAAACGCTACTTGGAAAATGATTCGCAGCCGCGGTACTCGTTTGGATATGGGCTGAGCTACACCGAATTCAACTATAGCAACTTAAAGGTTGAGTCTGAAACGATCGATACGGACGGCACAACGAAGGTGACGGTTGAAGTGACGAACGTGGGCGACCGGGCTGGCGCGGAAGTGGTACAGCTGTACATCTCCGACGTTGCTAGTACCGTGACTCGGCCGGCGAAGGAGCTGAAGGGGTTCCGCAAGGTATTCCTGCAGCCAGGTGAGACGCAGACGGTGGAGTTCCAGGTTGGTTCGGAACAGCTGCAGTACATCGGACGGGATTATAAACCGGTGGTGGAGCCGGGAGAATTCCGGGTGCATGTCGGCAAGAATGTGAATGATACGCTGAGCGCCAATCTCTTTGTGCGGGAGGGTTAATATACATGGAACGCATCAGACGTTTTATCCGGGAGCTGTCGGAAGCTCAGTGGCTTGATCAGATCGAGCTGCGCGGGTGGGAGATTACTTCTTCCGTATACCAGGTTCCCGGAAGTTATACCAAAGAAACGCCTTATCTGGAGGGGCAAGCCTTCGAGCGGTTCCCGAGCACGCAGGGAACAACGTATTTCTTCCGGACTCAGTTGGAAATTCCGGAAGGATGGCGCGGCGGACAGGTGGGTCTCATCTTTGCTTCCGGCGGCGAAGGGTTGTTGCGAATCAACGGCAAATCAGCCCAGGGTTTGGACCGGAACCATACGTTCGTAACGTTGCCGCAGGAGCAGGGACAAGGCCCCCTCTCGCTGGAAATCGAGCTGTATGATCCGATCCCCGAGCCGGTGGATCCGCTGAACCAACAAGCGGTGATTCAGCCGCCGATTACGCGGATTGACAGCCGACTCGTGCTGGTGAACCGGCCCGTGCAAAGCCTGATGTATACGGCAACGATCGTCCGCGATGCGGCGGTACTGTTGCCGGAACAGGATTTTCGGCGCACCCGCTTGATCGAGGCACTATATAGCGCCATGGACGGGTTTGTGACGCTGGATGCGGAAGCGGTCCGCGAAGGCGGAGCGATTGCCGAGTTGGAGCAAAGCTTTGCGGAGCGTGTGAAGGCCATTGGCGGTAATGCCGAGGGCCTGATCCAGATGGTCGGCCAGTCGCATATCGACATCGCCTGGTTGTGGCCGGTGCGGGAGACGGTGCGCAAGACCAGCCGGACCTTCTCGACGGTCGACGCGCTGATGAGCGAGTATCCGGAATACCGCTACACGCAAAGCCAGCCGCTGCTGTTCGCCTTCCTGAAGGAGAACGACCCCGAGTTGTACGAGCGGGTGAAGGCGCGGATTAAGGAAGGCCGCTGGGAATTGGTTGGCGGCATGTGGGTGGAGCCGGATTTGAACCTGCCAAGCGGCGAATCGCTGATGCGGCAGATGCTTTACGGGCAGCGCTTCTATCAAGAGGAGTTTGGATTCACCTCCGAGATCGAATGGCTGCCGGACACGTTTGGCTATTGCGCCTCGTTGCCGCAAATTTTAAAGCATGGCGGGATTCGTTATTTCATGACGACCAAGCTTGGCTGGAATGATACCAACGTATTCCCGTACGATCTGTTCCATTGGGTTGGTATAGACGGTACGCCTATGCTGTCTTATCTGAACCATGGCGTAAACGAGAATACGCTGCCGAAGGACGTTCATGAGCACTGGCAGTCCTACCGTCAGAAGGCCGTCCATCCGGAGCAAATGCTGCTCTACGGACATGGCGACGGCGGTGGTGGGGTTACTCGCGAAATGCTGGAGTACATTAACCGCGCTGAGCTGATGGTGGGTCAGCCGGCGAGCGAATATAGTACGGCGACGGAGTTCTTCGCTGGCATCGAAGCGGCGCAGCCGAAGCTGCCAGCGTGGCACGGCGATCTCTACTTGGAATTGCACCGGGGGACGTATACGACCCACGGACGTAACAAGCGCAGCAACCGCAAGGCGGAAATTTTGTACCGCGAGGCCGAGCTGTGGAACGCGTTGGCCGCTCCGGCTATGCCGAAGGATCAGCAACGCGAGGCACAAAGCACGCTGCAGGCGGGCTGGAAGCTGATCTTGTTGAATCAGTTCCATGACATTATTCCGGGCTCGGCGATTACCGAAGCGTACGAGACGTCAACGAAGGAATATACGGATATTTTTGAAAAAGGCAACACCGGCCTGCGTCACGGCCTAACAGCGTTGGTCGAACGGGTAACCACCACGGGTGAAGGTACGCCATACGTTGTCTTCAACAGCCTGGGTTGGACTCGCGACGCGGTTGTGGCACTTCCGGACCAAGCTTATCGCAGCGGCGCGGCTGCTTACGATGAGCACGGTACGCGGCTTGAGCTGGACGTCCGGACCGGACTTAGCGGCGACTCGGCGGCTTGGGTCCGCGTGCCGGAGGTTCCGGCGTTTGGTTACAAGACGATTTGGTTACGGGCCGAGGCGGCTGCAGCCGCTGGAACGACGGCGACTTCATCGGCCGGAATCAAGGGTTTCCAAGGCGAGTGGGAAACGGAATTCTACCGCCTGAAATTTAATGACCGCGGCGAGATCGTTAGCTTGTGGGATAAGGAAGCCGGCCGGGAAATCGTGAAATCGGGCGAAAGCGCGAACCGCTTCCACTTCTATCACGACCGTCCGACCCTGTGGGATGCTTGGGACATTGACCCGCGTTATGAACAGCAGCCGGCCGGTGAGGCTGTATTGCTGGAGAGCGGTCTGGTCGCAAGCGGTCCAGTCCAAGACGTGCTGCGCTTCCGCTGGAATCTCGGCCAATCCGAAATCACGCAGGATGTGATCCTGTATCATCACGACAAACGGATTGATTTCCAAACGAAGGTGAATTGGAACGAAGCCCATAAGCTGCTGAAAGTCGGGTTCCCGATCGATGTTGTCTCGGACAAAGCGACTTACGAAATTCCGTTTGGCGCGTTGGAACGTCCGACGCATCGCAACACGAGCTGGGAGCAGGCGCAATTCGAAGTGTGCGGGCACCGGTTCGCCGACGTTTCCGAACGCGGCTACGGCGTCAGCCTCCTGAACGACTGCAAATACGGCTACGACATCCAGGGCAGCACGATTCGGTTGTCGCTGCTGCGGGCACCGAAATGGCCGGACGTGACCGCCGATCTCGGGGAGCATGAATTTACGTATTCGCTGTATCCGCATCAAGGCGATTGGCAGACTGCTCATACGGTGCGCGCTGCAGCCGAGCTGAACCACATGCCGGCCGTGCTAGCGGCCGGAGTGCAGGAAGGCACGCTGCCTTCCTCAGGGGCGTTGTTAGGATTTGCGGGAGAGCATGTTGTGCTCGACACCGTGAAACCTGCCGAGGATGGCGATGGCGTGATCCTGCGTCTGTACGAGTCGGCAGGCGGCCGCGAACGCGTGGCGTTGAATTGGAACGAGCCGGTTTCGGCCGCGTTCTTGTCCGACGCGCTAGAGCGGGAGCTTGAACCGATGACGATGGACGCTGGGCGGATCGAGCTCGATTTTGCCCCATATGAGATCAAGACGTTGAAGTTGAAGTAAGTAGGAATTGACGAGTTGGGGTGGTGTGGGGCTGCTCGGCAGGTAAATTAACAGGATAAAGTACCGTTAATATGTAAGATCACCCGCCCAGTCGCCCAGCCCCCCCTCACTCGATTAGTTGATACGAAATGAAATGACCTATAAAGGAGCGAGAAGACAAGCTCATGGAACAATTTAGACTCCCGAAAATACCGATGCCGCAGCTGGAATTGCCGCAAGCCGTCAAGGACGTACTGGCCGAAGCGGAAACGAAATTGGCGCATCGCCCCAAATTGCTGCAGCTGTTCAAGAACTGTTTCCCGAACACGCTGGATACAACGACGAAGCTGATGGACGACGGAACGACCTTCGTCATCACCGGTGATATCCCGGCCTCCTGGCTGCGCGATTCCGTGGAGCAGGTGATCCATTATGTGCCGTTCGCCAAGAACGATCCCGATTTGCAGCGGATCATCAGCGGGTTGATCAAACGCCATATCAACTATGTGCATATCGATCCGTACGCCAACGCGTTTAACGAATCGGCCAACGATTGGCACTGGAACACGACCGACGTAACGGAGATGTCCCCTTGGGTTTGGGAGCGCAAATTCGAAATCGATTCCTTGTGCTTCGTGGTCCGCTTGGCTTATACGTATTGGAAGGAAACCGAGCTGACCGATATTTTTGACGCCGGCTTTAAAGCCGCAATGCGGAAAATCTACGAGTTGTTTAAAACCGAGCAGCATCACTTTGAGCAATCGCCTTACCGCTTCAGCCGCAACAATGGGATCCCAACTGATTCCCTGCGGAACAATGGTTTGGGGATGCCGGTCAACTATACGGGAATGATCTGGTCGGGCTTCCGCTCCAGCGATGACGCCTGCGATTTCCACTACAACATACCAGGCAACATGTTTGCGGTTGTAACGCTGCGTCAAATGCAGGAATTCGCCGAATGGGTCTTCCGCGACATGGACTTCTTGGCCGAACTGAAGGAGCTGGAGTTTGAAGTCTACCATGGGATCCAGCTGTACGGGATTTACCGCCATCCGGAATTCGGTCCGATTTACGCCTACGAAACCGACGGTTTCGGCAACTACTGCCTGATGGACGACGCCGGCACGCCGGGTCTCATGTCCATTCCGTACCTGGGTTACGTTGGCGCAGACGATCCGATCTATCAAAATACACGGCGTTTTGCACTGAGCAAAGAGAACCCGTTCTACTTCGAAGGCAAAGCAGCCAAAGGCATCGGCAGCCCGCATACGCCGGAGAACTACATCTGGCATATGGCCCTGTCGATGCAAGGTATCACGGCGCAAACGAAGGAAGAGAAGCTGGAAATGATCGCGATGCTGGAGGCCACCGACGCCGGTACCGGCTATATGCATGAAGGCTTCCACGCCGATGATCCCAACACGTTTACGCGCAAATGGTTCGCTTGGTCGAACAGCTTGTTCTCGCAGCTGGTGTATCGTGCAATGCAGGAAGGTATTTTGTAAACTCATATCCCAAAGGAGACTTGACCATGAGCAAAATTATCGGCGAAGCCCTGAAAAATATCCCTTGGCAAGACAAACCGGCCGGTTCGAACGCGCCGGTATGGCGTTACTCCCAGAACCCGATCATCCAGCGTCACGCGATCCCGAACTCCAACAGCGTGTTTAACTCAGCAGTCGTGCCTTTTGAAGGCGGATTTGCCGGCGTGTTCCGCTGCGATTCCCGTTCGGTCAGCATGGATATTTTTGCAGGGTTCAGCGACGACGGCGTGAACTGGAAAATCAACCACGAGCCGATCCAATTCGAAGGCGACGAGGAAATCACCAAACGCGAATACCGTTATGACCCGCGCGTCACCAAAATCGGCGACCGTTACTACATCACCTGGTGTAACGGCTACCACGGCCCAACGATCGGGATTGCTTACACAACCGACTTCAAGACGTTCCATCAGTTGGAAAACGCCTTTCTTCCGTACAACCGCAATGGCGTGTTGTTCCCGCGCAAAATCGACGGTTACTACGCGATGGTCAGCCGTCCAAGCGACACGGGGCATACGCCGTTTGGCGATATATTCTACAGCGTGAGCCCGGACCTGACGTTCTGGGGTAAACACCGTTACGTCATGGGGACGATTAACGGCGATGCTTCCGCATGGCAATCGAAAAAAATCGGCCCAGGACCGGTTCCGATCGAAACCGACCAAGGCTGGCTGCTGATCTACCACGGCGTTATCAATACTTGTAACGGTTTCGTATACCGCATGGGCTGCGCCCTGCTGGACATCGACAAGCCATGGATCGTCAAAGCGCGTTCGCGCAACTACATCCTCGGCCCAGAAGAGCTGTATGAATTAGTTGGCGACGTGCCGAACGTCACCTTCCCTTGCGCAGCATTGACCGACGCCGAGACCGGCCGCATCGCTATCTACTATGGCTGCGCCGATACGGTAACCGGCCTCGCGTTCACCACCGTGGACGAGCTGCTGAAGTACATGGAAGAATATCCGCTGGAGACGGAAGCGTAAGCCGTCACGTGAGGATATCAAACCACGGAGGAAAGTGGGGGTTTAGATAAATGAGCAAGCAGAGAACGGCCCATATCATTTCCCATACACACTGGGATCGGGAATGGTATTTGCCTTACGAGAAGCATCACGTTCGCCTGGTGGAGCTGGTGGACGCGCTGCTGGATAAACTGGACGGCGATTCGGCGTTCCGCAGCTTTTACCTTGACGGTCAAACGATCATTCTTGAGGACTATCTACAGGTGCGGCCGGAGAACAAGGAACGTCTGGAGAAATATATCCGTGAAGGCCGTATTCTAATCGGGCCTTGGTACATTCTGCAGGATGCGTTTCTGACGAGTGGCGAAGCGAATGTCCGCAACATGCAAATCGGCCACCAGGACGCGTTAAAATACGGCGCTCCAGCGAAGATCGGTTATTTCCCCGATACCTTTGGCTTAGTCGGGCAAATCCCGCAGTTGATGCAGCAGTCCGGGATTGGGAATGCCTTTTTTGGCCGCGGCGTGAAGCCGACCGGCTTCAACAATACCGTGTCCGACGGCGGGTACGAGTCTTCCTTCTCAGAGCTCATCTGGGAAGGTCCGGACGGTTCCAAGGTGCTCGGTATCCTGTTCGCCAACTGGTATTCAAACGGCAACGAAGTGCCGGTGGATGAGACGGAAGCGAAGGCGTTCTGGGATCGCAAGCTGGCGGACGCGGAGAAATACGCAGCCACCGGCGAGCTCCTGTTCATGAACGGCTGCGATCATCAGCCGCTGCAGTTAGACCTCCCAGAAGCGATTCGCACGGCGGAGAAGCTGTACCCGGACACGAAGTTCGTTCATTCGAACTTCCCGGAATATTTGAACGAGCTGGAATCGGCGCTGGAAGGCCGCGAGCTGTCCACGGTGAAGGGCGAACTGCGCAGTCAACGTACGGATGGCTGGGGCACCCTCGTGAACACCGCTTCCGCACGCGTGTACCTGAAACAAATGAACCAAGAAGGCCAGGCTTTGCTGGAAAAAGTCGCCGAGCCGCTCGCCTCGATGGCGAACCTGCTCGGGAAGGATTACCCGCATCACCTGTTTACGTATGCGTGGAAAACCTTGATGCAAAACCATCCGCATGACAGCATCTGCGGATGTAGCGTAGACGAGGTTCACCGCGAGATGGTCACCCGCTTCGCAAAGAGCCGCCACGTTGCCGAGGCGCTCATCGACGACAGCAAGCGGGTGATCGCCGATGCGGTGAACACCTCCGTCTTCGCCGGATATGGCGAAGACCCGTTGCCGCTGGTCGTGTTCAATACGACCGGCTGGAGCCGTACGGGCACGGTGTCCATCGAGCTGGACGCCGCTCGCCTGTATTTGCGTGACGGCCTTGGCCTTGAAGAGACCGGCCGCCGCATGAAGGCGGTGGATCTGTCGGGCCGCGAGCTGGTCGACGAGCAGGGGAACACGGTGCCTTGTGCGGTGGAGGATCTCGGGCTGCTGTTCGGCTATGACTTGCCGGACGACAAGTTCCGCCAGCCGTACATGTGCCGCCGCGTGAAGCTGACGTTCCAGGCGACGGATGTCGCTGCTCTGAGCCTGCGTACCTACGCGTGGGTGCGCCGGAAGTCGGCGGCTGTGGCTGCTAAGCCAGCTTCGTTGTTCACCGGTCACTGGGTGATGGAGAATGCGAACCTGAAGGTGGAAATCGCGGAAGACGGATCTTTCGTGATGATGGATAAAGCGACGGGCCAGGTGTATCGGGACCTTGGCGTGTATGAGAATACCGGCGATATCGGGAACGAATACATGTACAAGCAGCCGGAGGGTGAAAAGGCTCTGACCACGAAAGGGCTGGCGGCGCAAATCCGTGTGCTGGAGGATGCTCCGTTCCGCGCTTCCGTGGAAGTGTGCCATGACTGGGAGATCCCGGCGTCCGCAGACGAGAAGCTGGACGAGGAGATGCGGGAGTTAGTGTACTATCCGTATCGCAAAGCCCAGCGCAGCAGTAAGCTGACGACGCTGAAGCTCCGTACAGTCATTTCGCTTGAAGCCGCCGGCAAAGGCGTTCACATGGAAACGACGATCGATAACACGGCGAAGGATCATCGGATTCGCGCGCTGTTCCCAACCGATCTGAAGGCATCGACGCATCAGGTGGATTCGATGTTTGAAATCGCGGAACGCAGCATCGAACCGGCGCCGGAATGGGAAAATCCGAGCAACACGCAGCATCAGCAAGCGTTCGTGGACGTCAGCGGCGAGGGAGCCGGCTTGACGGTGGCCAACCTCGGCTTGAACGAATACGAAGTGCTGCGCGACGGCCGAAACACGATCGCGGTCACGCTGCTGCGCTCAGTAGGCGAGCTTGGCGACTGGGGCTTGTTCCCGACGCCGGAGGCCCAGTGCCTGGGCGTACACACCGCTCGGATGGAGCTGATCCCGCATAACGGCGACGGCGTTGCGTCCGGCGCGTTTACGGAGGCTTACCAGTTCCAGATTCCGTGGACGGTCAGCCAAACAGAAATGCACGAGGGGACATTGTCCCCGGCGTATGCTCCGTTCCAATGGGAAGGCCAAGAGCTGGCGTTCTCCTCGCTCAAAATGAACGAGGCGACCGGCGACCTGCTGCTCCGTTGGTACAACATGAGCAAGCAGTCTTCGGAGCTGACGCTTGGGCTAAACATTCCGCATGAGCATTTCTATAAAACAACGATTCTCGAAGAAGCCGCAGCGCCGCTCTCCAAGAGCGCGGCAGGTTGCCTGTCGCTGCTGGCCGGCCCTTGTGAAATCGTCACGATCGGGATTCGCCGATAATTCGGGGAAACCCTGTTGAACCTAAACCGGAAAAAAGGATTATAAAGGTTATCCTGCCATTACTTGTAATGGCGGGATAACCTTTTTGTTTTGTCTATATTGTCTTTGGGAGCTCTTTGCAGGATTATCCCTTTTGTTCAGGAACCTGATTCCATCTGATTCAAGGGGATAATCGTGCAATGCTCTCGAAAAGTTTGTCTTTGCAGCCCCTTTGCAGGATTATCCCTTTTGTTCAGGGGTGGAGGGGGAGGAAGGAGCGGAGCTGGGAGTGACAATTAGATCTATACGGTGCAGCCTGATTCAAGGGGATAATCATGCAAAGCCCTGGTCAGTAAGGGGTGGCAGAGCTCAAAAAAAGTGAGGTATACGAAAGTATACCTCACTGAAGATGAATCTGAGTTAGACTTCGTCCCAGATGCGCCGGACGTTGTCGAAGGCGATACGCGTACCTTGCCGGCAGTCCTCCATGCCTTCGTATTCGATGGAGAGGTAGTCATCGTAGCCGGATGCCTTCACGATGCGCAGGATCTCCCATAGATCGAGGTCGCCCTGGCCGGCGATCGCGCCGCGCAGGTATTTGCCGCCTGCGCTGCGGAACCAGCCGGCGCCGGGGTTGCGGCCTTCGGGCCGTACGTAGAAGTCTTTGACGTGGACTATCGAGGCGTAGCCGATGTTCTTCTTCACGGCGACGACGGGGTTCTCGTCGACGCAAACGAAGTTGCCGACATCAAGCGTCGTCTTGTAGTTTGGCCGATCGACGGCATGGATCACCGCCTGAACCCGGTCGCTGGCCTGCACGTAATAGCCGTGGTTCTCTAGGCTGGTTGTGATCCCGTACTGCGCGGCATAATCGGCAATCTCCCGGCAAGCGTCCGCGATCCGCGGCAGGTCCTCCTGGAACCGGACGATCGAGGTGTCCGGTCGGGAGGCGACGTCATGCCGCATCAGCTTGACGCCAAGCGCATGGGCGTGGTCGACCTCGCGTTTGACCCGGGCGATCTCCGCCGCATAAGCCTCCTCCGAATCCACGATGAAATTGGCGCCGATCGCGTAGTTGGATATGGCAATCCCAGCCTGCGCCGCGCGCTCGCGGATTTGCTCGATCAGCTCGGGGGTTTCCCCAAAATCAAACCCCAGCGGTACGATTTCGATATGCTCTCCGCCGATGCCGGCAACCCAATCGATCACCTCAAGAAGGGTCATCGATCCGGACTGCATCGCTTGATAGAGACTGTAAGAGCTGACTCCCAGTTTCATGAAAGGTTCATCTCCTTTAGTGGTAGTGTGGCCGTCTATCCCCGGAACGAGCGGATAAAACCAACCGCTTGGCGAATATCCTCCTCCGGGTTGTCGCCGACTTCGCGTTCGATCGTCAGGTAGCCGGTATAGTCGATTTCCTGAAGGGCGGCGAAATAGGCCGGGAAATCGACGCTGCCCGCGCCGAGCGGCACCTCTTCGAAGCCCGCGCCAGAGGCGGCCATTTCGGCGATTTTCTCGTGGCTCATCTTGTCGTAGCCGAGGAAGCCGTACACGTCTCGCGGATCAACTGAGCGGCGGCGGATGCCGTCTTTGACATGCGTATGGACGATGTAATCCCGAAGCGTCTTAACGCCTTGGACCGGGTCATCTCCCGTGACCATCACCATGTTGGCCGGGTCAAAATTGACGGAGACGCCGTTGGTGGTGAGGGTATCCAGGAAGCTTTTGAGATGGGCGGCCGGTTCGGGTCCGGTTTCGATGGCAAAATAAGCGTTCAGGCTCTTGGCATAAACGCCCAGCTCCTCGCAAGCCTGCTGCATGGCCGCATAAATCGGACTGTTTGTGTCCTCCGGTACGATGCCGATATGCGTCGTGACTACGTTTGTGCCCAGCTCAACCGCGAGATCGAGGATTCGCTTCGACTTTTCGATTTTGGACGGATTGGAGGTGGCGTCCTGAAACCCGTGGCCGGCGAGGTCGCCGCACAGGGCGGAGATCTCTAGCCCCAGGCTGTCGATGTAATCGCGCAGCTCCTTGCGTTTGGGTCCGATCAGTACCGCCGGGTCCATCTCGCCGGAAACGGCATAAATCTGTACGCCTTCGGCTCCGGCCGCCTTCGCCTTTTTCAAGCCTTCCTTAACGCCTACGCCAAAGCTATCGACGATAATACCGATTTTGTTATTCAGCTTCATTCCGTTCGCGCCTCCTTAGATTCCAAATTAGAAATGGATTTCCCGGCCTTCAGCAGCCGATTCGTAAATCGCGTTCAGGATTTTGATCATTTCTACGCCGTCCTCCACTGGGCTGATTGGCGGGATGCCATCCAGGCAACTGGCGACGAAATGGTTGATTTCGTTCTGGAAGCCACCCTGAAAATCGAATCCCGGCGAGGTGATTTGCGGTTCGATGTTAAGAATGGTGTTGTGGCGTTCGGTCACGATCGATAACGCCGGTTCGATTTCAGCGCCGCCCTTGTCTCCATAAATGTTAACCAGGGCCGAATTTTGCTTGGCATGGAGGGAGAAGCTGACGTCGACCATCAACGAAGCGCCGTTCTCGAAGCGGATCAAGGCATTGGCCATGTCTTCGACCGTGTTGAAGGAAGCGTCGTAATCTGCCGCTTGATAAAAGGCATAGTTCTCGATATTCGAGCGATTGCCCAATTTCGCGTAAATGTTGCCGCTCACGGACTTCACCTTCGGTCGGCCCATCAGGTACCAGCAGAGGTCGATGACGTGCACGCCGATGTCGATCAGCGGACCGCCGCCCGAGCGTGCCTTGTCTGCAAACCAGCCGCCCGGATTGCCTAGCCGCCGGATCAGGCTCGCCTTTGCGAAATAAATTTCGCCGAGGTCGCCGGCGTCGATGAATTTCTTAAGTACCGCGATGTTGGAGGCATGCCTGCGCACGTAACCGACTTGCAACAAGTTGCCTGTCCGCTCAACCGCCTGCTGCATTTGTAACGCTTCGTCCACGGTGATGCAAAGCGGTTTTTCGCAGAGGACTTGTTTGCCCGCTTCCAGGGCGTCGATGCTGATGGCGGCATGGGAGTTGTTCCAGGTGCAGATGCTGACCGCCTGAACATCCGAGTTGGCTAGCAGGTCGTGATAATCCGTGTAAACGTGGGGAATGTCGTACTTGCCCGCTATGATACGGGCCCGTTCTTCATTAATGTCGCAGATCGCCAACAGCTTGGCCCGCGGGTTGGCGCGGTAAGCCTGAAGATGGGATTCAGAAATCGAACCGCTGCCGATCAAACCGATGTTCAGTTCACTCATTTTTCGCAGGTGCACCCTTTCGTTCTCCGCGCGAGTTTGCTACAATGAGAGCATTCATTCGCTAGGATATGTTTTATTTATTCAAAGTTATGATTAGGCACCCCTAATTTAGCACAGGCATTTTAAAGGGAGAATGTTCAGGATGACAAAGTATCTGGATTATATGATCAGTCCTGAGCCGATCCGACTGTTCAATCCCGCGGTGGATGCCAGCCGGCGCAAAATCCAATCGTTAGCTGTCGTGAACGCCGGCCATTTGCCTGGGCGCACGATGCAGCGCGCAGATGCGAGGTTCCGGTATTGGGCGTTTGTGGTGATCACGGGCGGAAGCGGGTATTACCAGGTCGGCAGCGCGGACAGGCAGGAGGTCACGGCCGGCTCATGGTTCTGCTTGTTCCCGGGCGAAACGTTCCATTACGGTCCGCACGCGGAAGGGCATTGGGATGAGTATTACTTCACGGTGGAAGGCTCACGGGTTGAGGAGTGGCTTGGCAGCTGGCTGCAGCATCCCGATCAGGTCCAAAAAGCAACGATCGACGACTCGGTCATCAACCGGATGGAGCTGATGTTCATGTTGATCGACAGCGGTATGCCCAGCAATCTCGACCGGGCTTCGCTGATGCTGGAGGCGTTTCTCTACGAGCTGGTGTCGCAAGCGGATCAGGCGGAGGCCGGGAACCGGGGGCGGTTCGTGCTCAAGGTGATCGAGGACATCTCCGCTTCGTTGTACGCGGATCCAACGCCGGAGGAACTGGCGGCGCGGCATCATATCTCGGTGTCGACGCTGCGGCGGATCGTGCATGAATATTCGGGTTATCCGCTCAACGAATTCATACACCGGCTGAAGGCGGCCGAGGCCAAGAACGTCCTGCTCAACACGGAAAAAAGCGTCAAGGAAATCGGTGAGGCGCTAGGGTATCAGGATACGTTTTACTTTTCGCGCGTATTCAAGCGAATCACCGGGTACTCGCCGCGGAGCTATCGGAGCCGGGGCGGACAGTAGGTCTGAGCGTAGGGGTTTACACTATAGAGGAGGTTCACGGGATGAAGCTTTATTTTCAAGGGATGGACAAGGAATTAGTTGATGGCGTGAAAGAGTTGGAGGCTCAGCTCGGATTCCAGCCGGACCCGGCGGGACTGCCGGTGGAAGTTGTGCGGTTGCCGCAGGACGCTGGGCATTTGCGGGTGTCGCTCAGCGGAGGGATGGGCCGGATCGAGTATGGGGAGAAGATTCATTTTTTCCGTGCGTTAGGGTTGTTTTTGGAGCAGGCCAAGATATCGGAGGCGTTTGATCTGACCGAACGGCCGAACTTCGATTACAACGGGGCGATGCTGGATGCTTCGCGCAATGCGGTGATGCGTGTGGACGCGATCAAGCAGATGCTGCGGTATATGGCGGTCATGGGGCTGAACGGGCTGATGATGTATACCGAGGACACGTATGAGGTGCCGGAACTGCCTTACTTCGGCTATATGCGGGGACGGTACACCGCGGAGGAACTGCGGGAGTGCGACGACTACGCAGCGCAGTTCGGCATCGAGATGATTCCGTGCATTCAAACGCTGGGACATTTGTTCCATGCGCTGAAATGGCTTTATGCCGAGCCGCTGCGGGACCATCCCGACATTGTGCTGCCGGGTACGCCGGCGACGTACGAATTCTTGGAGCAGACGATTCGGGCGGCTACGGCCCCGTTTCGGTCGAAGCGAATCCATATCGGCATGGACGAAGCGTTCCAGGTCGGACTGGGCCGCTATTTGCGGGACAACGGCTTCCGCGACCGGTTCGAGGTGATGAACGAGCACGTGGGGCGGGTCATGGAGATCACCGGGAAGCTAGGGCTTGAACCGATGATCTGGAGCGACATGTATTTCAACCTGCTGTCGAACGACGTGCAGGGCGGGTTGTACAACATGGAGGCGGATTTTTCCGCGGAAAATATGGCGAAGATCCCGGACGGCCTCCGGTTCGTCTACTGGAACTACTGGGGGACGGACGAGAACGCGTATAAGGAAGTGTTCGACAAGCACCGGCTGCTCGGGTCGGAGCCGCTCTTCGCGGGGGGCATCCACATGTGGAATTTGATGGCCCCGAACCACGGCAAAACGTGGTCGTCCATGCACCCGGCGCTGCGTGCGGCGAAACGGAGCGGCCTGCGAGAGGTGTTTGCGACCGCGTGGGGCGATAACGGGAACGAGGCGAATCATTTCGTGATTTTGCCGGGGCTGCAGCTGTTTGCGGAGTACGGGTACCATGACGGCGAGGTGACGGACGAGCATCTGCAGAAGCGGCTTGCCGCCTGCACGGGGCTCGATTTGTTCGGGCCGCTCGAAGCGTTGAAGGGGATGGACGAAGTGCCGGAGGTCCACGAGGGGAACTATTACGGCGCGAATCCGTCGAAGTTCTTGCTTTGGCAAGATCCGCTGATCGGCTTGTTCGACAAGCACGTGGAAGGCATGGAAGGGACGTTGCCGGATTATTATGGCGGACTGGCCGAGAAATGGCGGAGCTACCGTGAGGCAGAAGGAAGCGGGTTGACGGAGCTGTTTGCCGCGATGTTTGCCTTCTACGAAAAGCTCGCCGCCGCGCTGTCCGTGAAGTCGACGCTGGGCGTGACGATCAAGCGCCTTTACGACGCCGGGGACCGGGACGGACTGCGGCAGATCGCCGACGAGACGCTGCCGGAGCTGCGTCATCGGGTCGAAGAGCTGCGGGTGGCGCATCGGGAGCTGTGGCTTGGAACGTATAAGCCGTTTGGCTGGGAAGTGCTCGACATCCGCTATGGCGGGGTACTGAGCCGCGCCGCGTCGGCGCGCGACCGCCTGCTGGACTATGTGAACGGCCGCGTTTTGTTGCTGGAAGAGCTGGAGGCGGAGCGCCTCGTATTTAACCAGAACAATGTGTTCGGCACGCTGGACGTAAACGGCCTGTACCACCAGATCGCGACGGCGGGTTCGCTGTCGATGTAATATGGCCTAAGAATACTTCTCCAGCAGCTCGGTCAACCTCCGCTTGATCGAGTCCACCAACTCCGGCGGTTCGAGGGCGGTGGCATCTTGGCCGAGACCGATGAAGAACGAAGTGAGGTACGGGAGCTCGCTGGCCGGGATCGGTCCCTCCAGCCGGCCGGAGCCGTCCTCGCGGACGTTCAGCTTCAGACTGCGGCGGATAAGCAGGCCTTCGCACGCTTCGACGCCCAGCTGGCTGAGCTCGACAACGCAGTTGACCCGCGCCGGCTTGCGCCCGAGGTGTTCCTCCCAGTTGCCGAGGTGCACATGGCGCAGATCGAGCGGTTCCGGAACACCGGATCCCTCGGCGGGTTCGGCTGCGACGATGCGGTCGCAGCGGAACAAGCGGAAATCGCGGCGCTCGAAGCAGTAGGCAGGGCAATACCACAAGCCACCGCTGGCGAAGATACCGACTGGCTGAATCTGGCGGCAGGTAGAGACGCCGTGGCGCGATTCGTAGTTGATACGGAGGACTTGCTGCTGAATGGCTCCTTCGAGCAACAATCCTAAAAAAGGAAAAGCCGATTGTCGCGACGGGGTCACGAAGTCGATGCGGTTCTTCATTTGATCGATCCGGTCCCGTACGTCACCGGACATATAGTGATAGAACTTGCCGAGCGCCGAGGAGGCTTCCGTTTCGAACGGGAGAAACTCATAATGGCGCAGGGCGTGGCTGGCGAAGAAGATCGACACCGCTTCCTCTTCGGTAAACGCGATTGGAGGCAGTACGCGTTCGTTTAGCACCTGGTATCCGCCGTGCGGTCCAACCTCGGAATATAAGGGGACCCCGAGTTCGCCAAGCTCCTGCAGGTCCCGAAGGATCGTGCGGGGCGAGACGCCGAATTCATCGGCCAATTCCTTGACGGTGAACTTTCGTTTGCGGTTGACGGTCATCATCAGCTCCATGAGCCGTTTCGATTTGGACATGGTTTTAAAGCTCCATTCATCATTTTTTTAATTATGACAATAGTTGTCACTATTATGAGCTACACTAAGTACAAAGTCCAGCGAAACGGACTTGAACCGGCGCTTCGGTGTCCGGGGAAGTGACAACTAATAAGGAGCGGATCGAAAATGATCATGTTGGCTAGCCCGTTGATTGCGATGGATGGAGAAGCGGCAGAGGCGATTGCGTTTTATGAACAAGCGTTGGAGGCAAAGGTAGTCTTCAAGCAAACGTTCGGCGAAATACCGGAGCCCAAGGAGCCGATGAGCGAAGAGATGCAGAAGCGCATCAACCACTCGGTACTGAAGCTGGGAGACGCTGAAATGTACGTATCGGACAAGTTACCGGGAGAGACGCACAGCGTCGGCAACCAGGTGACCGTGTGCCTCACGGTAGACACGACGGAGCACGCGCAACGGTTGTTTGACGCCCTGAAGCAGGGGGGCGAGGTGCACCAACCGCTGCAGCCGATCTTTTTCAGTCCGGCGTATGGGATCGTCACCGACAAATTTGGCGTCACCTTCTACGTGTTTACGAAACGCCCGGCGTAAAGCCGGATCCTCGGCGGCCTTTTCGCTTTTTTGGCGAAAGGGCCGTTTTCCTATGCTATGATAGGGATTAGGAGAATGACAGGGAGGTGGGAGCCCGTGCCCCTACGCGAAATCACTGAGCAGGAATGGCTGATGCAAACGGAGAAGATGGTGGAGACAGAGTATGCGGAGAAGGCAAGCGGCAGAGAGGCTTTATTGTTCGTAACGGCTCTCTGCGGGACTTGCCAGTTGGCGGAAAAGATGCTGGAGATCGTCCTGGCGTCCGGCCCCTGCATTCCAGTTTCCAAGCTGAACATCAACTATACCCCGAAGCTGCGGGAGCGGTGGCAGATTGCCAGCGTCCCCTGTCTGGTCGTGCTGCAAGACGGCGTGCCGGTCCGACAGGAATACGCCATGCGTTCGGTGGTGGACTTAAGTGAGTGGCTTCGGGACTGATCGCTTTGGTCAATAGTAAAAGGAAAGCGGTAACAACGGACTCTTAATTTTGCGATAAAGGTGGTTTTACTATGGAACTACGGGAAGCGGTAGAGATCATCGGGCGGATTCGCCGCAATATCAGTGAGGTGGTGGTTGGGAAGGAGGACGTGGTTGATCTGCTGCTCGCCGCCTTGCTCGGGAACGGGCATGTGCTGCTGGAGGACGTGCCGGGTACCGGGAAAACGCTGCTAGCCAAGGCGTTGGCCAAATCGCTCGGCGGCGAATTCAAGCGGATTCAGTTTACGCCGGACTTGCTGCCATCGGACCTGAGCGGCATTAATTTCTATAATCAAAAGACCGGCGAATTTGAGTTCCGCTCCGGGCCGGTGTTCACCCACGTGTTGCTGGCCGACGAGATTAACCGGGCGACACCGCGAACGCAGTCCAGCTTGCTGGAGTGCATGGAGGAGCGGCAGGTGACGATCGACGGAGTCACGCATACGCTTGCGGCCCCGTTTTTCGTTATGGCAACGCAAAATCCGGTCGATCAGCAGGGGACGTTCCCGCTGCCGGAAGCCCAATTGGATCGCTTCCTGATGCGGATCGCCATGGGGTACCCGACGTCCGATGAGGGGGTGGCCATTCTACGGCGCTTTAAGGAACGCCAGCCGCTAACGGAGCTTCGTCCAGCCGCCTCTGCCGCGGAGGTGGCGGAAGCGCAGCGGTTCGCGCAGTCCGTCCGCGTGGAGGAAGACCTACTCGCATATATCGTGGCGATCACCGAGGCGACTCGCAAGCATCCGGAGGTTAAGTTGGGGGCGAGCCCACGGGCGAGCATGAGCTTGCTGCGCGCCTCGCAAGGTTTTGCGCTGCTGCACGGCCGCGATTACGTGACGCCGGACGATATCAAGACGGTGGCTGCGCCGGTTCTTGCGCATCGGCTGCTCTTGCGCCACGGGTTGCGCGGCGCAGACCAGCCTGGCGCCGAGGTGGTTCGCCAGGCACTCGAGCAGGTGGAGGTGCCGGCGGAGACCGTGCTTGCGGCAAAGGGGAGACAGGGGGACTAACCAATGTCGATGCAGCTACCATGGCTACTTGTCAGCGCCGTGCTGATTATCTTGCTGCTGGCGTTCGTGTATCGCAGGCGGGCGCTTAAAGGCATAAGCTATCGACGTTATTTCACCGAGCGGGCGGTGTTCGAAGGGGATACCGTCGAAATGGTCGAGGTCATCGCCAACGCCAAGCTGCTGCCGCTGCCGTGGCTGCGCCTCGAGTCGAGCATCGCCGCAGGCCTGACGTTCGGGCGGCAGAGCAATCTAAATATCCATGCCGGGGAAATCTATCAGAACCACAGCAGCTTGTTTTACTTGCGGTCCTACCGACAAATTACCCGGCGCCACGAGGTGACTTGCTCACGCCGGGGACAATACCGGCTAGAGTCGGCTACGATGACGACGGGCGATCCGCTGGGGCTGAATGCTGAGGTCAAGCGGTTCCCCCTGGATTTAGAACTGCTGGTGTACCCGCGGATTCTGGAGTTGCAGGAGCTGCCGCTGCCGAACCACAGCTGGCTGGGGGAGCTGCCCGTACGGCGCTGGATCATAGAGGATCCGTTCCTGACGGCGGGCATTCGCGAATACCGGGCCGGTGACCCGCTAGGCAACATCAACTGGAAAGCGACCGCTCGTACAGGCGAGTTGCAGGTACATAAACGCGATTATACAGCCGACCATCGGCTGATGATCTACCTGAACCTGGAGACCAGCGATTCGATGTGGAGAACGGTCATCGAACCGGAGCGTATCGAGATGGGGATCCGTTATGCCGCGACCGTGGCTGAACATGCGCTACGCAGCGGCCTGGCAGCGGGATTTGCCAGCAATGCGCGTTTGGCCGACGGCCCAAATGAGCCCATCCGCATCGAGCCGCATACTTCCTCTGATCAGCTTACGTTGTTGCTTGAAACCATGGCTCGGATGGTGCTGGACAGAACCGCCTCGATGATTCGGATGCTGGAGATAGAAATCGAGGCAGGGGCGACCGATACCGACTACCTGATCATCTCCTGCCACCAGGGTGAGAAGCTGGCGGAAACCGCCGAGCTGCTGCGACAAAACGGCAACGGCGTGGAATGGATGGAGATTCCCGCAGATTAATTCGATAGACATGAAAAAAGCGCCGGTTAGGAATCCGGCGCTTTTTCTATTAATTTTGCCGTAAGCAGCAACCGTTCTGGAGCTGGCCCGACATAGGTGAACGGGTAACAGGTAATCAGCGTGAGCAGCGGCTCGGCGGAGGACTGGACCGCATCGGCATCGCTCTCGTCGACGATTCTCCGCCCCGTCACCTCATAGGTGTAGCGTCCGGAGGTCGTTTCCACTTCAATCCGATCGCCCGCTTTCAACTTACCCAGATTGCGAAAAACGGTATCCCGGTGTCCGGCGAGCACGCTGTTGCCGTCTTCACCGGGGAGCGGGCTGCCGGTATAATGTCCGGCCCCCAGTTTAAGCGGTTCGCTCCCCGTCCCCTCTAAGATCGCATAGCGCTGATCGAGGGAGGGGAAGGCGATCTCGCCGAGAAGTTTGCCTTCCGCCGCCGTTCGGGTAGGCGCTGCCGAACTTCCATCGCCGCCCGTCTGCCGAAGATTTCCGACTAACGCCGGGGAAAGCGGGTTTTCGTCCGTTGTCCGCGCCGCGTTGCCACCCTCTGTTTCCCGCTGAAGCTCATCCCATTGCCGCAGGGCTTGCTGTGCCTCCAGCGGGGCACTGACTGCTTGGTACGTAGAGTAGGCCAACACAACCAAGGAGATGGAAAACACCAACCATGCGGCCATTCGCAGTAACGAACGTTTGCACCGCATGTTTATCCCCGTCCGGATTTGCGTAGGAACATTCCGGTTCCGACCGTGGCGAACAAACTGATCAGAATCAGGTTAAACCACGGATTCGCCGTTTGTGGCAGCTCTTCCATCATACCCGAGCCGCTGTCGCCCGGCCCCGGCCCTGGTCCCGGTTCCGTCGGCGTTTGGGTTTGCTCCTGCGGCGGGAGAGCGGGGTCTTCCGGCTGCTCTGGCGTGGTGGAATCGGGATTGTCCGCGGAGGGATTCTCCGGAGGTTGCCCGCCTGGTAAATCCGGCTTCACCTCAGGGTTGCCTGGAGGATTACCGCCGTCCACCGGAGTTGGATTATTCGGCTGGGAAGGCCCCTCGCCTGGAGGATTCGAACCTCCGCCTCCGCCGTTCGAAGGCTCCTCGGCATAAGCGGAGAAGCTGAATGCGATCGTCGCCGATTTGCCTTGATACTCGTTACCGGCCTCTTCCGGAAATACCACGCTTAAATCCAGCTCGTTCTCCCCGCCCGCCGCAAGGCGTCCCAGGGCGATATCCTGTTGCTCCAGATGCAGCGCGCCGTCATAAATGACGGTGTCTCCGTCCTTCACCGTTAACTGCAGAACATCGAAGAACTCCGTGTCCCCCGTGACGAAGCGCGTACGCACTTTGTAATCGAAAGCGACGGTGCCGTCATTGGCGACCGTAAACGTGCGCTCTACCCGGTCCCCGGGCTTTAAATTGCTCATCGGCAGCTCACTGCTTAACTCCGTTCCGATCCGCAGTTTGATTTGGTCTGCGGCGCTGGCCTGTCCTGCATGCCACACGACCCCAGCCAGGATGGAAGCGGCGTACACAGCCATGGCATATTTGCGGTAGCCCCGAACCCTCACCCTCTTCAAATGATCCCATCCTTTCCCTTACAACTCGGCCCTCCTAGCTTGCAGCAGACTGATAATGATGGAAGGTCAGTGTCATTCGCTGGTACGTTCGTTATAACGAACTAATACTTATGTCTATTATATATCAATTTCAATAAATGGGAAGGGGGAAAATCGGGCGAACGTTTCATCTCTCAGCGGGATCGGGTTCCTCGAACAAACCGTACCCAATCGCGCCCTGCTCTAAGAATTTCCTTAACTCCCGGAGGGCGGACGAGATAGTAGGGCGTGACCTGGCCGCCCCAGTTGGTCTTGGAGTATGCGACGGTCGGGAGATTGGCCCCGGCGAAATCGAATTCGGCGAAGCCGGCATCCGATAAATCCTGCAGGGCGAAGCTTTGCGATTGCTGAACCACGCCGCGGTTCAAATGTTCCGTCTTGCTGGCAGCGATCCACCCGAATGCGCGCCGGCCGTCTAATGCAACCACAACGCTGGCGCTGACCGGCTCTCCGCTTGGCGCATAGCAGACATAGGCGCGAAAAGCTTGATCCCCAAGCAGGTCCTGGACCCGCTCAAGATCCTGCAGGGTAAGCTGGTGGCTGAAGCCTTGCCGCGACTCCGTGCCCTGCAAGCACTGATGCACCTCGCCCATGTCCCGCGTCACCGCCGTCCGGTAGCCAGCGGCGGTCGCCTTTTTGATTTTCGCGCGGATCTCCGTACTGGCCTGATCGAGGGTGTAGGGGAGCTTCACGATATACGTGTACTTCACCTCTGCTTTAAAACCGCTCCACAAGAAAGGGCGGATGTCGGCAATCTCAGGAGGAAGTACGAAGCTTGCGCTACGCTGCGCCTTCAGCAAATCCGGAATCATCGCTTTGGCTGCTTCGTGCCATTGGCGAGTCAGCTTGTAAGGCTTGTCTGTCGGGGTCGGGTAGAAGGCAAAGGGGTGGTAAGGGTTCAACGGCGGCAAATACAAGTGGCCTTTTCGTTTGAAGAACAACAGTCCCTCCGCCCGCGCAGCCGAATTTGGGGCTTCCCAATGGGCTAGGCGTGCGCTGCAGCCCCATTTGCGGACGTGAAATTCCGCCCATTTTTCCAATACATCGCGATTGTCCATAGGATTACCTCTGGTTTCTTTTTAAGGCATACCGTGCCTTACTGCCAGCCTATGATCTTGTCCATACGAATATGCGTGGAGGCGGGCGGGACCATCATGGCCATCAGCCGCTCCCTTCGGAGAGACCTGGCATTATATATAATCAAACGAATGCATAGGAGGGAAGACCATGATAACAGTAACGAATTTCGGGGCGAAGGGGAACGGAGTTACAGACGATACCGCGGCGATTCAGAAAGCGCTGAACCAGGCGGCGTCAACCGGAGATACCGTTTATTTTCCCAAGGGAGTTTACCTGGTCAATCCGGCCAAAACGTTGAGGGTTGGGGGCAATACCACGCTCAAGGGAGACGGACGTACCTCGATCATTCGCGCGGGGTCCAGCGGCTTTGGGTGGGAACTTATGCGGGTGACGGGCAAAGACACTCTGTTGACCGGCCTTGTCCTTGATGGCAATCGGCGGGTGAACCGGGTGCTGACGATCGCCGGGGGTAGCGCACGAGTTACGGTTCAAGGGTTGCTCGTCCAGGGGGCCACGCATAGCAGTGACCGGCGCAGCGATTATTATGCGGGGGTTGTGTCCGGCATCGTCGTACTCGGCAACACAGAGTCGATTGCCATCCAGGGCGCAGAGATTGCGGACGTCATCGCTCGAAACGGAGGCGGAGCCGGTCTTGTCGCCCGAGGAATTTACGTCACAACAACCTGGGGGAGCAAGGAGCGGGCCGCACAAAAGGTATCGATCATCGGCTGCAGCATTCACCATATCGGGCCGGCGGACGATGGCGACGGCATTTATTACGAGGACCCGGCCATGGAAGAGAATCGCGGTACCCCAGTCGGTAGTCAAATCGTCGGAAACCGCTTCGATTATTGCGCCAAACGGGCGGTCAAGGTGTTTGCGAAAGGGGTCGCTGTGCGCGGCAATACGATCAACAATCCTTATTTGAGCAACAACTTCTATATGGGCGTGGAAAAAGGCCGATTGGCTCCGGACATGTATGCGGCGATCAGCATCTACGGGGGAGATAGCGAAGTAGAGGGAAACCAAATTGCCGGCAGGGGCAGCTTCTATGCCGCGATCGAAGTCGGGGCTGGGCCGGTCGTTGAGAATGTGACCATTCAAGGCAATGCCATCACCATGGGGAGCCAAAGTGAGATCAAAGGAACGACGGCGATTCGCCTCGGGAATATTCGCGATTTCGTCATCGGGGGCAATGAGCTGCAAAACGGCGAGCGAGGGATTTGGACTTGGCAAAACGCCGAGAATGGGCGAATCGAAAACAACGTGATCCGCATGCCGAAGGGCGGCGGGATCGACCTGACGACGTATCTGCGCGGGTACTCGCAAAGGAATCTCCTCTGTACGGGGAACCGAGTTACCGCTGCCTCTTTCAAGGTGAAGACCTCCTCGACGACCAATCAAAACGTGGTGGTTCAATAAAACGTAAGGTGAATTTTATAAATCGGGCTACTAAATTGGCAGGACGCGGAATATAAGACTATATAGCAACCAACTTGGTAGAACGGTAGATACCACAGCTTGGCCCGAAAAGAGGTGAGTCAAAATTGGCGGAGGAAGCGGGAATCTTAGTCGTTTCGCTCGATTTCGAGCTCTATTGGGGAGTCCGCGATCTTTATACCAAGGCGGAGTATGGAACGAAATGGTTGCGAGAGAGGGAACGGATTTCCGACGTGCTAGAGTTGTTCCGGGAGTCCGGTGTCCATGCAACTTGGGCGACGGTGGGAATGCTGTTTTTTGCGGATCGTCGCGAACTGCTGGCCGGTCTGCCGGCACTTAGGCCTAGTTACGCCGACAATAGGCTTTCGCCTTACGGTGAGATCGAAGCCGGATCTGTTGGGGAGGGTGAGGCAGAAGATCCTTACTTCTTTGCTCCAACGCTGATCGAGCATATCCGCCGAACCCCGGGCCAAGCGATTGGCTCGCATACGTTTTCGCATTTCTACTGTATGGAGAAAGGACAGACTGTCGACGAGTTTTACAGCGACCTGCAGGCTGCCGTAGCTGTAGCGGAGAAAAGAGGGATTCACCTCCAAAGCCTAGTGCTCCCGCGCAACCAGCTGCGCAGTCAGTACATGCGCAAACTCCCGGAACTCGGTTTCAAGACCTACCGGGGAAATCCACGCCACTCGCTATACAGGGCGGGATATTCGGTTTCCGATCACTTTCTGCGCCGGGCACTCAGGCTCGGCGACAGCTACATGAACCTGACCGGGCATCACACATACCCGGTGGATTCGATTTCGCCTAGACTGCCGATCGATCTGCCGGCAAGCTTCTTCTTCCGGACACCGCCAGGACCGCTTAGGCGGCTGGAGCCCCTTCGAATCAAGAGGATCAAGGACAGTATGACCCATGCCGCCCGGCAGGGACAGGTGTATCATCTCTGGCTTCATCCCTACAACGCGGCAGAAGATGAGACGTTCAGATCGTTGGAAGCCGTAGTGAAACACTACCGCCTTTTATCCGAACAGTACGGGATGATCAGCCTAAACATGGAAGAGCTTGGGGAACGGGTTCTGGCGGGAGCGGAGAAAGCGGCAATGGCTATCCCGGATGAACCTGTGGAATTTACAGAGAACCGGAGCTTGCAGGCATTAATCGAATGAGGTGAACAATCATGGATATGGTAGCCGTGTGGAATGCCGTCCGGCGGCATTTTCTGGCATTTATCATCGTATTGGCGGCTTGCGTCGGACTGGCTATTCTTCTGAATGAAGTGGTGACTCCCTCCTACCGCGCGAATGTAAGTCTGGTCGCCAATATCGCCTCGAATCCGGAATCGAGTACGTACAATGAGTTTCTGGCCAGCCAAATGCTGACCAAAACCTATGAGGATACCATTCAAAGCCGTTATGTCGCCGCCGAGGTCAAAAAGAAGGTATCCACCCCTGACACGGTCATCCAAATGCTGAAAAAGATCAAAGTCCGCACCGATCCGGGCACGCTGGTAATCCTGTTGTCATATACAGGAGACGAGCCTAAGCAGGCGGTAGCCATCGCCAACGCCTTCGCCGAAACGTTTATCGCCAAATCCAAAGAAATCGTGGAAGGAGCCAATGTTTCCATTCTCGATTACGCCAGTCTGGAGGAGACGAAGACGCCGGTCAGCCCGCGCAAGGCGTTGAATCTCGCGCTCGCCAGCTTCGTGGGTTTGTTTGCGGGACTGAGCTTGGCGCTGATTCTGGATGCCCGCCATATGCGCAACAAAAAAAGCCGACAGGCTCGTCGGCACCTGCCGGATGACTATTCGGAGCTTGGAGACGCCCTGGTCCGGATGGAGAAGAAATATAAAGGGAGGGCGGTCAAATGATGAATTTCGCCATCGCGGGCTGCGGGCATATTGCTTACAAGCATATCGACGCGATTGAAAAAACGGAAGGCGCTAGACTAGTGGCTATGTGCGATCCGAATCCGGCCCGTTTGGAGGAGCTGCGAGCGATCACGCCGGCCGCGTCTTATCCGGACCTCGGCACCATGCTGGCGCAGCAGCCGGACATTGACGCGGTATGCATCTGCGCGCCCAGCGGGTTGCACGGGGCACTGGCGCTGGAGGCGCTCCGGGCGGGCAAGCATCTCGTGCTGGAGAAGCCGGTGACGCTGGACCTGACGGAGGCGGAGCAGCTGCGGCAAGCCGTTCGCTTCAGCGGCGTCAAAGCAACGGTCGTACATCCGAATCGGTATCGACCGGCGATGAGAGTGCTTCAGGCGGCGCTGGCAGAGCAGCGGTTCGGCAAGCTGAGCCACGTGAACATGACCGTTCGCTGGAACCGCAGCCAAGCCTATTACGATCAGGCGGCCTGGCGGGGAACGAAGGCAATGGACGGCGGTGTTCTGCTGAATCAGGCGATTCATGGCCTGGACTTGCTGCAATGGTTGTTCGGCCCGGTTGCAGAGGTGAAGTCGCTGACAGCCACACGGCTGAAGCAGATCGAAGCGGAGGATGTGGCGATCGCGGCGATCCGGCTGGACAGCGGCGCGCTGGGCGTGATCGAAGCCGCCACCACGGTGTACGGGCATAACCTCGAGGAAAGCATCTCCGTGTTCGGGGAGGAAGGCTACGCCGTGATCGGCGGCAAGACGGCCAATTGGATCCGGCATTGGGTATGCGCTTCAATGTCACGGGAAGAGACGGAGGCGTTGATCCGCAGGGTGGACGAGGATCCTTACGGCGTGCCGGGTCACCAGTGTATCATTGCTGACTTGGTCCGGGCTGTTCGGGAAGACCGGGAACCGGAGATCTCGCTGGAGGACGGCATTCGCGCCGTGAAACTAGCCCTGGATATGACCGGCGGGGGCAGCGGTGAACCTGCCCAACCTTTAGATAGGAAGGAGGCGATAGCTGATGCATAGCGGGATGCAAAGCAGTTGGATGGAGAATACGAAGAATTCCGGGAACGGGCAAGCCGAGCTGCTGCGTAAGCTAAGGGACAAAACCGCGGTAATCGGTGTGATTGGGTTGGGGTATGTCGGTCTGCCCCTGGCGGTCGAGAAAGCGAAAGCGGGCTATCGGGTCATCGGCTTTGACGTGCAGAGCCGGAAAATCGAAATGCTGAACCGCGGTCACAACTACATAGGTGATGTCGTAGACGAGGACTTGCGCGGGATGGTGGAAGACGGGCGGCTGCTGGCCACCGCCGAGTATGCGTTTTTGCAGGAAGTGGACGCCGTAGCGATCTGCGTACCGACCCCGCTGGATATTTATCAGCAGCCGGATACGAGCTACGTGGAGAATTCCACGCGGGAGATCGCTCGTTTTCTGCATCCGGGCATGCTGGTCGTGCTGGAAAGCACCACATACCCCGGGACGACGGAGGAGCTGGTGAAGCCCATCCTCGAGGCGACGGGGCTTCGGTGCGGGGTGGATTTTTTCCTGGCGTATTCCCCGGAACGGGTGGACCCCGGCAACAAAACCTACAACACAAAGAATACGCCCAAGGTCGTCGGCGGCGTCACGCCTGCATGCTCGGAGGTAGCCGAAGCGTTGTACCGGCAGGTCCTGAACGGTGATGTGCACGTCGTATCCAGCCCGGCTGTCGCGGAAATGGAGAAGATTTACGAGAACACCTTCCGCCATATCAACATCGCTTTGGCGAATGAGATGGCTGTTCTCTGCAGCCGGATGGGAATCAACGTGTGGGAAGTGATCGAAGCGGCGAAGTCCAAGCCCTATGGATTTATGGCTTTTTATCCGGGCCCGGGATTGGGCGGACATTGCATCCCCGTCGATCCGTTTTACCTGACGTGGAAAGCGCGGGAGTACGGATACCATACCCGATTGATCGAGTTGGCGGGGGAGATCAACAATGCGATGCCCGAGTTCGTCGTGCGGCGGATCGGCGACATCTTAAACGGGGATCGCAAATCGCTGAGCGGCTCGACCGTCTATTTGCTGGGCGTCGCGTACAAAAAGGACATCGACGATTACCGCGAATCGCCGGTGCTGAAGATGATCGAGCTGCTGGAGGAGCGGGGCGCTACCGTATGGACCAGTGACACGCATATCGCGGAGTTCAAGCACCATGGCCTCACCTATACGTGTGAGGAACTGACCGAGCAGCGTTTGCGGGAGGCCGATATCGCGGTGATCGCGACCGATCATTCGGGCTTTGACTATGAGCTGATCGGCCGCACCAGCCGCTGTCTGCTCGATACCCGGAACGCCATGAAGGACCAGGCGAAGCCGGAGCGGTATTACTTGCTGTAGTGTTCGCTCGCCTGGCTTGGTGCTGCCGACGAGTTCAGTTACAGAATGCTGTACTTTTACATCAATTGGCGGTTTGCGCGGAGACTCACCCATTAACCTTATGAGGAGTTAATCACATGAACGGATACGGATATATTCATGAAACCGCGGTTGTCGACCCGGGGGCGCAGGTTGGGGAAGGGACGAAAGTGTGGCATTTCGCCCACGTGTCGTCCGGCGCGGTCGTCGGCAGCCGGTGCAGCCTGGGGCAGAACGTCTACATCGCAGACCGCGTCAGCATCGGCAACGGAGTCAAAATCCAAAACAACGTCTCCGTTTACGAAGGCGTCATTTTGGAGGACGAGGTGTTTTGCGGGCCAAGCATGGTCTTTACCAATGTGCGGACACCACGTGCGGCGTTTCCTCGCAACCGCAGCGAGGATTATCTCAGGACGCGGGTCGGGCGCGGCGCATCGATCGGAGCGAACGCTACCATCGTATGCGGGGTAACGATCGGGGAGTGGGCTTTGGTCGCAGCCGGGGCTGTCGTCACCCGTGATGTGCAGCCTTATGCGCTAATCGCCGGAGTACCCGGTCGGCGCATTGGCTGGGTGTGCCGCTGCGGCAAGACGCTGGGCTTTAGCGGGGGGGCAGGACGGTGCGGCGATTGCGGGCGGGAATACCGGCTGGAGCAGGACGCCGTGGCGATTATTAAGGAAGGGTGAGCGGGCATGGAACCATTACGTATCGGAGGACAACAAACAGACAGCAAGGTCGGTAATCTGACGGATTCGGGAACGGCGACGGCCGCAGGAAAACCGCAGTCGGCGATTCCCCTGCTGGATCTGAAGCGGGAGGTTGCGGAGCTTAAGCCGCAGGTGATGCAGGCCATCGAAAGTGTGCTGGACGAAGCGGCGTTCATTATGGGCAACCAGGTCAAACAATTGGAGCAGGAAGCCGCCGAATACCTGGGAACCAAACATGCGATTGCGTTGAATTCCGGCACAGACGCGCTGGTCATCGCTTTGCTGGCGGCTGGAATCGGGCCTGGTGACGAGGTAATTACGACGCCGTTCACGTTCTTCGCCACGGCGGAGGCTATCAGTCGGGTGGGGGCGGAGCCGGTTTTTACGGAGGTCGATCCGTTGACGTACAACCTAGATCTGGACAGCCTGGAGGCGGCGTTAACGCCGCGCACGAAGGCGGTTATCCCCGTGCACCTGTTCGGCCGTCCGCTGGACATGGAGCGGTTGATGGACCTGGCCAGCCGCCGGGGGTTGATCGTGATTGAGGATGCGGCCCAGGCGTTTGGCGCCGAAGCAGGGGGACGGAAGATCGGAACGATTGGGGAGATGGGCTGTTATTCCTTTTTTCCGTCGAAGAATCTTGGGGCTTATGGGGATGGCGGCTTGCTGGTGACAAACGATTCCAGGTTGGCCGAAAATGCGGCGATGCTGCGGACCCATGGCTCGAAGCGAAAATACTACAACGAACGTGTGGGCTTCAATTCCCGGCTTGATGAGATTCAGGCGGCCATCCTCCGGGTCAAGCTCCCCCATATTGAGGCATGGAACGAAGACCGCCGTCAGGCCGCGGCGCGCTATCATGATCTGCTGCGGGACATCCCCGGGTTGATGCTTCCAGGCGAGGTGCCGGACGGCAACAAGCAGGTGTTCCACCAATATACGGTGCGCGTGCTGAACGGCCAGCGGGATGCGCTCCAGGCGGGGTTAGCCGAAGCCGGTATCAGCAGCATCGTGTATTACCCGCTGCCGGTCCATCGGCTTCCCGTTTATGCCGACCGAGGCCTGACGTTTCCGCTGGCGGAACGGTTGTCGCAGGAAGTGCTGTCCCTGCCGATTTGGCCGCAGATCGAGGCGGACGTGCAGGAACACATCGCGGGACACCTTCGCAGGCTGATGGGCTAATTTATTTTATTAAAGGACGGCTATGCCAAACATGATGAAGAATCTCTTCTCCCCATTCATCCGCTATCTCAGGCAACTCGGGAAGCTGCTGCGGATCCGGAACCTGCCCGGCCTGCTGCGGAAGCTCATGAATGACGGGTTCCTGCGGAACGTGACCGTGCTGGCCAGCGGAACGATGATCAGCCAGGTGATCGTGATGGCGACGCTGCCGGTGTTGACGCGTCTTTATTCGCCGACGGAATACGGCACGTACTCCATGTACCTGTCCATCATCGGGATTTTGCTGATGGTCATCTCTTTTTCCTACGAAAATGCCATAACGCTGCCAGAGGATGACCGCACCGCCTCCAACGTGCTGAGTTTGTCGCTGCGCATCTGCGTCGGGGTCAGCATCGCCAGCGGCATCGGGATTCATATCTTAGAGGAGCCTCTGTCGGCTTGGCTGCACGAGTCCTATTTGACGCACTATTACCTGTTCTTTATCGTCAGCTTGTTCGGCGCCGGGTTTTACCAAATCCTGAACTACTGGTCGATCCGCAAAAAATACTTCAAACCGCTGGCACGGACGAAATATACGCAAAGCCTAAGCCAGGTTTCCTCGCAAATTGGGCTTAGCTTATTCAACCTCGGCCCGCTGGGGTTGATCATCGGTGACATCATCGGACGCTTCGGCGGTTTGCTGCCGCAGTGGAGGCTGTGGCGCCGGGATGTCAAAAGCCAGGCCATCACCTCGGATTGGGCCGACCTGAAAGAGAGCGCCTACCGGTACCGGAGGTTTCCGTTTCTGTCGATGGCCGCCGGTCTGTTGAATAGCGTTGTGCTGTACGTGCCAACCATCCTGCTCGCTTCGTTCTACGGTCCGCAGGTAGCCGGCTGGTTTGCGCTCTGCCAGCGCATTCTCGGCTCCCCGATGACGTTGATTATGACCTCTGTTCGCAACGTGTATTTGGCGGAATCCGCCGACTCCATGATCAATCATCCCCACAGACTTTATCCTTTGTTCCGTAAAACGGTTCGCAACGTCTTTCTGTTCGGCGCATTGGTCATTTTCTTCATCGTAGCCGTCGGCCCGTATATGTTCTCCTTCCTGTTCGGCGAGGAGTGGGCCCGGTCGGGCAGCTTTATTCGCATCTTGTCGATCATGTACCTGAGCCAGTTTGTGGCCAACTCCGTCGGCTCTACGATCGATGTCATGGAGCGTCAGGACCTGCACTTGTATCGGGAGATCATTCGCACGGCGTTGATCTTGGGTTCCCTGTACTTCGCCTGGTATACGCAGCAGTCGGTGGAGGTTGCCATCGGGCTGTTCAGCGCAGCGTCCACGCTGGGATACGTGCTGCATCTGGGGCTGTCGTGGCATTCGGTGCGGAAGTACAAAGGGGCGGACAGCGAAGGGGAGGCCTCCATAGGCACCTCCGCAGAAGCTTCCACCGAAGTCTCTGCAGAGCTATCACTACTGGGCAAGGAGCGAGGATAACGGGATGCTGACGATTTATTCACCTCCAGCAAGGGCCGCCGAGAGAGAGTACATCTACCGCGTGATCCTGGGCGAGTTTCTTGGTCTGGACTATACCATCGCATATAGAGATGGGGAACATGTCGAGTTGGCACTGACTTCGGAAGCCGTGGTGGAACGGGGAGATGCTCCGGTCCGCAGGCTCCGCATGCCGGACGTGCTGCTGCAAATACCCGACCAGTTGTGGCTCACTCCTGCCTCCTTACCGAAACAGCCGCTGGATCGGTTTACGCCGCCTGCGAAAGGACCCGAGGAGAAACCGTTACCGGTCATCTTTGGGAAGAGGGGCCGCGCCGGCCGCTACCTCGAGACGCTTGGCGAAGAGGGCGAGGCAGGGTTCTATCTCGGTCTCGATGTATTTGGCAGCGGCTTGTTTATGCTGACAAGGTATGAGGAGGTTGCGTTTCGGGAGCGAGACCGGCATGGCCGGTTTCCGGGACGGCGCTCTCTGGCTTGTCGCGAGTCCTTCTTGCATCGTCCGATCGTCAACGAGTATGTGGAGCTGTTGTGGGAATTGTTGCATAAGCTTTGGCCGGAACTGGCTCGCAGGAAGCGGGAGGCATCCGTCTACCTCAGCCATGACGTGGATTATCCATTTTACGTTTATGGCCGCAGCCGGCTGCGTATGATTCGCGACATTCTGATGGACGCCCTTCGCCGTCGGGATTTTGAGTCCGCCCGCAAGAAAGCCGGAATAATCCTTCGATCCCGGCGCGCGCTGGACCGGGATCCGTACAACACGTTTGACTGGTTGATGGAACTAAGTGAAGAAGCCGGACTTCGCAGCGCCTTTTTTTTCATTACCGAAGAGCATAGGGCGAAATCCGGTTTGGATGGGAATTACTCCATCGACGACCCTGTGATTCAACGTCTCCTGCAGGAGATTCATGCACGGGGGCATGAGATCGGACTGCATCCAGGCTACCACACGTTTTTGAACCCTGTGCGCATCCGCAGACAATATGAGAAACTGCGACAGATTGCAGAGGACAATGGAATCCGCCAGGCGGTGTGGGGGGGGCGGCAGCATTATTTGCGATGGCGGGCGCCGGATACATGGCAGTTCTGGGAGGATGCCGGGCTGGACTACGACAGTACGCTTAGCTATGCGGATCGCGCGGGCTTCCGCTGCGGTGTCTGCTACGAATTCCCGGTCTTTAACCTGAAGACCCGCCGGGAGCTGGCGCTTCGGGAGCGTCCGTTGATCGTGATGGATCAGACGATCCTGCACCCGGAGTATATGGGGCTAGGCCCCGAGCAAGCCTATGAAACGATCCGCGATCTATACCTGGAATGTCGAAAGTATAACGGCGATTTCACCCTGTTATGGCACAACAGCCAGCTCGTGAAATCGTCGGACCGATCCGTTTACCGAAGATTGGTGTTGGAACTGCTGGGGCCTAACAGCCGCAAGGGGGAGAAGTCGTGAAAATTGCCTATCTGATTCATTGGAACGAAGGGCCGGAGAGCGGTGTGTTCAAAAAAATCATCAGCCAAGCCCTTAGCTGGCAAGCGTTAGGGCATGAAGCGGCGTTGTTTCTGTTCAGCCGCGGAACCGCTGCTGCGTGGACGGAGGCAGAAACCGGCGGGCTGCCGGTATTCCGTGAGGAGTACCGCGGCTGGCTGGGCCGTTCCCCTCGCTTTAAGGCGTTGACTGCCCAGGTGCGGGCTTGGAATCCGGATGTCATCTACCATCGCTTCGACTTGTTTTATCCTTCTCTGCCCCGGCTGCTCCGCGATTATCCCTCCGTACTCGAGATCAACACGAACGATGTGGCTGAACTGGCATTGGAAGGAGGAGTCTTGAGACTCCGCCGCTTCTACCACTTGTTGACACGCCGACTTGTGCTGGCGGCTGCAGGGGGCTTCGTCTTCGTTAGCGGCGAGCTGGCCGAAGCCGACGGCTTCCGTCGATACGCCAAAAGTTACGCGGTCATCGGCAACGGTATTCCGTTGGATCAGTTTGCGGAGGTGACCGCTTCGAAGGATGCGGACACCTCCGCGAGCGAGGAACCTGTCCGATTCGTGTTCATCAGCTCGCCAGGCCAGGCTTGGCAGGGTTTGGATGAGATCGCCCGGTTGGCTGCGGCGAAACCGGACTGGTGGTTCGACATCATCGGGCCGGAGCGCACGGAGTTGGAGACAGCCAAACTGCAGGCCCCGGCGAATATGGTGTTCCACGGTCAACTGACGCGCGATCGTTATCAGACATTGCTCGACCGTGCCGATCTCGCCATCGGCACGCTGGCGTTGTACCGAAAAGGCATGGAGGAGGCTTCGCCGCTGAAGGTTCGCGAATATTTGGCTAACGGCTTACCGGTCATCGCCGCTTACCGTGAGACGGATTTTCCGGAGCCGGTGCCGTTCTTTCTTCAGCTGCCGGGAGAGCCGGAGAACGGGATTCGCCATCTCTCCGCCATAGAGCGATTTGCCCGTGAGTGGCGCGGGCGGCGGGTGAGTCGGGAGCATGTGCGTCATTTGGACATCACCGTCAAGGAGGCGGCTCGTGTGGCCTATATGCGGCGTATTGCTGGAGAGAGGGAAAGAGGGAACGGATCATGACGGAGATCAGCTTAGTATGGGTGGCGTTACTTGTTGCGACAGTTGTATTTTTCACTCTCCAATGCCTGCTGTCGCTAAAAATGAAGGTAGACGCCGCCTACCTGTTTGCGTTTTGCATCTACTTTGATTTCTTTGCCTATTTCTATAAATTGGCCATTCCCGGCGAATCGTTAGTCCTGTTAATCGGGGCACCGCTGCTGCCCGTAGGCGTTGCTTTGCTGCTCAAACCGTCCATCGTGCTCGAAACGTTGCGGGATCAAGGGATTTGGCTATGGGGAATTTTTCTGGCCTATGCCTTGATTTCGCTCACTTGGGCCCCGGCGGAGTCGAATGGAATCATGAAGGAAGTCATTCTGTTGGCGCACGGAGTGATTCCGGCGTTGTATGTCTATCTCATCTATCGAAAGTACGGCCGATTTTCCTGGACCGTTGTTGCTTTGGCGGGGATGGCTTATGCGATCTTACACTTACTGCTTGGCGAGTATAGCGAGGAATATCCAGGCCGATTAACGCTTCCCGGCGGGAATCCGATTTTTAACGCTCGAACCTCGCTGATCACGGCGACGGTCTGTCTATGGGCTCCGCGAATTCCGTTGCCGGTCAGGCTACTGTCCCTGGGGGCGGCATTGGCTTCGGCTTTAGCCACGCAGTCAAGGGGACCGCTAGCTGCTTTCTTGCTCGCCAACGCGCTGTATTTCGGCCTATGGTTTATTCGCAAATTTCGGGAGCGTAAGCTTGGAAAGTTGACTCGCTTGGCTATGCCCTTGCTCTTCCTGTTGATTATCGCAGGCGGGATCGCATCGGCTTATGCGGAGCAACTGGCGGTTTGGGTGGAGAGCAGCCGGTTTATGGTCCTGTTCGACCGGAACCAGCTGCAGGGCGACGACAATTATATCGGCCGGTTAGATTTGCAGACGAGAGCTTTGGAGAAGCTGGAGTCCTCCCCGTTTCTCGGCGCCGGGTTAGGTAGCGTGACGCCGCCTTTAGCTCGGGATTTTCCGCATAATTTGGTGTTGGAGATCGCCGCGGAAGGGGGATTTGCGGGTCTGACGTTGTGGACGTTCGCCGTGTTGTTCTCCTTGTGGGCCGCTATTCAGCGCACGCCAGTGCTGGCCATCCTGCTGGTTCAGTCGATCGGTTACGCCTTGGCTAGCGGGGACTTCGGCTTCAACTATGAATATGTAGTGATGGCCATGACAGCTTTGGCGCTGCTGCCAGCAAAGCAACAGGAAGGAGTGGGAATGAAACATGAAGCTCTTGTTTTTGATCACCGGTTTTGATTACGCGGGGGCGGAAAATCAGGTGCTGCTGCTGTGCCGCGAGCTACGGGCCAGAGGCTGCGAGGTCCGTCTGGTGACGATGATCCCCCCGGTCGCGTACTTAGAGGAGCTTGGGAAACTGGGGGTCGATGTCGTCAGCCTCGGCATGAAGAAGGGCGTGCCGGACCCCCGAGCCATAGTTCGCTTGGCCAGTATCATTCGGCGAACGAGGCCCGACGTGGTCCACAGCCATCTGGTGCACGCGAATATTTTGGCTCGCGTCACGCGGTTGTTCGTGCGCATCCCCTACTTGGTTTGCACCGCCCACAACGTAAATGAGGGAGGCTGGCGGCGGGAGTTGCTGTATCGAATGACCGATCCGCTGGGCGATTTGCTGACCAATGTCAGCCGGGAAGCTGTGCGCGGTTATACCGAACGCCGGATTGCTCCGGCCCGAAAAATTCGGTTGATGGAGAACGGTATCGATCTCAGCCGTTTTGGTGGGGACGAGCGGGGGCGCCTGCAACTGCGAGCCGAGCTGGGAATGAGGGGGGAGGAGGAAGGTCAGCCGGCCGTTGACGGTCCAAGCCCATTTATCTGGCTGGCAGCCGGACGCTTCGTTCCCGAAAAAGATTACCCCGCCATGCTGCACGCCTTTGCCGACGCACGGAGGAGCTTCCCGAATAGCATGCTCTGGATCGCCGGGATCGGGCCGGAACGTCCGCATATTGAAAGACAGGCCGCTGAGCTGGGATTGTCAAACAGCATACGGTTCCTCGGGATCCGCACGGATATGCCGGCACTGCTGCATGCGGCCGACGGATTCGTGCTCTCCTCCAAATGGGAAGGCCTCCCGATCGTGCTGTTGGAGGCCTGCGCCGGGCGACTTCCGATTGTCGCAACTGCGGTGGGCGGCAACGCCGAGGTGGTGCTGGACGGCGTGAACGGCTACCTCGTACCGCCGGAGGATCCGGTAGTGCTGGCTCGTGCGATGGAACGGGTCATGGCTCTGCCGCAGGAAGAGCGGGGAACCATGGGGCAGCGCGGGTGGGAGCATGCCGCGGCAAACTATGAGATGTCCCGCGTCGCCGGGAAGTGGATCGAGCTTTACGAGCAGGCGTCCGGCCGGAAGCTTCCGGCATCCCGGGCCCTGCCGAAGGAGGCGCATGAGGGATGACGCGAAAAGCAGCCTATGTCGCAACGGTCTACGCCCATTTGGCGGCGTTCCACCTTCCTTTTATGAGCGACCTCCGGGATGCCGGGTTTACGGTTCATGCCTACGCCGCCCCGGATCATGGCCGGGCGGATGTGGACCATGCGGGGTTCGAGTGCCGAGATCTGCCCTTTAGCCGTAACCCGCTCGCTCCCGGTAACCTCCGGGCGCTGCGGGAGCTCATCGGCTGGTTGAAGCGGGAGCGGTACGACCTGATTCATGTGCATACGCCTAATGCGAGTGTGGTCTGCCGGCTGGCCGCTCGGCTGGCGGGTCAACCCTTTTCCAAAGTCGTATATACCGCGCACGGTTTTCATTACTATGCCGGGGCTCCTTGGCGTAACCGGCTGCTGTATTATCCGCTAGAGCGATTCCTGTCCCGGTGGACCGATGTTCTTGTCACGATCAATCGGGAGGATGAACGACAGGCGTCTGCTTTTCCGGTGCGCGGCCGATCGGTTTACGTCCCTGGGGTCGGCGTCGACCTGCCGCTGCACTCGGCCTTGGAGGACGGTGAACGCGAGCGGCTGCGCCGCGAATTGGGCTTGGCCCCAGACGATTTTGCCGTGCTTTGCGTCGCCGAGCTGAACCGCAACAAAAATCAGGGTCAGCTGATTGGAGCCATCGCTGAGCTTCGCCGCCGGGGCCTCCCCGCAGTGTTGCTGCTGGCGGGAATTGGTGGGGAGGAAGCGCGCTGCCGACAGCTCGCCGCGGAGTCCGGCGCAGCACAGGCGGTGCGCTTCCTCGGATACCGCCGCGATGTGCCGCAGCTGCTGCAAGCCGCCGACGCCGTAGCGCTCCTGTCAAGGCGGGAGGGTCTGCCCAAGGCGCTGCTGGAGGGACTGGCCGCAGGCAAGCCGCTGGTGGCGACGGAGGTACGGGGCAGCCGCGACCTCGTTGTCCCCGGCCGCAACGGGTACCTCGTGCCGGTCGGGGACGTGTCGGCAGCCGCCGCTGCACTCGAGCGGCTGCAGCAGGACGCCGGGCTGCGGGGGCGAATGGGCGAGTACAGCCGCAAGCTGGCGGGGCTGTACGATCTGGAGCGGATTTGCCGCGATTTGACGGCGGTCTATGCGGGGCTTGGGTTGATGGAGCGAGCGGAAGCTCGCAGGGTACGGCCGCGCCTGGGGGAAGCGGAGGAGGGGGAAGCTTATGATCAAGCTTTATCGGAATAACGGGATGAAGGCGGTTCTCTTGCTGCTCGATCTCCTGGTGATCTATGCCAGCTACCGGCTTGCAGCCGCGCTGCTGCCGCAGGAGGATTTGCACTCGCCCGCCGTTCTGGGGGATAGTCGGTTCCGCAGCGCGCCTTGGCTGGGGATGTTTACAGTGATGACGTATTATTTTTTTAACCTATATGATTTGGCGGGACGGCGGAAGCCGGTGCAATTCCTGTGGAACTTACTGCTGGCGCAGTTATTTGTTGCCGCGGAACTTATCGTATTTGGGTATGCGAGCAACCTGTTCAGTTTAACCCCCAGCCTGCTTCTCTACGCATTTGCGGCCCAACTGCTGCTGTCGTTCGGACTGCGCCTCCTGTTGTTTTATATTCAGAGCAAGGGGTTTAGTCGCAAAAAGACACTAGCTGTCATCAGCAATGAGGCTCCGGACGATGAGGTGCTTCGCATTATGCTGGAGCAGGGTAAGCCGTGGTTCCGTGTTGAACGGATCGTTCGCGAGGAGGGCCCCGGGATGGGTGCAGCGCTGCCAGAGCAAGCGTGGGAGGGGATGGAGACGCTGCTCATCGGGCCAGGGCTCACCCCCGAAATGAAGGCGGAGTGGGCTCGGAACGCGGGGCGACGGAATATGGAAGTGGTCATCGTTCCTGATTTTTACGAGCTCTATCTGGCCGACGCCGAACCGCAGCAAATTGGCGACTTGCTTGTTTACTCGCTTATGCCGCCGCAGTTGACGCTGCCGGAGCGGGCGTTTAAACGTTTGTTTGATCTTGCGGTGTCCTCGATGCTGCTGCTTATGGCGTCTCCTGTCATGTTGGTGATGTTCGTCCTGATCCCGCTGACGTCCCGGGGGAAGGCGTTGTATGTGCAGGAGCGCATCGGATTGCAAGAAAAACCGTTTCCGCTGTATAAGTTTCGCAGCATGGTGGATGGGGCGGAAACTGGAACTGGACCCGTGCTGGCCGGGCGGAATGACACACGGGTAACCCGGCTGGGGCAATGGATCCGCGCCACCCGTATCGATGAACTGCCTCAGCTGTTTAACGTGCTTCTGGGTCAAATGAGCTTGGTCGGACCTCGGCCGGAACGGGCGTTCTTTATTAACCGCTTCAAGGAGGAGCTGCCGCATTACACCTACCGCCTGATGGTGAAGCCGGGGTTAACCGGATATGCCCAAGTGATGGCGGGGTATGCAACCACGCCCTCCGACAAGCTCCGTTACGACCTGATGTACATCAAAAGATATTCGCTGCTGCTCGATCTGAAGATCCTGTTCCAGACGATCCGGGTTGTAGTCCAGCGAGAGCAGGCCAAGGGTGTAGAGGCAGGCGGAGGGACGGAGATGGCGGCGACATCGTTGAGTACGGCTGTTGCCGTTTCACCCGTATCCGCGTCCAGCGGGACGGCTACGGCCACAACGATGGCATCGACGACAAGCTTGCCGCCATCTTAGCTTGCCTGGTACCTTCACCAACAGGAGGTTAAACGTCGCTGTCCATAGTCCACAGCCCACAGTTCGCGATCGCAGTTCTCCTCACGCATTCCTCCACCTTGGCCGCGTTAAACTAAATGGATCTTATCCCACCTGTGCCTATCTGGGAAATGTTGTATTTTGTGCAACAATTTATTCGGTACTAGAGACGAATGGCCGAAATCGGCCAGGCCCCCGAATATTGGACACTTTAGGATCAAACCTTAGTTCGGCTCAACTATACGGCGATTCTAAACGCGTTTACTTCGTTTCTCTCCAGTTTCACTGCAAATTCAGCGGGAGAGTAGCCATATAAACTCATGTGAATTCGGCGGTTATTGTAAAAGTCCATGAATTGGTCAAGAACATCGAATGCTTCTTCAAAACTCATAAAGATATGCCGCTTGAAACACTCACGCTCCAAG